>CALVJJ010000006.1 GCA_944332185.1 uncultured Clostridia bacterium
TCTTAATGAAGGTTATGTTCAAGCATTCGAAGTAGTTGGTGAGGGAACAGAAAAAAGTATACTTATTACTTTCAAATTTGGTCCAAACAACGAAAGAGTAATTCAAGGTCTAAAAAGAATTTCTAAGCCAGGTCTTAGAATCTATGCTTCTTGTGAAGACCTTCCAAAAGTGTTAAATGGTCTTGGTATTGCAATTATTTCTACAAGCAAAGGCCTAATGACTGATAAGCAAGCACGCCAAAACAATATCGGTGGCGAAGTACTTGCTTACGTATGGTAGGAGGTAAACTATGTCAAGAATTGGTATAAAACCTATTGTTGTACCAGCCGATGTTACTGTCAAAATTGATGGTCACAACATTACCGTTACTGGTAAACTTGGTACATTAAGTCGTACAATCAATCCTAACCTTAGCGTAAAACAAGAAGGCAATGAACTTATTGTTACTAGAAATAGTGAAGATGCTAAAATCAAAGGATTTCATGGACTATTTAGACAACTCATCAACAACATGGTTGAAGGGGTAAGTAAAGGATTTGAAAAGAAATTAAATATAAATGGTATCGGTTTCAAAACCACACAAGATGGTCAAAATGTAATCTTAAACATTGGTTTTTCTCACCCAGTTGTTTTAAAACCAGTTGATGGTATTAAAATTACTTGTGATAAAAACATCGTAACCGTTTCTGGTATTGATAAAGAACTAGTTGGTCGTTATGCTTCTAGTGTTAGAGATATCAAACCAGTTGAACCATATCATGCTTACGGCATTAGCTATGTTGATGAAGTTATTGTTCGTAAAGAAGTGAAATCAGGTAAGAAATAAGGGGTACTCATATGATAAAGAAAGAAAATAAGAACGAAGTTAGGAAAAGTCGTGTTACTAGAATTCGTAACAAAGTTTCTGGTACTCCTGATCGTCCTAGACTTAACGTTTATAAAAGTTTAAGTCACATCTATGCTCAAATTATTGATGATGTCAATGGTGTGACACTAGCAAGTGCATCAACTATTCAAAAAGATATTGCTAGCAAAATAAATGGAAAAACAAAACAAGAAGCTGCTTTTATCGTTGGAGAAGCTGTTGCAAAAGCTGCTACTAAAAAAGGTATCAAATCTGTTGTATTTGATAGAGCAGGATACCTTTACACAGGTAGAGTGAAAGCATTGGCTGACGGCGCTAGACAAGCTGGTCTTGAGTTTTAAGAGGTGACGTATGCAAAATAATGAAAATAAAGTGCAAAAAACTGATAGAAAACCTAGATTCGAAAAAAGAAACGTTCAAAAAGCAGATGACATGGACAAAAAATTAGTTGATGTTAGACGTGTTACCAAAGTTGTAAAAGGTGGTAGAACATTCCGTTTTAGTGCACTTGTTGTCGTTGGTGACAAAAAAGGTAGAGTAGGAATGGCTATCGGTAAAGCTAGTGAAGTTCCTGCTGCTATTGAAAAAGCAACTGCTTTGGCAAAACGTAATATGGTTAGTGTAAGTTTACATAACACAACCATTCCACACGAAATTATCGGCAAATATGGCAAAAGTTCAGTAAAACTTATGCCTTCTAAAGAAGGTACTGGAGTAATTGCTGGTGGTGCTGTTCGTCCAGTTGTAGAACTTTGTGGTATCAAAGATATTACTGCAAAAGTTTATGGTTCTAGAAACAAAATCAACTGTGTAAGAGCAACCATTGAAGCATTACATACCTTGCGTTCTGCAGAACAAATTGCTGCACTTCGTGGAAAAACTGTTGAGGAAATTTTGTAAGGGGTGAAAGCATGGCTGAAGTAAAAGAAGAAAAGAAAACAGTTGCTAAAAAATCTACAGCAACCAAAACAAGCACTGCAAAAACTACTGCTACAAAAAGTGCTACAACAAAAACAAGTACTGCTAAAAGTACAACAAAATCTGCTACTGCAAAAAGCACAGCTACCAAAACTGCTAGTGCTAAAGCAAGTAGTACAAAAACAACAGCAGAAAAAACAGCAGAGAAAAAAGCTCCTGCTAAAAAGACTGCTACAGCTAGCAAAACAGCTGCTACAAAATCTGCTACAGCTACAAAATCTACTGCAACCAAAAAAGTTGCTCCAAAAGTAGAAGCAGAAGTTGTAGAAGTAAAAGAAGAAACAGTTGCTAAAAAAGCAACAGCTAAAAAAGCTACAAAACCAGAAGTTAAGAAAACTTTGCGTGTTACTCTTATTCGTTCTACCATTGGATACAATAAGAAACAAGCAAAAATTGTCGAAGCTCTTGGTCTTAAAAAATTGAACTCTTCTCATGATTTAGTGGACAATGCTTGTGTAAGAGGAATGATCTTCAAAGTAAAACACTTAGTCAAAGTGGAAGAAATCTAGGAGGAAAATATGAAGTTACATCAATTAGCTCCTGCTGATGGTGCTACCAAAAGTCCTAAAAGACTTGGTCGTGGTATCGGTTCAGGCATTGGAAAGACAAGTGGTCGTGGTACCAAAGGTCAAAACTCTCGTAGTGGTGGCGGTGTACGTGTAGGATTCGAAGGTGGTCAAATGCCACTTACAAGACGTCTTCCTAGAAGAGGTTTTAATAACAATCTATTTAAAAAGGAATACAACGTTATCAACGTTTCTGATTTAAAAGATTTCAAGGAAAATACAGTTGTTACTGTTGAACTACTCAAAGAAAAGAATATGATTAGTAAAATTGCCCCTTACGGTTTGAAAGTATTAGGGAATGGAAATCTAGAAGTAGCACTTACAGTCAAAGCAGCAAAGTTTTCCGAATCTGCAATACAAAAAATCGTTAAGGCTGGTGGTAAAGTAGAGGTGCTATAATGATTAGAACCTTGAAAGAAGCCTTTAAAATTAAAGAATTGCGTCGTGCAATTCTATGGACACTTGCACTTCTATTCATTTATAGAGTAGGGTGCTGGATTCCATGTCCAGGACTAAATCTAGCAGAATTTGCTGAAATTAGTTCTAGTGGATTCATGAACTTACTAAGTTCTATTACTGGTGGTGCATTATCCAAAGGTGCTATTTTAGCACTAGGGGTTAGCCCATATATCAGTGCTTCCATCATTATCCAACTTTTGTCTATTGCCATTCCTAGTTGGGAAAGACTAGCAAGAGAAGGGGGAGATGAAGGAAGAAAAAGAATTGCCTTTTATACAAAAATAGCAGCATTAGTTCTTGCTCTTGTGCAAGCAATTAGTATTGTTGTTGCGTATAAAGATATTTTGAATACAAAAATGTTTGGATTTGAAGTTCACCCTGCTGTGGTAGGTACCATGGTTACTACTATCTTAGTAGCTGGTTCTATGTTTACCTATTGGCTTGGAGAAAAAATAACAAGTTTTGGTATTTCTAACGGAGTATCTTTACTGATTTTCGTTGGTATTTTGTCATCTGCAGGTTCTGCAATTTTACAAAATCTTGTTAGTATTTTCCAAGGGGATTTGAACCAAATTGGAACATTAGTCTTATTCTTAGTTGCTTTGGTCTTAGTATTTGGTTTTATTGTATTTATCGATTTGGCAGAAAGAAAAGTGCCAGTATCTTATGCAAAACAAATTAAAGGTAGAAAGATGTATGGTGGTCAAAACACCCACATTCCAGTAAGAATCAATGCAACAGGCGTTATGCCAATCATTTTTGCAACGAGTATTCTTGCTTTCCCACAACTTCTTATGAGTATGTTCTGGCCTACTAGTACATTCTACGGTTGGTACAGTCGTTATATGGGAACAGGAACTATTCCATACTTGGTAGTCGCTGCAATTTTGATCCTATTCTTCTCTTATTTCTGGGCAACTGTACAGTTTAATCCAGATGATATTAGTAGGAATATTCAACAAAATGGTGGGTTCATTCCAGGTATTCGTCCAGGAAAACCAACCAGTCAATATTTGAAGAAAGTCTCTAATAGAATTACTCTATTTGGAGCTATCTTCCTAACCATTATCTTTATTGTTCCTAGTTTGATATTCGCTTCCATTGGATCGGGTGAAAGTTTGATCAACGCATTTAGTACAACAGGACTACTTATCGTTGTCAGTGTTGCGATTGAACTAGACAAACAACTAGAAGCTAATATGATGATGCGTAACTATCGTGGATTTTTAAAATAATTCAGTTTAAAATCTATGATTGATGATTGCAAAAATTTTGCAAATATGTTATAATTATATGAGATTAAAAAAGGAAGTTTCGTATATGAGAATTGTTTTATTAGGTGCACCAGGTTGTGGTAAAGGAACGCAAGCACCTTTGCTTGCAAAAAAATATGGTATTCCACATATTTCTACAGGAGCCATTTTCCGTGCTGCACTTGCAGACAAAACCGAACTTGGTGTACTGGCAAAACAATATATGGACGAAGGAAAACTTGTACCTGACACGATCACCATTGGACTAGTGAAAGAAAGACTAAGCCAACCAGATTGTAAGAAAGGATACATTTTAGATGGTTTTCCTAGGAATGTCCACCAAGCTGAAGAGCTTGCTACATTCGGTAATGTAGATGCTTGTGTCTACTTTGAAATATCGATGGAAACACTTGCTCCTAGAATTACAGGAAGAAGAGTATGTGAAAAATGTGGT
Source organism: uncultured Clostridia bacterium (assembly GCA_944332185.1). Lineage (GTDB taxonomy): Bacteria > Bacillota > Clostridia > Christensenellales > UBA1242 > CALVJJ01. The sequence goes on from CALVJJ010000006.1 coordinate 4,577, forward strand.
GCAACTTATCACATTAGCACACACCCAAGTGAAACTTGCGATGTTTGTCATGGACATTTGATACAAAGAGCAGATGACTCTTTGGAGACATTTACAAAAAGAATGAGTGTTTATGAAAAAGAAACAGCTCCTTTAATTGATTTTTATCAAAAACATGGTTTGTTAAAAACCATCAATGCTAATCAATCTGTAGATGAAGTCAGTAACGACATTGTGCGTTTGCTAGGAGAAAATCATGATTAACATTCTAACAGAAGAAGAATTAGCAAACATGAGAATTGCGTGTGAAATAACACGAGATACATTGCTTGAAGTGGAAAAACACATTAAGCCAGGTATCAGTACCAAAGACTTAGATAAAGTAGCTTATCAGTACATTATCAGTCGTGGTGCAAAACCAGGATTTCTTCATTATGCAGGATATCCAGCTACAATTTGTGCATCTATTGATGACGAAATTGTACACGGTATTCCAAGTAAGGAAAGAATTTTGGAAGAAGGACAAATTATCAGCATTGACGTTGGTGCAAAGTATAAAGGCATGAATGGTGATGCTGCAAGAACATTCCCAGTGGGTAAAATAGATGCAAAGAAAAAGCGTCTGATTGATATTACAGAAAAGAGTTTTTTTGAAGGTATTAAAAATATAAAAAGTGGCTCTTTTGTTGGTGATATTTCTAATCAAATACAAACCTTTGTTGAAAAAAATGGATATTCCATTGTACGAGAATTAGAAGGGCATGGTGTTGGCAAACATTTGCATGAAGATCCAGAAGTACCTAACTTTGGACATGCAGGATCTGGTGCACGCTTACTTGCTGGCATGACGATTGCCATTGAACCTATGGTCAATATGGGAAAAAGATTTGTAACGTTTATGCCAGATGGTTGGACGTGCAAAACTCGTGATGGTGAGCCCGCTAGTCATTATGAAAACACAGTACTCATTACCCAAGACGGTGTTGAGATATTAACACTTTAATAGGAGGACATTGAATGTCTAAAGAAGACGTTATTGAAACAGAAGGCGAAGTAGTAGAAGTTTTAAGAAATGCTACCTTTAGAGTGAAACTGACGAATGGTTTCATAATTACTGCTTATATCAGTGGAAAGATGTATTTAAAAAATATTAGAATTTTAGCAGGTGACCAAGTAAAAGTCGAAATGTCGCCTTATGATTTAACTAAAGGCCGTATAATATGGCGAAATACAAAGAAGAATTAACAGGAGAGTGAACTTATGAAAGTAAGACCATCAGTTAAAAAAATGTGTGATAATTGTAAAGTGATTCGTAGAAACGGTACAGTTATGGTTATTTGTTCAAAATATCCAAAACACAAACAAAGACAAGGTTAATCTGACCTTGCCATGTCAGATTAATAGACATGCACAACTGTGCATATATGGAAAGCAATTTCCATTTATGTTAAAAAAAACTGCAATCAAGGCGGCTGTGTAGGAAACTACATCTTGATTTGCGTTTTACATATATTTAATTTTATTTATATTTTTATGGAGGAAAACGAATGGCTCGTATTGCTGGTATTGATTTACCAAGAGAAAAGAGAGTAGAAATAGGTCTAACCTATATCTATGGTATTGGAAGACAAACTTCCAACAAAATCTTAGCAGAAACCAAAATCAACCCTGATACAAGAGTAAAAGACCTTACCGAAGAAGAAGTAAGTGCTCTTAGAAACTACATCGAAAAGAATTGCGTTGTAGAAGGGGATTTGCAAAGAGAAATTTCACTAAATATTAAAAGACTTCAAGAAATTGGTTGTTACAGAGGAATTCGTCATAGACGTAATTTGCCTGTAAGAGGTCAAAATACAAAAACAAATGCTAGAACTAGAAAAGGTCCTAAAAAGACTGTTTCTAAAGGCAAGAGTAAATAAGGAGGTATGAATTCATGGCTGAAGCAAAAAGAACGAAAAAAAGAAAATCTACAAAGAATTTGAATCATGGCGCTTGTCATATTCATGCTTCTTTCAATAACACTATCATCACCATTACTGACGATGCAGGGAATGCTGTATCTTGGTCAAGTGCTGGTAGTTTAGGATTAAGCGGTAGCAGAAAGAGCACTCCATTTGCTGCTCAACAAGCTGCTGAAATTGCTGCTAAAGCAGCAAAAGAACAAGGATTGAAGACTGTTGACGTATTTGTCAAAGGTCCAGGAAATGGTCGTGAAACTGCTATTCGTGCACTTGGTACTGCAGGATTAGAAGTTACATCAATTAAAGACGTTTCCCCAATCCCTCATAATGGATGCCGTCCACCAAAACGCAGAAGAATTTAAAGAAGGAGAAGTTAATAAATGGCAAAATATACAGGTGCAGATTGCAAATTATGTCGTCGTGAAGGTTGTAAACTTTTCTTGAAAGGCGAAAGATGTTTGACGAAAAAATGTGCCATGGAAAGAAGACCAGTAGCTCCTGGCGTTCATGGTGCAGCAAGAAAGAAAGTTACTGAATATGGTTTGCAATTAAGAGAAAAACAAAAAGTTAAAAGAACTTATGGACTTTTAGAAAAACAATTTAGAGGATATTACGAAAAAGCTTCTAAAATGAATGGTATTGTCGGTGACAATATGTTATCATTACTTGAAAGACGTCTTGACAACGTAGTATTTAGAATGGGAATTGGTGCATCTCGTGCTGAATCCCGTCAAATCGTGAATCATGGACACATTACCGTCAATGGTAAAGTTGTTAATATTCCATCTTTCCTTGTTAGTGTTGATGATGTAATTGCTATCAAAGAAAGCAAGAAAGAAAAACCAATGTTTAAGAATTTGAAAGATGTCAAAGTCGTTATGCCAAAATGGTTGGAATTTAATACGGAAACTTTGACTGGAAAAATCAATGCACTTCCTACAAGAGATGATATTGATATGAACTTCCAAGAACACTTAATCATTGAGTTGTATTCTAAATAATAATCTAAAATAGTGAGGAATTTGGTATGATGCAAATCGAAAAGCCAAAAATTACTTGTGAAGAAACCAACAATGGTTGTTTTGCAAGATTTATCGTTGAACCATTAGATAGAGGTTTTGGTCTAACTATCGGCAACTGCTTAAGAAGAGTATTACTTTCAGCTCTTCCAGGAGCTGCTGCTATTGGGATCAAAATCAATGGTGTGCAACACGAATTCAGTACCATTAAAGGTGTGAGTGAAGATGTTGTGGATATTGTCCTAAACTTAAAGAGTTTGGCAGTCAAAACCTTGAATACCGATCCTGATTTCCGTACAGTGATTAAGATCAACAAGTATGGTGCAGGGGAAGTGACAGCAAAAGATTTTGAACCAAATGATATGGTAGAAATTTTGAATCCAGATCTTCATATTTGTACACTAGAAGATGGTGCAAAATTTGAAATGGAAGTTTTTGTTGGTCGTGGTCGTGGATATGTTCCAGCTGAGAACAACAAAATTGAAGATGCTCCACTTGGTTATATTGCAATTGATAGTATATTTACACCAGTGAAAAAAGCAAGTTATTATGTAACCAATACTCGTGTGGGTCAAAGAATTGACTATGATAAACTTACCATTGAAGTAGAAACCAATGGTACTCTTAGTGCTAGAGAAGTTATTAGTCTTTCTGGAAAACTCATTCAAGACCATATTGGCTTGTTTGTAGAACTTGTGGAAAATATGTCTCAAATGGAAATTTTAGTTAGCCGTGAAGAAGACAAACAAACAAAAGTATTAGAAATGACCATTGAAGATATGGATCTATCTGTAAGAAGTTATAATTGCTTAAAACGTGCAGGAATTAGCACTGTTGAAGATTTGATTAAAAAATCTGAAAGCGATCTAGCAAAAGTGAAAAACCTTGGAAAAACTTCTCTTACAGAAGTCGAAGCAAAACTTGCTAGTTATGGTTTAAGTCTAAGAAATGATGAAGAATAATAAGGAGAAATACAATGAAGAAGTTGAAAAGACCAACAGACCAAAGACTTGCTTTACTTCGTAGTCAAGCAACCAGTTTACTTTGGTATGGAAAAATTGAAACAACTGCTGATAAAGCCAAAGCTGTTCAATCTTATGCCGAAAAACTTCTTACCAAAGCTATCAACAGTTATCAAGACACTGTCAAAGTGATGAAAAATGTTGTTGATGAGAATGGTGTGAAATCACAAAAAGAAGTTATGAATGACGGTCCAAAGAAATTACATGCTAGACGTCAAATTATGGCAAAACTTTATGATATTCAAGAAGTAAGAGCAGACAAAGAAAGCAAAGCCGCATTCGTTGCTCGTACAAAAGATATCAAACATCCATTGTTAGAAAAAATCTTTAACGAATATGCACCAAAATATGCAGAAAGAAAAGATAAAGTTGGCATGGGTGGTGGTTACACAAGAATTTTAAACCTTGGTGTTCGTAAAGGTGATAATGCTCAAATGGTTTTAATCGAGCTTGTTTAATCTATCATAAAAAGAAAAAAATACATGTTATTTGCATGTATTTTTTTTGTGATTCTACAAGGTTTATAGAAGAATATTTGCAAAAAATACAATAATTTGGTATACTATGTTTAGGTATACATAGATCATATATTTTTGCAAAATATAATGAAAAAAGACAAAAATATCTAATCGTTTAAGTTTTTAATTGTATGAAATAAAAACAGTATATGGATCTTCATAGATCCTATGTACATAGTAGAGGATAATGTGAAAACAAAGAAAAAAATATATTGGATAACTGGCATGAGTATTGGACTTATCCTATTGATTGCGATCGTAGGCATTTGTTGGTATATGTTAGCTATGCGAAAACTAAGCAATTTATCAGCCACTGTTGACCATAATGTAGCAGTTATTTTCCAAGATGAAAATGATTGGAATATAAAAGATTTATTCGGGTTACAAGTTACGAGTGATGAAGAATATTGGATTTTTTATGAAGGATATAATACTTCTATTGTATCGATTTCTATGCAAGGGAATCTTTCTATTGTAGGGTGTGGGACAACCAATGTGATTGCCAAGATTTGTACAGAAAATAAGACTTGGAATCAACCTTTAACCTTGCATATAGTAGATAGGCAATATGCCACCAACTTGTCTTTTGCTCGTGATGTAGTTACCATGAATTACTTGGAGGAAAAACACAATTCTTTACATATTGACACCAAAAATGGTGATAGCTATAATTATGAGATTCAAGTAGAATCTAGCATAGATACGATTACCTATGATGCAATTTCTGGGGCAATATCTTACACGGGAGAAAAAGGACAGATAGATACTCCTTTATATGCCACCATTACGTGTAAGGTAAAAACAAGTGTGGATACTTATCTTGAAAAAAGTTTTTCTGTAATCGTGGACTTTACTACTTATGCGACAAATTTTCAAGAAGAGGACTTAGATTTGTTTTGGTCCTACAGGGTGCATACGAATGAGTTTTTACAACTTAATATGAGTGCTGTTAATGATCAAGTAGACGAACCTATTGATGTAGAAGTCATGTATGAAGTCAACACTTATCCAGAGGGAGCAGAAGGGTATCAACCTTTTGATCCTACCTATAGTAAAACTGTATTTCAATCAGGCAAAATAGCCGGAAGATATACAGTATGGGCAAAAGTACAATCTGGTATAGATGATAATAATCAGCCAATGTATATACAAAATTTAATTACTATTGATGTCGTAGATCCTTTGCGTGATGAAGACATGGTCTTGAGTGTTACAACACAAGATGGAAAAGAACAATCTTCTAGTTTGTTGCAACAAAACATTTGGTATACCATGGTAATCGATTGTTTAGCTCGTCCTATCTATGCTACAAATATTAGAGATTTGGCAATACCGGAAGGCATGCATGTACAATATGACATGGATCAAACAGGCACAAAATTATATATATCCTTTATGATAGATTCTGTGGGAGAGTATACGTTTACTGGTCAATACTTAGATCGTTGTGACGGTAGCTGTGTGACTTATTATCCTATCCAATATCATTTGACTGTCTTACCTACAAGTGCCACAACGGTAAAATTTCAATCTCAAGAGACATATTTACCAATTCAAAATAATGTCATGACTCTTTATCTTTATGACAAAAACTATGAAAACGATGCAAATTATGATGGATTTTTTACTACAACACGGATTGTTTTAGAAAAAGAAGGGATACAGGTTGTTCCGTTTGATGTATCTATTGAAAATAAAAACATTTTATCTTATGAGGAAAGTACGCACCAGTTGAAAGCTTTATTAGAAGGAGAAACGAATATTTATATTACTGATCCAACCAATGATGCTGTGTTTACGTATACTGTATGTGTGCAAAAAGTAAGAGGAGTGGCAAGTACGATACCTAATTTGACCTTGTATCTATATGAAGAGGGGCAAGAGGAAGTGGCAGGCTATCCAAGTAGTACAAAACTCTACCAGACTGTATCTCCTATTTACGCTGTCAAAGACTGGTCTTACGATCACAATATTCTTACATGGGAAAATAATACACTTTTTGCCAAAAAGGTAGGAGAGACTACCATTACTTTGGGTGGTGTAGCGTATGGAACCATTACAGTTGTTGCTTACAAGCAACAAGATCAGTATGATATATGTATTAAAAAAGATGGAATAGTCCTAGATGAAATTGTAGGCAATGGATATGGAGAATATACCATTGAAGTTTACCAAAATGATAGTTTGATAGAAGGAACGATTGCCATCAAAACCAATGGTGTTTATGGATTTGTAAAAGACAATTATGTCACCATTCGTTATGAAGAAGATGGTATACTAACTATCTTGGTTACTATTCATGATGTGACAATCAGTAAAACTGTGAATATAAAATTACAAAAATAAAGGAAAAGTATAATGGAAGGAAATGTTTTTGCTCCTTTGGCCGATCGTATGCGACCGAACAAATTGGAAGACTTTATAGGTCAAACACATATTGTGTATCCAAAAAGTTTTTTAGTTCGTGCCATTGAAAGTGGGACACTGGGAAGTTGTATCTTTTACGGACCTCCGGGAACGGGAAAGACAACGATTGCCAATATTATTGCAAAGACTTGCAATGGAGTATTTCGAAAATTAAATGCTGTCAGCTCTGGTGTGGCTGATGCCAAAGAGATTATTCAAGAAGCAAGAATGACACAAAGATTAGAAGGAAAGAAAACTTTTTTAGTTCTTGATGAATGTCATAGATGGAGCAAAGCACAAAGTGATTGTGTGCTAGAAGCAATAGAAGATGGGAGTATTATCTTTATTGGTACGACGACAGAAAATCCATATATGAATATGACAAGAGCTATTGCGTCGAGATGTAAAATTTTTGAATTCAAAAGTTTGACGACAGCAGATGTGAAAAAGGCACTTGTTCGTGCTTTAGAAGATAAAGAAAAAGGGTATGGCAACTATGATATACAAATAGATCAAGATGCACTAGACTATTTGGCATGGGTAAGTGGTGGAGATATTAGAAGTGCATACAATTCTTTAGAGTTGGCAGTACGTACTACACCAGAAGATCAAAATGGTGTCATTCATATTGATACAACCACAGTGGAACAATGTGTACAAAAAAAGAGTATAGGTATTGATGAAACGACTTATTACGATATTTTAAGTGCTTTTTGTAAATCTCTTAGAGGCAGTGATACAGATGCAGCACTCTTCTATGCACAAAAACTATTACTAGCCGGTGTAGACCCCAAAATCATCGCTAGAAGGCTAATTGCACATGCAAGTGAAGATGTTGGTATGGCAGACAGCAATGCCTTGCTAATCTCTATGTTTGCTTTGCGTTCTTGCGAAGAACTAGGTATGCCAGAATGCAACCTTTCCTTATGTCATGCTATTATCTATTTATGTGAAGCAGAAAAAAGCAACAGAGTCTACATTGCAATGGAAAAAGCAAAACAAGATGCAGAAAAATATGTGAATGCACCAGTCCCAAATCATTTAAAAAATCACCCAACTGGCTATGATGATGGAACGGGTAAATATCTATATCCACATGATTTTGGTGGATATGTAAAACAACAATATTTGCCAACGGAGATTAAGGATCATATTTACTATGAGCCAAGCAAAAATGGTCGTGAAAAAGATATGATCCGTAAAAAAATGAAATATATGCGTGACAAAAAATAATAGATTAAAAAATTGACTATAAGAAAAAAAACTGATATACTAAATACGTAAATAATATTTACAAGGAGGAATTTATGGACTTAAAAGGAAGTCAAACAGAAAAAAACTTGATGGAAGCTTTCGCTGGAGAAAGCCAAGCAAGAAATAAATATACATATTTTGCAAGCAAAGCAAAAAAAGAAGGATATGAACAAATTGCTGCCGTATTTGAAGAAACTGCTAATAATGAAAAAGAACATGCTAAAATGTGGTTTAAACATCTTAACGGTATTGGTACTACAGAAGAGAACCTAAAAGCTGCAGCTGAAGGGGAAAACTACGAATGGACAAGTATGTACAAAGAATTTGCTGAAGTTGCTAGAAAAGAAGGTTTTGACCAAATAGCAAGAGAATTTGAAGGTGTAGCAAAAATTGAAAACGAACATGAAAATCGTTATCAAAAACTATATGATAATTTAAAGAATGGCAAAGTTTTCAAAAGAGATACCGAAATGGTATGGGTATGTCGTAATTGTGGGGCTAGAATTAAAGCATCAAGTGCTCCAATGATTTGCCCAGTTTGTGCACACCCACAATCTTATTTTGAACTTGAATGTAAAAATTACTAAAAGTAAAAAAAAGACAACAATACAGTTGTCTTTTTTTTGCATTTATATTCTTATGAAGTACTATACCATTTTAGATATCTACATAAGTAGGGTAGATCTCATAAAAGTAAAATTGCAATGCGTAAATGATAAAATTGATAAAGATATATTTCTGCTTTGCACAATAGGTATCTATGAATATCAAAATAGAACATTTGTGCATCGGTGCAACTAAAGAAATATACTTTTGTAAAGTATAAATACATACAAATGTGTATATAATATCAGCACATTTGTGTTATAATTAGTTAAAATTTGTGTAGTATACTACTATAAAAAATAAGTAGGGTATACTGATGAATATTTTAGAAAAAATTAAGCAATTAAAAAATGAAAGGCATTGGTCTGTGTATCGGTTGGCGGAAGAATCTGGTGTCATGCAATCCACTCTTTCTAATATGTTTACACGGGGAACTATGCCAAGTATTGCAACTTTGGAACAGTTGTGTGAAGCTTTTGGCATCACACTTTCACAGTTTTTTGAAGAAGATGAAAAAGCTTTGAGCCATGAAGAAATGCTTTTCATATCCCAATACAAAAAATTATCTGCTAGAGATAAAGAAATCGTATTAGCAATGATAGAGATTATGAATCAAAATAAAAGATAGGATTGTTTCCTATCTTTTTTGTTTTGCTTTTAAATTTTTGGTACAAACCCATCAATAATAATATTGTCACAATATTGTATTTTTTCTAAATATTCTTCATTTGTTTTGACATGATAACATAATAAAGGGATATTTGAGTATTTTTTTACATACTTATTAGGAAGTAATTTTGCATTATAACAGATAAATTGAGGATCGCAAATTTTATTATATTTTAATTTTTTCAATTTTTTTGTTTTAAATCCACAATATTTTTTTTCATGAAAATCCACCACTTTAATCCCCACAAAATGATCTGGACACGTCTTTCGTAAATATTGTACAGTGATTGGGTTTACACTCATAAAAGCATATTGACCTTTGTATCCACTAAGATGTTCCACAACTAATTTTTCTGTGTCAGTAAAACAACTGGTATTGATAATATTGATAAGAAGTGGAACTTTACCTTGAACAATTTCTAATGCTTCTTGTAATGTCAAGATAGGTTCATCAGTTTTTAGATAGGTAAGGGTTGCCAAATCTTTTTTTTCCAAATGACAAGTATACCCATTTTTACCAGTAAGTCTAGCTAGTGTTGTGTCTCCATAACAAATAATGGTACCGTCTTTAATTTGGATCACAGAAAGCATAATAGCTATCTTTTTTTCTATTGCAAGCATCAATGCTTTACGACTTTGTTCAGGAGCATCTGATTGAAATAATCCATGTTTTGCGATGGTATCGCCTACTAACCAACTTTCAAATATATTCATCATAAAAAACCTTTTTAGGTGTATTTTTAAAAAGAGCAATTTTCTCTTATAAATATATGATACCAAATTTTTTAAAATTATGCTAGTGAATGCATAAAATTGTAGAAAATAATTGAAAAAAAAGCCAAATTCACGTATAATATGGGTAGTTTTAAGGAGTAAAAAAGTAAAAATGTCAAACAGAATGGATCATATACGTAATTTTTGTATTGTAGCACATATCGACCATGGAAAAAGTACACTAGCAGATAGGCTCATTGAAAAGACTGGTACACTTCAAAAAAGAGATATGTCAGATCAAATACTAGATAGTATGGAACTGGAAAAAGAAAGAGGTATTACCATAAAATTAACACCAACTACCATGAAATACACCTATCATGATCAAGAGTATACCTTAAATTTGATTGATACACCAGGACATGTGGACTTTACTTATGAAGTTTCTCGCAGTTTGGCTGCTTGTGAAGGTGCAATTCTAATAGTAGATGCGACACAAGGAGTAGAAGCACAAACACTTGCAAATGCCTATTTGGCTATTGATCATAATTTGGAAATACTACCAGTGATCAACAAAATTGATTTGCCAAGTGCACAAATTGAAGAAACAAGAAAAGAAATAGAAGATATCATAGGGATCCCTGCCGATCATGCCCCAGCAGTGAGTGCAAAAGATGGAACCAATATTGAACAAGTTTTGCAAGCCATTGTAGAAAATTTTCCAGCTCCAAAAGGTGAGGAAAATGCTCCCCTAAAAGCCTTAATTTTTGATAGTTACTATGATAATTTTAAAGGGGCTGTTTGTTTGGTTAGAATTGTTGATGGTTCTGTCAAAATGGGAGATAAAATAGAATTTTTTAGTACTAAACATACTTTTGAAGTGACAGAAGTGGGAATTTTTAGTCCAAAGCCAAAAACAATGGACATTTTGCAGGCGGGTGATGTTGGGTATATTTGTGCTAGCATTAAGAATGTGAGTGAAACAAAAGTGGGAGATACCATTACATCTGCCGATCGTCCTACAGATAGTCCGTTGCCGGGGTATAAAGAAGTAAAACCTGTTGTATTTAGTGGGGTTTTTTGTGTAGATGGTTCAGATTATGATGCTTTGCGAGATGCATTAGAAAAGTTGAAATTAAACGATGCCTCTTTAGAATTTACACCAGAAACGAGTCAAGCATTAGGATTTGGATTTCGATGTGGCTTCCTAGGTCTTTTACATATGGATATTATTGGAGAAAGATTAGAGCGAGAGTTTGATTTGGATTTGATCACGACTGCACCATCGGTTAGTTACCACGTATACAAAACAGATGGTACTATGGTAGAAGTTAGTAATCCTGCTGACCTTCCAGAGATGCAAGAAATAGATCATATGGAAGAACCTATGGCGATGGTATCCATGTTTACTCCACCCGAATATATGGGTGATTTGATTCAGTTGGCACAAGACAAACGAGGTGAACAAGTAGATATGCAATACTTGGATAGCAATCGTGTACAAATCAAATATAAAATGCCACTCAACGAAATCGTGTATGATTTTTTTGATAAACTAAAAAGCTATAGCAAAGGATATGCAAGCATGGATTATGAAATGGCTGGCTATCAAGAAAGTTCTTTAGTAAAATTAGATATTTTGCTTAACGGAGATATATGTGATGCGTTAAGTATTATTGTGCATAAAGATAAAGCATACCAAAAAGGAAGAAGTCTAGTGGAAAAACTAAAAGAAGTTATTCCTAGACAACTGTTTGAAGTACCAATTCAAGCAGCGATTGGGACAAAAATTATTGCTAGGGAAACCATCAAAGCATTAAGAAAAGATGTGCTTGCCAAATGCTATGGTGGAGATATTACGCGAAAGAAAAAACTATTGGAAAAACAAAAACGAGGTAAAAAACGTATGCGAAAAGTGGGCTCAGTAGAAATCCCTAGTGAAGCATTCATGAGCATACTAAAAATTGACTAATGGAAAAATTTGGTATATATGTGCATATTCCATTTTGTGTCAAAAAGTGTAAGTATTGTGACTTTATATCATATACTAATTGTCAAAATATTGTCAGTGATTATATCAATGCTTTGTTGATGGAAATAAAAGAAAATGCAAAATATGGTCAAGATAAAGCAGTGGATACCATCTATATCGGTGGGGGTACACCTAGCTATATTGATGCAAAATGGATAGCAACTCTATTGTCTACGATTATGGAAAACTATCTCGTGTTACCTACGTGTGAAATTTCTATAGAATGCAATCCCAATAGTCTAACAGAAGAAAAAATACAGATATATAAAACAGCAGGAGTGAATCGTATTTCTATTGGATTACAAGCAAAACAAAATTCTATCTTAAAAAAGATTGGTAGAGTACATACTCTACAACAATATATAGATGCTGTAAAATTGTGTCAAAAATATAAGATTCTGTCTATCAATACTGATGTAATGTTTGGATTGCCGACGCAAAAAAAGAAACATATTTTGTCTACTCTTGCATTAGCTACGAAGTATAGTAAACATATCAGTATGTACAGTTTGATTCTAGAACCAGACACACCTTTATATAAAGAAGTGATGCAAGGGAAAACGAGTTTACCTAAAGAAGATCAAGTTGTTGAATGGTATGAAAAAGCAGTAAAATATTTGCAAAAAAAAGGTTATATACAATATGAAGTTAGCAATTTTGCTTTGAAAGGATATGAATGTTTACATAATTTACACTGTTGGCAATATCAAGATTATTTAGGATTTGGAGTTTCAGCATCTTCTAAAATGAATGGAGTTCGATTCACAAGAACAAAACATCTAGAAGAATATATCACACTTGTGCATCATCAGGAATCCACTATCATACAAAAAGAAGTTTTAACGAAAGTAGATCAATTAGAAGAAAAGATTATGTTAGGATTGCGTACAGCAAACGGAATTGATGTGCAAGATATAAAAGAAAGTTTTGGGTATGATCTAGTCAAAGAAAAAAATGAAGTCATCAAGGCATTAGTACAAAAAAAATTTGTGATACTAGAAAATGGATTTTTAAAAATATCTTCAAAAGGGTGGTATGTGATGAATACCATTATTGTGGATTTGTTGCCTAATTAGAGAGATGGATCATCTCTCTTTTTTATTGCAGTCTAGATATTAGTCAATAATAATAAGCATATTGACAAAAACATACTACATAATGACATAAATAACAAATAAAATAAATATGGGAATAAAATAATATGAATTTTTGATAATAAAGTGTGCAGGGAAGAAGAGATATTGCACGATTTAGTTTTGTGGAAATATGGGGAATTGTCCTAGATTTGTTTGACAATTTTCGAGTAAATTTTTATAATTTATGTATAGTATGATAAATACATTTTGTAAGATCATTCTAGTGACTATATAGGCAGTATCTTTTTGCCTAAAAGATAGCCCATTACTTATAAAGTAAGATAAGATAAAATCGTACAAAAATACTAATGAGATTTATCATAGAAAAAAGTCTTTTTAGCCATACTAACAGTAAGTATGACTTAATGAAGAAAAACGCGTTCTGGGAATAGGAGTAAAAGTGGTGAAAGTATTAAAAATTTTGGGGTGGATATTCGCAGCTGTCATGGGTGGATTTGCCTTATTGGTCGGTATGCTATATCTAACAGGTCAATTTAATCAAAGTGTGATTGAGATGGATTCTCTTACCTTCAATGAACTTACCTTAGATGGAAATAATGGTTTTGTATATTCATCTCTTGGTGGTGGAGAAAATATGGTAGTGGTGCTTGATGATTTTGAAGCATCTATCTCTTTTGCACCAGACAATGCCACCAATAAAACGTTAATTCTAAAAGTAGTCAAAGGCGCAAATATTGTGACGGTTCCAGAGACAGTGACTGCTGGACAACCATTTACCATACATATTAACAAAGATGACAAGGGCAATACATTAGGTGGTGAGGTAGAGATTGTTGCTCGTGATGCTAGAGAATTGATTAGCACTAGTAATTCTTTAAAATTCTTTGTCGATCAACCGATTACCTCTCTTAGTAGTACATTGCAGGATATGTATCCATTCACAAAAGAACCTATTACTTTTTCTATTACAGCCAATCCTGTCAACTCTCTTAATCCTACAAAAGAACCTGAAAAATATCTTGAAGATATTACAAAATCCATTTTTGTAGAAACTTATGATGAGCAAGGTGGATTGGTGAGTATTATCGATCAAGTACAACACATTGGAAACAATTTGGATATTGCTAGTCAAAAACTAGAAAGTCAATTCCAATTCACAATCGGGCGAGATGGAAAAACAACTTTCGTATTTAAAGCATTTGATTCGTACAAATTGTGGTATGAATACCAACAATTACAAATTACAGAAGAAAATTTTGATACAAAAAAAGTTGAAGCCACGAACTTTATCAATCAATATCTAGATAAAATCAAGAATTTTTCTTTTGAGTATGATCTAAACTCCTTATCAAGCGACCAAGTCATGATCGGGAATAAATATAAAATTGTACGTTTTGTAGATGAAGAAGCAAGCACGCCAGAGAATACTGTTTACCAATATGAGTATCAAATTGTTAGCACCAATAATCAACCATTGTCTGGAATTGATTTTGTGCAGATGAACAGAGATACCGTTAATGAGAATTTGATCGAAATACCAAACTATGCAACATTCATGGACGCTGTAGAGTACTTGTATGTAACTTCTATGAAACAAATCACAGTCATCAATGATGAGGCTGTAAGTCTAGAAACTAATTCTACTACTTTTATGAATGTACATGATCAACTAGTTTACGACCAAGAAGATATGAAAAACCAATTTGGCGTAAGAATTGTCCCAAGTACGACAGGATCCAATTTGGATAGTAGAATTGCAGACATTAAGATTTTTACTGCTAGAGAAATAGATGGAGTATATCAATTAGAAGATATTGTACCAGCACAAGATGGACAACAAACTGAAGTAGAAAAAATGGCTGATCTTTTGAATTCTCCAAAGAATATCACCAATCAAGCAGGTAGAGTATTTGGAGTTATGAAAATAGAAAATCCATTAAATGATGCATCTGTTGTGGTGGAGAATCCAAAGAATGTCATTGAATGGAAAATTTCAGCTTATAACAAGCCAAATGATCTAGCACAAAAAATATATCTTGTCTTTACTTATATATCCGAAATCAAAAACGGAGAAAGTAACGAATCCATGGAAGTACTCTATTACTCTATAATGTCTGTAGATTTGCAACAGCAAGAAGTAGAGTCTGTACGATTTGATTATGCGAATAATAGTCAATATAATGATTTGATCCTTTCTACCGATCCAAACGGAACAAAAATTGGTAACGTGAATTTTGCCAATAGTTTTCTATTACCAAAAGATGTGGCAAGTATTACCTATGTAGGAGATCAAGAACCAACCTATACTACCATCAAATACTTTGCAAGTAAGGAAACGGTTGCGAACAATGGAAAGTTTGTCATCGATGTGGACACCACGAAAGAATATGTATTAGATGGCGAAACCTATTATGAAATCACAGCCCGTGATCAAGCCACAGGTCAGGTAAAGATTCAGGCACTGAATGTTTCTATTTATCAAAATGAGCGATATGTTCCAGTAGAAATTTTTGCCTTTGTTGTGAAGACAGATATTTTTGGAAATGTGATCAAAATCGATGATCAATATATCAATATGAGTAGTGTCAGCATCAATAAAATGCAATACACCGTTCGTTCTTTCTTATCCGATATCTATGTGTATACCAACTTTAAAGGTGGTACAGAAGGGGGAGAAAACGAATATTATTTAAGAAACAATCTTTTGAATGATTCTGATGGCATATTTGAAGTCGATGGCACGTTGTATACAAGGTATAGTGAAGCGCAGACTGCAGCAGAACTTACTGGTACGACACCAATTACCATTATTACCACAGATAGAACGATTGATGTTTTAGTAGATCAAGAGTTTCAAATTTTGATCACCAACAAAATTTTGTATACCAATGGCAACGACTACATGACGGCATCAGATACTGTCGACTATATTAGTAGTTATAAAAGAGCTTTAGAAGATACTGATCTTGTATCCAATTTGTCTAGATATATCTGGTTCCAATATGGTGACCATGAGTATGATTTGGAAGGATATATGCGTGGACACAATCCTGCTACCAATCCTGATGCAGTAGGCGAAGGAAATGAGTACAAATACCCAGGAGAACTTCCATTCACTTTGTTATCTACTCAGTATGATGCAGAACGTGGTATCATCTATGCTAATTTTAAAATCAATGATGATGCACCAGATCATTATTTGGATATTAACTATCAACGTATTGTAGAAGAAGTTGATGGAGAAGATGGGAATGCTTTGACAGATACCATCACAATCGATGCAAAACTCAATATTCAAGGATATTTTCTAGAACTAGACCAAAATACTTCTGTGTTAGGAGGCTATACAGCTGACCACAAGGTAGATACCATGGCAGAAGATGGCATGACAGAAGAAAATTATGCTTTATTCCATAGTGAAGAAATCTTGATTCCAGTAAGGGGTATGGTAGAAGGTAATTTATCTAGTTGGAAAGTAACCAATTATGCTGATATGAACGAAGATTTTAAAACAAGATATGTTCAAAAATATACCAATGTCAGTGATGATGGTACAGTAGATAGCAACTATCCTTTGACTATCAAAGCCTTAAAATTCAATTACAATTTTATGGCACCAGCTGGATTAGATGAAGGAGTATATGATGAAACTTTAGTTCCAGATCTCACAATAGAATATACACCATATTTTGCAGAAAAAACGGAAAAAGATGGTGTGATCTCTTATACAATGACAGATCAAAAAGCAACAGAATATGTACAGTTGACACCAGTGATTGGATTAGATGGATTGGTAAATGTGACATTCCTAGGGGCTCCTAGTTCAGAAGTGTATATCATGTTCCAATGTGACATATATGCATACGAAACCAATGATACAGATGCGATTAGTTTTCAAGGAAAATATTTCTTAAAACATTTCTCGTTCTTTTCTAATAATACCGTCATGTCTTTAAGACAAGATACACCAATCTTTAATTTGATTCAATTTGCCAATGGACAGATTTCTAGTCCAATTACAGAAAATAGTTTGACCAATCAATCTGTGATGCAAGGTGGCAGTTCTTATTTACTAAATGGAACGGACTCTGTTGTAAGAGTTGGGTTTACCACAGATCCTATCACTGGAAATGTGATTCCAAATGGGGGAGTCTTTAATGCTTGTACTTTCTCCATTGCACAAGAAGAAAATAGTCAAAAATTATTATACTTTATTTTGAATGGCGATACTGAAAATGAACTTACCTATATTCCTGCAGGAACAGATATATCTACTTTAGAGATTGCTGCTAGATCCACGAATTCTAAAGCAGAATCTTTGATGTTTAGTATTAGTTTGCTGGGAGTGACAAAAGAATATTATATTACAGTAGAAAGCAACATTAGTGTGCAATACAATCCACAAGGAAATGGAGAAGATGGCACGTATGAAGAATATACGAATAATGCTGTTATTGAAGTAGATGCTGAAAGTAGCTATGACTTATCTCAGTATTTTAAAGTCACACAAAATAATGAAATAGCATCTAATAACAATACAACATATCAGGCTGTATTCTATATCATAAGTGGACAAGCAAATTCTAATTATTTTACATTAGATGAATTAGGAACAGTGCTTACTACAGGTCGTGCTTATCAAGATAAAACCTTGACCATTGGCATAGAATATCAAATTCTAGAAAATGGAGTTGTGACAGATACACAACGTACATCAAGTCAATTCCAAGTTATCTTAAAAGGGAACGGATCTATCCAAGCAACGAATAAAGAACAATATGATTTTGTAGAACAAAACCAAAAACAAATCATGTCTTTGTCTGTCAGCAATGGACAAGTTATAGATCTTGGAGAGTATATTCAAGTAGGACAGCAAAAAGATGATGTCAGTCAATATGTACTAAATGTTGTTACAAGTTCTTTGTCTAGTGTAGATGTGGAAGCTTTGTTTGGTACCAATTTGGATCAAGTCATTGATGGATTACAACTATCTTGCAACCATTATTATAAAATCGTAGAAAATGTACCAGTTGTGATATATTTTAACGAAATTTTCTGGAGTGGACAAGATTGGAGAACCATACCATACGAAACAATATACCAATTATCTATAACATTCCAACCAGATGTGGTGTTTGATACCATTGATGCTCAAATTTTGCAAGATCAAAGTTCTCCAGATCAACCAACGAATTGGGCTAATGTAGTTTTATATGATCGAACAATGAGCGACAATATTGTTTCTCTAACAGCACAAGGACAAGATGTATTCTATTATGGATACCTAGATAGCGAAATCTACATAGTAGATACTTTAGATGCAAAGGAAAGAACACTATATACAGGGAATATTCTTACCATAGAAGCAACAAAAGATGGCGATACTACCACGCAATTACGCTTACAACAAAATTGCAGTGTACAACAAACAACATATTTTATTGTAGTGATCAAGACAAAATATGGTAGTGATATACAAGAAGAAGTGTCAGTAACAGTATTACCAAATTATGTTGCACAAGCTCAATATCCTTTCAATGGTACATATGAACAAGTGCGCGTAGGGACAAGTATAGATTTGTTGGAAGCTTACTTAAACGAATTCCCAAGAATTTATATTCATAAAGAAAACCAATCTCAAGCTATAGAAAAAGTAGAAGGGCTGATTACAAACGTAACAGCTTATAGTGGGGCTGTTGATGTCACGAATAGATTCACAGTAGATGGATCTAGAGTAACACTCAATTCACAAAATACACCACAACAATGGATTACATTACAAGTAGAATTGTTCAATGGATTGGTTGTGAATTATGAGCTAGAAAGAATTAGTGGTACTAGCCAACCTATTACCTTAAAGACACAAGATGGAAAGGGAAGTAGTATCGAGAATCCTATTGAAATTTATGGTACACAAGTCTTTAGACTTAGTGAATACGTAGGAAGTACCAATTTGGTATATGGAACTATTGCTGACTTTAAGGACACAACCCTTACGTTACAAAACGGTGCATCTTATCAAGTGTATGATCGCATTTTGGAAAATGAAGCTATTTACTTTAATGATGTCACAACCGATCATGATTTGGTGTTCTTACTATATTCTTCAAATACTGTCTTTGGAGATAGCACTGGCGTCATGCCTTTGTATGTAAGAGTCATACCAAATCTTGTCATAGAGAATAGGTATAATTCTATGCCTGCTGGACATGAAGTCAATTTGGCTGAGTATGTAAAGATTACACGTGGATACGGACAAGAAGCACTTACCTACGGAAAAGATGGTATCATAGAGTATAATACTGATCTATTTACTATCAGTGCAGATGGAAGTACCATTCAATACAATCATAATGTCGCAGAACAAATCACTGCAACCTTGTCGATAACTTACAAGCAAGGAAAAACATACACGATTGATCTTATCATTATTCCAGATGTCAATTTTAACTTGGTAGAAGGTGGATTGACAAGATATGGTAGCGAAACCAATTCTACCTATACCTTAACAAAAGCTGATTGGACAAAGAATGGTATGGGGTATACCGATTATCTAGGTGGAACGATTGGTAGTGAAGCCACCATTATAGAAGAAATATCTTACATTACTGGTAATGATGTAAAAGCAGTTAGTTTCCAAAAGAATTCATCTGGAGATATGGAAATTACAATAGGAGCTATCAATCAAACAGTAACCCTACAATTAAAAGTAAGTTATAAACTAACAAAAGACGGTGGTGTGTATAGTCAAACCATTAACATTACCATAAGACCTAACTTGCAATATGTCAAAAATGATGTCATTGTTGATGTATATGCAGGGACATCTATTCAACCAGTCATCAACAATAATTATCTAACTATCAGTGGAACTACAGCATTTAGTTTTACCATTGTAGACACAAAAGCAACGGGAGACAATATTACAAAAGCATTATTGTATGATTTTAGTGAAGAACCAGATTTTTCTGATAAAACCTATTTAGATTATGTATTTGTGGCAGAAGATGGAAAAACTTTATGCTTTAGAAATGTGATGGAAGATACGACCATTCATATACCATTTAGAATAGATTTGACAGGAGAAAGTGTTCCATATACACAAGCGTATAAGAATGCAGATTTTTATATCTCGATTCGTATTGTACCTAGTGTCACAAATGTCCAATTAACGAATACATACCAATCTTACATAGACCAAAATCATGCTTATGATTTGTTAGCTACGGATACCAATCAAATAGTTGTAAAAGACATGGTAAACGTAGTAGGGGCAGACAATACAACCGTTGAATATATGTATCCTAATTTTGATGTTTTGATTCATGAATTATGGAAAGATGGTCAGCGTTTGAGTCAAGTAGAAGTAGATACGACGCAATTCGTTGTCTATGATAAAACAAATGGAATAATTACATTTGCACCATGTTCACAAGAAGTAATAGTTGCAATCACTATCCAATTAGATGGACAATTTGATACAACTTGCTATATCTTATTATCAGCAATTACCATTGATGTGTCTTCTAAAATTAGTGAAAGCAGTGCAGATCCAAAAATGACAATGGTAAAAGATACGAACGTAGTAGGCAATACGTATACATATATTTTGCAGTATAATAATACAGATACGACAGGGTATGAAGAAGGAAAGTATACTTTTAATTTGTTGGATTTAATTATCTATCAAATTAGTATCAAAACAGAAGAAGGAACAGAATCTTCACAAAAACTAGACCCATCAGCTATTCAAGTGTTAGCAAGCTCTACAAGTCCATATTTAACGATAGATATGGAAAACATAACACTGACAGTTACGATTCCTGAAAATGGGGTAGTAGATGAAGGTACAGTAGATGTGTATATGTATATTGGATTAGATATCTATCAATTTAGTATTCAATT
This sequence comes from uncultured Clostridia bacterium, assembly GCA_944332185.1. Taxonomy (GTDB): domain Bacteria; phylum Bacillota; class Clostridia; order Christensenellales; family UBA1242; genus CALVJJ01. Next base: position 25,759 of record CALVJJ010000006.1, read on the forward strand.
TGCTTAAAAAAATGAAAAGAGAGAAAAGTTTTCTCTCTTTTTTTATGCTTTTTAGGTAAATTTAGAATAGAGAAACATTCTTTGCAAAAACTAGTGATAGAAAGGAGAAAAACATGAAAGAAACGGGAATTGTAAGAAGAATAGATGAATTAGGTAGAATTGTTATTCCCAAAGAAATGCGCAGAGTTTTACGCATGGCAACAGGTACACCTATTGAAATAAAAACCACAAAAGAAGGGGAGATTGTCCTATCAAAATATTCCGTCATCTGTGAATTAAAAGATTATGCGAATTTGGTGGCAAAAGCAATCTTTGATACGATGAATATGTGTGTTGCTATTTGTGACACAGACAAAGTGGTAAGTGTGGCAGGTCTTAGTAAAAAAGTATATGTAGACAGTCCAATTCACGAAACACTACAAAGAGTAGTGGGGTATCGAAAACCACTTTTACTCAATCAGTCAGATCAAGCCACGATGATCCCTGTCATGATGCAAGGAGATAGTACATATCAAGGACAAATCATTGTTCCTATTACCAAAGATGGTGATGTAGTGGGTGCCATCGTGGTATTGGCAGATCATGATGTCAGTTTGGCTGATGTCAAGGTAGTGACTGGTTTTGCTACGTACTTAAAGTTAATTTTGGAAGAATAATATGAAAAGACAAAGTATGTTATTAGGAGTAACCATTTTAGCAGTTTGTGGTATCATAGCCAAGTTTATTGGTGCATTTTATAAGATACCTTTAATGCATATATTGGGCACAAATGGTATGGGGGTATATTATTTAATATTCCCCTTTTATTCTATGATGTTGACGATTGCTTCTTCTGGACTAAGTTTAGCTGTGGTCAAAATGGTGTCTTTAGAAAGGGCACATGGTCTTGTCACCAATCAAAGACGTATCTTTAGAGTAGCCATATCCTATGTCATGATTGTTACTGTTTTTATTGGTATTTTGATGGTCATTTTTAGTGAAAGTATCAGTGTGGCACAAGGGAATATTAGTGCAAGACTAGGCTATGTAGCCATTGCACCAGCTCTTATTTTTTCCGGTATGATTGCCGTAGCAAGAGGGTATTTTCAAGGCCTTACGATGATGTGGCCGACAAGTCTTAGTACTTTAATGGAACAAATTATCAAAGTTGGACTAGGATTGTTCTTTTCCCATTTATTCTTGCAACGTGGTTTGGAATATGGTGTTTTTGGGGCAGTATTAGGTGTCACAATGAGTGAATTTGTTGCTTTTTTGGTCATGTTTTTTCAATATTTTTTACATCAAAAAGATATACGAAAAGATAGTGATCTGTCTCAAAAAGTATTATCCTATTCGGAAATTGCAAAAACATTATTTCGTTACAGTTTGCCAGCGACCATCAGTAGTTTGGTCTTACCTGTATCTTCTTTTATAGATTCTTTTTTACTCATTCATCTTTTAGAAAAAAGTGGGTTAAGTAATGTCATTTCAACAAGTTTATACGGTATCAGTAATGGAATTATTACCACACTGATCAATTTGCCTATTGTTTTAATTAGTGCCTTAAGTACTGTGATGGTACCGAATATTAGTGGGTGTCTACAAGAAGAGAAAAAAGAAATATGCTTCAAATGTAGTTTGTTTGTCAAAACTACGTGGCTGATCACCATACCATGTTTTGTATCTTTTTATTTTTTAGCACCAGAAATAATCAATATTTTATATCATTATGGCCTTAGTAACCAAGTAATACCAGAATATAACTATGCCTATTCTCTTTTAAAAATATCTAGCATTACCATTATTTATTATGCTTTTTTGCACACCTTTACAAGTATTTTGCAAAGTATCAATAAGCCTTTACTCCCTTGCATTAGTTTAGGAATAGGAATTGTAGTGCGTACAGTCTTTTGTATTCTATTGGTCTCTAATATAAAATGGAATATATATGGATTAGTCATCTCTAATTTTTTCTTTTTACTCATTGCTTGTTTATTAAATGTCTATTTTGTCAAAAAATATGTAGCATTAGACTTGAGTTTTAAACGATTTTTTGTAGTGCCCATTTTTGCAGGTGTGTTGTCAGGATTTACGATATATTTGACAAAAATGCTACTTTGTTCATTTGTACACCTGTACATCTATTCTGTGGTAAGTTTTGTGGCTGGTATGATTGTCTATTTTGGTATGGTAATCTTGCTAAAAGCATACAACTCTTACGAAATCAGTAAAATATGGAAAAGAAAGAAAAAAGTGACAGTTTTGCAAGATATTGTGGAAAAAGATGTATAATTGTAAAGTGTTTGGTAAGTATTATCTGCAAGGAGGGAATATGAACAAAACACAACTAATAGAAAATTTATCTAAATTCGGTGGAACAACGAAAAAAGAAAGTAAAGAGTTTTTAGATGCTTTTATTCATGTAGTAACCAAGGCTTTGAAAAAAGGAGACAGTGTACAAATTGTAGGGTTTGGGAAGTTTGAAATCAAATATCGAAAACCTAGAAAAACCTATAATCCTTTGACACATCAAATGATGCATTTAAAGGCTAGTAGTACGCCAAGTTTTAGAGCAGGTAAAAGCTTAAAAGTTGCCGTATCTTCTTAAAAAAGTTAGGAAAATACTGTGAAAAATAATAGAAAAATTGTTTTACAAGAGTAGAAATATATGCTATAATAAGGCTATAAAACAAACAAAAGGAGAATTGTTATGAATAAAAATGATTTAGTAAGAACTGTTGCTGATAAAGTAGAATTTACTTTGAAAGATACAGCAGCTGTCGTAGATGCTCTTGTAGAAGCAATTACTCTTGCTCTTAAAGATGGAGAAGAAGTGAATGTTGCTGGTTTTGGAAAATTCACAGCAAAACGTAGAGCAGCTAGAGAAAGCATCAATCCTAGAACGAAAGAAGTTGTTAAAGTTCCAGCTTGTGTTGCTCCAGCATTTAAAGCTAGCAAAGCCTTAAAAGATAGTTTGAATACTAAATAATATCTTATAACAAAATAACACCTAGTTTTGCTAGGTGTTTTTTTTGATATTTATTGAAAATAAGGGAAAAATAGAAAAAACATTTCGTTTTAATTGTCAAAAAAAAGAAATTAAAGTACAATAAAAATAGACATGTATGAAAATAGGAAATATTATTATAAAAAACAATTTAATTTTGGCCCCAATGGCAGGAGTGACAGATGTAGGTATGCGAAGGCTAGCAGTTTTATCTGGCGCTGATTTTGCTGTATGTGAAATGGTAAGTGCAAAAGCTTTATATTACCATAATGAAAAAACAAAGCAGCTGCTAAATACTTGTCCAGAAGAAAAAATTAAAGTAGCACAAATTTTTGGGAATGATCCAGAAATTATGGCATGGGCATGCCAAAGTGAAGCTTTACAAAAATTCGATATTATTGATATCAATATGGGGTGTCCAGCACCGAAAATTGTGAATAATGGAGAAGGAAGTGCATTACTTACGAATCTACCTTTAGCAAAAAAAATTATTGAAGCATGTGTAAAAGCTACGACAAAACCAATTACGGTAAAATTCCGGAAAGGTATGAATGAACATGCTGTTGTGGCAGTAGAATTTGCAAAAATGTGCGAACAAGCAGGGGCAAGTGCCATTACGATTCATGGAAGGACAAGAGAACAGTATTATAGTGGTCAAGTGGATTATGACTGTATCAAAGCTGTGAAGAATGCAGTACACATTCCTGTGATTGGCAATGGCGATGTGGTTGATGAGGCATCTTATCAAAGAATGAAAGATTGTGGGGTAGATGCTGTCATGATTGGTCGTGGAGCACTGGGAAATCCATGTATTTTTGCAAAATTATTAGGAAAGCCGACCATGTCTACATGGGAATGTGTACAACAACACGTATTAGAGATGCTAAAATATTATGATAAAGAATTTGTGTTGCGTGAAATGAGAAAACATTTTTTGTGGTACTTAAAAGGCGTCAAAGGTGTTAATGCCATCAAGACAAAAATCGTGACCATGAATGATTTAGATGAAGTGATGCATACAATGAAGAAAATTTTACAAGAGGATAAGAATGGTTAGTGTTGTATTATTAGAACCAGAAATACCACAAAATGCAGGCAATATCGTGCGTACTTGTGCAGCAACAGGTTGTCCATTATATATGGTAAAACCACTTGGCTTTGAAGTGAGTGACAAACATTATAAAAGGGCAGGTCTTGATTATTGGCAATATGCGAATGTCAAAATCATTGATAGTTTTGAAAAATTCTATCAAGATCATAAAGACAAACAATTTTATTTTGCCAGTACGAAAAGTCAAAAAATTTATACAGAAGTGAATTATCAAACAGATTGTTTTATTGTGTTTGGAAAAGAATCGAAAGGAATTGATGAAACTATTTTGCATGACCATTATCAAGATTGCATAAGAATTCCTATGTACGAGAAAGCAAGAAGTTTGAATTTAGCCAATTCTGTTGCAATCATTGTCTATGAAGCCATGAGACAAAATAATTTTAAAGACTTAAAGAATTTTGGACATTTGACAAAATTTTAAAGGAGTAACAATGAAAAAAACAATTATAGGATTAGATGTAAAAGATAAAAAGGTAGCTGTAAGAGTGGATTTTAATGTCCCTATGAAAGAGGGTGTCATTACTGATGACAAAAGAATTAAAGAATCTTTACCAACAATTATGTATTTGTTGGATCATGGGGCAAGCTTGATTTTGATCAGTCATCTAGGCAGACCAAATGGAGTGGAAAAACAATATTCACTCAAACCTATAGCCGCTAGACTTAGTGAACTGATTGGGAAAAAGGTCATCATGGCAAAGAACGTGGTAGGAGAAGATACTCTGAAAAAAGCACAAAAATTAAAAAGTGGAGACATCTTACTATTAGAAAATGTGCGTTTTGAAAAAGGGGAAGAAGAAAATGATCCAGAACTAGCAAAAAAATTGGCAAGCATGGCAGACCTTTATGTATTAGATGCATTTGGAACTGCTCATCGAAAACACGCAAGTACGTATGGAATGAGTAAACTTTTGCCAAATGCTATAGGTTTTTTGGTAGAAAAGGAAGTAAATGCAATAGATTCTGTCTTACATGCTACCACTCACCCTTTTGTAGCAATATTAGGGGGATCTAAAGTGAGTGATAAAATAAAACTCATTGGAAGTTTGCTAGATAAAGTAGATGTCCTTTTAGTGGGTGGTGCTATGGCATATACATTTTTAAAGGCACAAGGCATAGATACCGGGAATAGTATGGTAGAAGAAGATATGATCAAAGATGCTACAAAATTATTAAAAATGGCACAAGAAAAAAATGTGCAACTCATTTTGCCTATGGATCATGTGATAGCAGATCAATTAGACAACCCTACACGTATCTACCAAACAAGTGATGCAAATATTCTAGATGGATTTTCAGGATATGACATTGGTAAAAAAACCATCAAACAATATACCAAAATTATTAAAAAAGCTAAAAGAGTGATTTGGAATGGACCAATGGGAGTATTTGAACAACCAGAATTTGCAAAAGGAACATTTGCTATTTGCAAAGCTATGGCAAAAAGTAAAGGGTATACTGTCATTGGTGGAGGAGATAGTGCATCAGCTGCTGTCAAAAGTGGCTATTCCAAAAAGATCAACCACATTAGTACGGGTGGTGGCGCTAGTCTAAAAATGTTTGAAGGAAAAACATTGCCAGCTATTGAGGTTATTGAAGAGAAAAAGTAGGTGAATATGAGTCAAAAACCATTTTTCGTACTTGCGAATTTCAAAATGAATATGGATACAGCAAGTTTAAAAAAATATTTTTCCAATATCAAAAAGATAGCTAAGTATACTCCTTTGGGGTTTGCTATTCCTTATGTTTATTTGGCAAATAGTAAGAAAATTATGCGTCACACAGCCGTGAAAATTGGTGCTCAAGATTGTTCTGCATTTGATAAAGGAGCATATACAGGTCAAATTTCTGCTGCTATGATCGAAGATGTTGGGTGTGATTTTTGTATTGTAGGACATAGCGAATGTAGAAAAAGAGGGGACTCTAATGCAGATATTCAACATAAATTAGAAAAATTAAAAAACACGAATGTTTCCGTGGTATTATGTATTGGAGAAAGCTTGGAACAAAGAAAAAATCATACATTTGATGCTTTTTTATTAGAACAATTACAAACTGTATTTTCTACATTTGATGCCAATGAATTAGAACGTGTCATGATAGCGTATGAACCTATTTGGGCAATAGGTACAGGAATTACACCAAGTATGGAAGATATTCAAGCGACCATTCTCATGATTAAAAGAATGATTGCCGATCATTATCCATCTCCTATGATGATGCCTAAAGTATTGTATGGGGGCAGTGTCAATCAAAATAATATACTAGATATTAAAGAAAATACAAATGCAGATGGTGTGTTAGTCGGGGGAGCCAGTTTGGATATTGAGGAATTTCAAAGAATGATCAAAAATATATGCTAGGGAGGTACTATGGAAAAAATACCTTTTGTAGGATTGATTATTTTAGATGGTTATGGAATCAGGAAAACAAAAAAAGGCAATGCCATTGCATTAGCCAATCCTTCTTTTTTAAACAACTGTTTTCAAAACAATCCTTACACGACCTTGCATGCTAGTGGAAAATATGTTGGATTACCAAAAGGACAGATAGGTAATAGTGAAGTCGGTCATCTCAATATAGGAGCAGGTAAAGTTGTATTACAGAATTTGTTAAAAATCAATCAAGCAATAGAGAATGGCAGTTTTTATCATAATCAAACAATATTAGATTTGTTATCTAGATGTCGTGAAGAACATAAAACATTGCATATTATAGGATTACTTTCTGATGGGGGAGTGCATTCTCATATTCGCCATTTGTTTGCACTTATTGATATGTGTCAACAACAGAATATGAAAGATGTGGCTATCCATGCATTTTTAGATGGAAGAGATACCTATCGTGATAGTGGAATTCAATATCTACAGCAACTACAAAAGAAAATACAACACACTCCGTATCAAATATCTACCATTATGGGAAGATATTATGCAATGGATCGAGAAAACAACTATGATCTAACAGAAATTGCTTGGAAAGCATTGACAAAAGGGGAAGAGAAAAAAGTACAAGATTATCAAAGTGCCATTCAAGAATGTTATGCAAAGGGTATTTATGATGAGTTCATACCACCTATCATTGTTGGAGAAAAATATATTCAAAATCAAGATGGCGTTTTATTTTTTAATTTTAGAGAAGATAGAGCAAGACAATTAACGAGAGTCCTTACTGATCCTACCTTCCACACTTTCGATACACATCAAATTCTGGCAGATATGGTAACTTTTGTAGAGTATGATGATACCCTACAAAATGTAAAAGTAGTTTTTCCAAAAGAAAGAATAGAACATAATTTGTCTGCAATTTTATCAAAACATGGTAAAAAGCAATTCAAAATAACCGAAACGACAAAGTATGCTCATGTTACGTATTTTCTAAACGGTGGAATAGAAGAACCTTATCCAGATGAAGATAGATATTTGATCGAAACCATCAAAGGAAAACCATTTGATGCTGTTCCTGCTATGCGTGCTGTAGAAATTACAGATAAAGCAATATCTTGTATTTTGTCAAAAAACTATGATTTTATGACATTAAACTACAGCAACTGTGACATGATAGGGCATACAGGTAACTTGCAAGCGACGATAGAAGCTATCAAAGTATTAGATAGACAAGTGCAAAGACTTGTCAACACAATTCTATCCATTGGGGGAATTGCTATCATTACTGCCGATCATGGTAATGCCGAATATATGCTAGATAAAAAAGGAAGAATCTTAACAGATCATACGACCAATCCGGTGCCATTTTGTCTAATTGGAAAGAAGAATGTAAAACTGATCAAGGGTGGTAGTTTATCGAATATTACTCCAACAATTTTAGAATTGATGGGAATTGAAGAAAAGATGGAACAACCATCTTTAATCAAACATAAAAGATAAAGACGAAGAATGAAAACACCAATGATTTTAATATGTGCATATTGACAAATGTACATATTTGAAGTATACTAAACAAAATAAGGAGAACGATTATGAGTTGGCTAAAAGATCAATATCAAAGATTTTATAATTATTTTATTGGAGATGTAACACCTTTTGTTAGGGGTGCTGTTATTGTCGGCTTGATTGTTCTAAGTTTAATTTGTATCTTATCTGCGACTAAAGGAAAATCAGAGATTATTGTAAAAAAATGGTTTCCTTTGTTTATGGCAATCGTTTTTATCGTTCTCGTGATTCTGTATGTCAGTTGGACAAAATAAAAAATAAAGAGTAAATGACAAAATAAAAAAAGAGCATAATGTCTTTAAGGCATTATGTTTTTTTATATTTTCTAAAATTTTTACATTTTTATAGAAATTACGTGAGATTTGTTTTTGAAATTGTTGTTTTTTTCTCTAACTTTGTGGTATACTAAACTATCATGAATAGATAGACTTACGCTAAGGAGGAGACATGAATTATTTTGCTTTATTGAATGCACCTGTTAGTAATTGGGTTAGTACAACAATACCAGTCGTACAAACGGTTTTGATTAGTCTTATAGCTGTGCTTGCACTTGCAATTATTATTGCAGTACTATGTCAACCATCTAATCCAGAACAAGGAATGAATGTAATTACAGGTTCTAATGATAGTTTTTACGCAAAAAACAAAGGATCTACGAGAGAAGGTAGACTAAACAAATTGATTATTATAGCATCAATTTGTATTTTAGTTTTTACCATTTTGTACTTTGTATCCTTTGCAATTTATCGTGGATAAAAAAGGCTCAATAAGAGCCTTTTTTGTAATGAAGAAAAGGAGAAAGCATGAATTACAACGAAAAAATCATACATCAAATAGAAATCAACAAATTAGATGGAATGGAATATGGTTTTGTGATAGGGCAATTATGTGTCTTAAATAATAAGCCTTACGAAGAAATGACAAATGTGGTTGAAAAACTAGTGTCGAACGGTTATCTTGTGAAAGATCAAAAAAATATGTTAACCATTCATCAAAAGAAACAAAAACAAAAATCATTTTCTAAAAAAGATCGACCAATGCTCACAAAAGAAGAAGAGTTTTTGCAACAAGCTGATCAAATGATTTTTAAAGATGTGAAGAAAGGAAAACGCAAACAGCAAAAAAGAATAGAAGGAAAAATATCCTCTACTTCCAAAGGATATGCTTTTTTGGTACCTTATGAAGAAGGCATGGAAGATATATTCATTGCACAAAAGAATTTGGGTGGCGCCTTACATAATGATATGGTCATAGTGGAATTGATCCCTTCTAGAGGTCATAAGATGGAAGGAAAAGTTGTCCAAATACTAGAACGTGGACAAAATACCGTTGTAGGCAAAATCAATTTAATGAAGAAAGTGGCCTATGTTACACCTGATGATGTGAAATTTGGAAAAGATATTTTAATCCCTATTTCGCAGACTCTAGGTGCTAATCAAGGGGACAAGGTCGTGGTAACCATTACCAAATATGGTACTGGAAAAAAGAAAGTCGAAGGTATTGTGTCAGAAGTTTTGGGACAACCTAATAAAATAGAAACGGAAGTTTTAGCTATTATTCGTTCTTACGGTCTATTTTTACAATTTCCAAAAAAAGTACAAGAATTTGCACAAACCATTCCACAGGAAATTAGTACTAAAGATAGCAAAAATAGAAAAGATTTTCGTAAAGAATTGATTTTTACGATTGATGGGGAAGACACCAGAGATATTGACGATGCGATTTCTTTACAAAAATTAAAAAATGGCCATTATCAATTAGGAGTCCATATCGCTGATGTAGGAGAATATGTTCCAAGGAATAGTATTCTTGATAAAGAAGCATTTCATCGTGCAACAAGTGTCTATTTTCCATCACTTGTATTACCAATGTTGCCAAGAGAATTAAGTAATGGTATTTGTTCTTTAAACGAAGGAGTGGACCGTTTTGCTTTGTCCTGCATCATGGAAATTGACGAAACAGGAACTGTAGTCAATTATGATATTTGTGAGAGTGTAATAAGAAGTAAAAAACGTTTTACGTATACCATCGTACAAGCTATTTTAGATGGCGATCCACTTATGTGTAAACAATATAAAGAATTTGTTACACCTTTACAACAAATGAATGAACTCAATCATATTTTAATAGATCATAGAAACAAAAGAGGTAATATTGAATTTAATTTACCAGAAGTAGAGATTCATTTGAATGATCTAGGTGATGTACTTGAAGTAGTCAAAAAAGAAAGAAAAGATGCACACAAACTGATTGAATCTTTTATGATTGTTGCCAATGAAACCATTGCTGAACATTTTCAAAAACACAAAATTCCTTTTGTCTATCGTGTACACGAAACGCCAAGTAGTGAAAAAATGCAAGTATTTTTGAATATGGTGTCTAAAGTAGGGATCAAAACATCTGTCAATGCTGCCAAAGTTCACCCAAAAGATTTGCAACGAATTCTCAATCAAGTAAAGGATTTGGATTGTCAAGAAATGATCAATAAGATTGCATTGCGATCTATGAAAAAAGCAAAATACAGTCCTGATTGTCTAGGTCACTTTGGGTTAGCTAGTACATATTATTGTCATTTTACTAGCCCAATTAGAAGGTATCCTGACCTAACTATTCATCGTATCATCAAAGATTATTTGCATGGTGTATTACAATCTAACAAATTGGCAGAAACCAGAAATTTTGTATTAGCAAGTTCTGTCCAATCCAGTGAAAGAGAAGTACTTGCAGAGTCTGTAGAAAGAGATGTAGATGATCTATATAAAACGTTCTATATGCAACATCATTTGCAAGAAGTGTTTGAAGGCAAAGTAAGTTCTGTAACACCATTTGGTATTTTTGTACAACTAGAAAATACTGTAGAAGGTCTCGTGAAACTAACAGACATAGATGATGTGTTAGAATATGATGAAGAGAATTTTATGTTAAAGGGTAAAAAATATCAGTTTACCATTGGTACTCCATTAAAAGTAAAAGCAGTAAGAGCAGATATTTTAAGTAGAGAAATTGATATGGTAATGGTAGAATATGTGAACAAATTATAAAATATAATAGTTTGGATTCATACAAAACATGGACTTTTTGTCAATAAGTCCATGTTTTGTACCAAATCACATAATAAAATGCCATAAATTAGAAAAAAATAAAAAATATTTCATAAATTTTATAAATAAGTCTTGAAAAAATATGCAAATATGGTATAATAGTAGTGCAAAAGAAACTTTTGCACACTCTATTTGTCATATACTATAAGGGAAATAATGATGAAAACGGTTGCAACAAACAAAAAAGCCTATCATAATTATTTTGTCTTAAAAACCTATGAGGCAGGCATTGTTTTGGAAGGGAGTGAGGTAAAATCTATCAGACAAGGACAAATTAGTCTAGCAGATAGTTTTGTGACCATCAGTAAGAATGATGAAGTGTTTGTGAAGAACATGTATATCAAACCTTATGATAAAACATCTTCTTTTGTACCAGATGCAAGAAGGAATAGAAAGCTATTGCTTCATAAAAGTGAAATTCGTAAACTTCATGCAAAGGTACAAGAAAAAGGATTGACACTCATGGTTCTGTCTGTCTATTTTGATACCAAACATGTCAAAGTAGAATTGGCTCTTTGCCAAGGAAAACATACTTACGACAAGAAAAAGGTGCTAGCTGAAAGAGACAAATTAAGAGATATGCAAAGGGAAATAAAAAATTATCCACAGTAGAATGTTTCGGGGACGAAATGGTTTCGACAATCAAGTGACTGCGAGATTAAGCATGTTGTAGAGGCGTCTACACTAAATTACGCGAACTTAAACTTAAATGCAGAAAAACAACCTGCTTTACTTGCTGCCTAGTTATGGCGCAGTAGTCAAATGTATGTCCAACGAATATATTTGACTTTAGGTAGTTGGCTCCTTAGTTATATGGTTTCTCTAACATATTGCTAAGTATCTTTAGGGAAGGGTGCTAGAATATTTTGTTTTACCTAGTTTTAGTACTCTACAAAAGGTAAAACTAAACATGTAGAAAGATCTTTGAGGTTCTTTTTTGGACACGGGTTCAACTCCCGTCGTCTCCACCATTACGAAATTTTTGGAGGGAATTATGAATTTGTCACAATTAGTATTGAGTATTAGTGCATTATCTGTATTTATGGACGTGATTGGAATACTAGCCATTATTGGTTTGGGATCATTTTTAATCATATTGGTTGCTGATCTTATCATATCTATATTTGATAAGCATGAAGGGGTGTTCTTTAACAAACAAAAAAAGGTAAAAAAAGAAAAGACTGTTGCTTATGAACCTGAAAATACAGCTGAAGAATATTTAGAACAGGAAAATAAAGTAGAAATTCTACCTTTTGAAGAAGAAACTACTGTCACAACGGTAGACGATCATAAAGCACAAGAAGAAAAAGCACTTATCGAAAATACTGTCGTAGAACATGTAGAACAAGTTTCTGAAGGTAAGACTTTTGAAGAAGTTTTACACGAAGCAGCAGAAATTGTGGCAAAGGAAGAACAGGCAAATCAACCACAAATTGCAGTAAAAGCGATTGAACAAGTTGTGGAAACACCAGTTGAAGAACCAAAAGAAGAAAAAGAAGTTGTAGAAGAGAAATTAGAAGTCGTAGAAGAAAAACCTGAACCAGTAGAAAAGGTAAAGGTTGTCAAAGTGGACGACTTAGCTGAAGTGAAAAAACTAAGATCTCTTCGTAAAGATATTCTTATTAAAAAGCAATCTGCTATGGTCATGGATAAAGAACATGATAGAATTGCCAAAGAATACGAAGAAAAACTGAATGAAAAACAAAAAGAACTTGAAGAATTACAAAATTACAAGAAAAGAGTACAAAAAAATAGAGCAAATATTATTCAAGTACGTAATGAATCTTTAAAGAAAAACAATCAACTAATTGAAGAAAAAGAACAACTAAAAAAAGAAGTAGAAAATTTTAAAAAACGTACTAGAGATGATGGAAAACCTTACTTTACAAAAGAATACTATATTGCAAAGTTAGAAAGATTAGAAGAAGAATTAAAAGAAAATGACAAAGAACTCAAAGACAATAAAAAAGAATTGTTGCCTTTAAGAAGAGTGAAAAAAGCGTATGATAGAGATAGCGATCGAGTCAGACGTAAAGAAGTCATGGTAGCAAGACAAAGAACAGCTGTGTATGGAGTCAATTCTACTAATAATGTAGATCCAGCTAAAAAGGAAAAATTGGATCAAGAAGTAAAATTGTTAAAGGAATTAAAAGACAGTGTTGCTAGTTGTGAACAAGTCTTGCAAGAAAACAAAGATCGTATTCCAGTATTAGAAAAAACCAACAAAATTTTGACAAAACATCAAGAAAAATTGGAAAGTGATATTGAAAGTACAAAAGAAGCAATTCTTTGGTATGTGAATAATGCTGGAAAAAAAGAAACGAAATAATAACAAAGGAGAATTGATAAGTATGTCAATTCTTTTTTTATATTGTTGGTAAAATGTTTAGAATGTGTTACAATAAGAAAAGAGGTATACTATGTTTTTTAAAAAGAAAAAAGTAGGGCTTGTTTTAAGTGGTGGTGCGACAAGAGGACTATCTTATATTGGGGTATTCCAAGCCTTACAAGAACATCATATTCCCATTGATTTTGTAGCAGGTACTAGTGCAGGAGCACTAGCTGGAGCCTTTTTTTGTGCAGGAATTAGTCCTGAAAAAATGACAGAAATAGCAAAATCTATTACAGTAAGAAGCATCAAAACAGGCATACTATCCATCTTACCAAGCAAAACAGATGGAATACAAAACATAGTGCGTTCGCATATTGGAGATATTGATATTAAGGAATTAAAGATTCCTTACTGTGCTGTTGCTACTGATATGAAAAAGGGAGAAGAAGTTGATTTTTTTAAAGGGGAATTAGCACCGATTGTAGCTGGAAGTTGTTGTGTCCCGGGATATTTTTCTGCTGTTGAATATGAAGATTATATTTTGATGGACGGTGGGTTGCAAAATACGATTCCTTCTCGTATTGCAAGAGAAGTAGGTTGTGATGTGGTCATTGCAATAGATATCAATTCCACAAGAGGTGGGGGAACACAAAGTACCAAGTTACTAGATTGCCTAAAGGCATCTATTGGAATCATTTTGAAAACCAATGCGAGAGAAGGCTACCGATATGCTGACCTTGTCATACAACCAGATCTAAAAAAATTCCGGGCGACAAAGCTGGACGGATTAGAAGAAATGATTGCAGAAGGGTATCGGGCAACAATAGAAAAAATGCCACAAATTAAAGACTTAATTGGACGATATACATTAAAAAGTTATGAAAGGAAAACAAAAGAAGAATAAGGTGAATGAAAAGACAATACAGCAAGAAAAACCATGGTATTTTCGATTGCTATTGCCATGTTGTTTTTGTGTGATACTGGTTATTAGTTTATGTTTTTCTTCATCTATAGAAAGAATATTAAAATTACAACCCAATCTGTCTATTTTAAAGAATCAAGATCTAGAAATACATTTTATAGATGTAGGACAAGGTGATGCGATAGCCATTCGGTTTCCCAACGACAAAACCATGTTAGTAGATACTGGGCCACAAGAAGCCAATGCTATGCTTGGAACTTATCTTAATCAAGTGTTTTTTAAGGGGAAAGATCGGGCCTTTGAGTATCTTTATATCACACATTCCGATTTGGATCATAGTGGTAATTTGGCATGGATTCTTCAAAACTATGAAGTCAAGCACGTGATTCGCCCAAGAATTTCAATAGAAGGGGAGAATATAGACAATACCATTGTCACAACAGAACAAAGCTACATAGAAGCCACACACTATGCCACAGAGCATCATATTTCTATAGATATGACGTATGTAGGAGATTGTCGTACCATAGGCAATGTGTCAGTTCGTACCATTGGACCTACAACTACTTATACAACTACTAATGCGATGAGTACCGTGTTACTGATTGAATATAATGGGAACAAAATTTTACTTGCAGGCGATGCCGAGTATGAACAATTAAAAGATGCATTAAAAGGATATCCAGATATAAAACATGTCCAGTTATTCAAAATTGGACATCATGGGAGTAAAACATCTCTACAGAATGAAGAGCAAACAGAAAATATTTTTGACACCATCAAAGTAGATTATGCTGTCATTTCAGTAGGGCGTAATAGCTATGGACACCCAAGCGTAGAAACCTTACAAGCACTATCTCAATATCAAGTAAATTCTGCTGATACATTGCTAGATCATACCATGATGACGATACAAGATGGTAATATTGTGGCTTCGATTATGCATGATATCAAATTGTATGCAGTAGGAAAAACAGATGACTATGCTTATGTATCATATTGGGTAATTGTAGTAGTCATCATCAGTATTATTCTAGTCATAACCTTTGTCCCAGAAGGGTACAGAAGGAAGTATAGAAAGTCCAAAAATCAAAAAATTTAAAAATCATTGCCTATTTTATAGAAAATAATTGTTTTTTTTACTAATTTTTTTGTGTCAAATACGGTAAAATGGTATACTACTATAAAGGAGAGATTATGAAAACAATAGTAATGGTCATTGATAGTTTTGGTATTGGCGAAATGCCAGATGCATATCAATTTGGAGATAGAGGAAGTAATACTTTCTTACATATTTTACAACACACGAATTGTAAATTACCTAATTTTGAAAAATTAGGATTAACTTCTATAGATGGACTACCTTTGTCTTATGAGGGAGAACGCATTGGTAGTTATGGAAGAATGTTTGAAAGAACAAAGGCCAAAGATACAACAGCAGGACATTATGAAATGATGGACATTATACAAAAACACCCAAATCCTGTTTTCCCTAATGGTTTTGATGAAAAACTCATGAAGAAAATAGAAAAAGCTACTGGTCAACAATTTATTGGCAACGAAGTGGCAAGTGGAACAGAAATCATAGCAAGGCTTGGAGAAGAACATTTGAGAACCAAAAAACCAATTATTTATACTTCTCAAGATAGTTGTTTGCAAATTGCTTGCCATATCGATGTTTTGTCTTTGGAACAGTTGTATGATCTATGTGCCAAAATTAGAAAAGTTGCAAAAGGGAAATATGCCATCGGTAGAGTGATCGCTAGACCATTTGCAGGTAATGTTGGAGAATTTTATCGTACAGAAGATAGAAGAGATTTTGCTCTTAATCCACCTAAAAAATCTGTTCTAGATAAACTGACAGCAAAAGGTGTCAAAACCATAGGAGTAGGGAAGATTAAAGATATCTTTGCAGGGCATGGAATTCAGGAAAGTTTTCATACAAAAAACAATACAACATCATTACAAAAAGTGGTAGAACTAGCTCATGAAAAATTCGATGGATTCGTGTTTGCAAATTTAGTAGATACTGATATGTTATACGGTCATAGGAATAATATTGAAGGGTATGCAAAAGCTTTGGAACAAATAGATGCAACTATTCCAACCATCATGGAAGGACTGGAAGAAGATGATGTATTGGTTATTACGGCTGATCATGGTTGTGATCCTAGTACACCAAGTACGGATCATAGTAGAGAATATGTGCCAATCCTAGTCTGTGGTCCAAAAATCAAAGCAGGCATCAATCTTCATACATTGTACGGATTCAATCAATTAGGAAAATCTATTCTAGATAGACATGGAGTCAAAAAATACAAATATTCCCTCTTTAAAAAATTAGAAAAATAATAGGAGAAATATATGAAAACCAACATTTTTCTCTTAGGATTAAATCGCAAACTCATACAATCTGTAGCATACAAATTATCATTGTGTCTAGATATGTTTTATGCTGATGTAAACGACTTGCTACAATATGAAGTAAGCGACATTGCTCAAGTGATTGATCTTTGTGGAATTAGTTATGTAGAAAAATTGGAAAGTAAAAAAGTAAAATCAGTTGCAAGATTTGATAATACAATTTTTACAATGTCTTTTCCTACTTTTAATGCTAATAAAGAAGAAAAAAGCATAAAAGAGAAAAGTTTAGTGGTTTTTTTAGATTTGCCACAAGCACAGTGTGAAGAGCAAGATAAAACACCTTTACACACACTAGACAATATTGTGTACAAAGATAGGAGAAAAATTTGTCAACAATATAGTGATGTAGTGGTTAGGTGTATTAGAATGGAAGAACAACATTTGGTAAAGTCCATCTTACAGGCTATTAAAAAATCCTACGGAAAAGGAAAATAATATGAAAATAGAAGAACAAACAGTCAATGAATTGCGTGTGTTATCGAACGAGATGATTACGCATGCTGGAAGTGGTCACCCGGGTATTGCTTTAAGTGCTATGCCTATCGTTTACACGTTGTATGCAAAACATTTGCGCTATAGTACAAAAGAAGATAAACATTTTTTACGAGATAGATTTGTCTTATCAGCAGGGCATGGCAGTGCCATGTTGTATGCTGTTTTGCATGCTATGGGGTTTGCAATTACAAAAGCAGATTTGGAGAATTTTCGCTCATTAAATGCGATTACCAGTGGACACCCAGAAATTCAGTGTCCAGGAGTAGATGACAATACCGGACCATTGGGACAAGGGGTAGCCAACGCTGTAGGTATGGCCATTGCAGAAAAAAGGGCAGAAGCTTTGTATAATACAGAAAATTGCACCCTATTCGATCAAAAAATATATTGTTTAGTAGGTGATGGTTGCCTTATGGAAGGCATTGCCTACGAAGCATTAACACTTGCGGGAAGTTTGCAACTAAATAATTTGATTGTCTTATACGATTGCAACCAAATTACTATTGATAGTAGAATAAGTCAAACCTTTCCAGTAGATATAAAAGCCATGATGGAAAGCATAGGTTTTGAAGTGTTTACTGTAAAGGACGGCAATGATCTTGATGAAATAGATAGAGCTATACAAAAAGCAAAACAGATGAATAAACCTAGTTTTGTACTTTGTCATACCATTATTGGATATGGATCGTTATATCAAGACAACTGTCGAATCCATGGTACTCCATTAAAGCCAGAAGAATTGCAAAAATTATGTGAGAATTTTGGGATCAAAAAAAAGCCATTTTCTCTGTCTAGCGAAGTCAAAACCTATCTAGAAACGGTAAAAGAGGAAAGTAAAAAACGTTTTGCACCTCTTAAAGAAAAACTAGCCACCTATAAGAAAACTGAAAAAGCAAAGTATGAAAAATTGCAACAATCTCTACTAGGACATTTAGAGGGAATAGAAAAAGTAATTGATGCTATTCCATGTCAAGAGGGAATTGCTAGCAGAGATATGAGTGGTATGGTATTGGGTGTCATTGGAAAACTATACAATACCATTGTGTGTGGGAGTGCTGATCTAAAAAATAGTACAAAATGCGAAATCACAAGTCAAAAAGCCATCACAAAAGAAGACTTTTCTGGTCAAAATATCTTATTTGGACTACGAGAACATGCTATGGCTGGTATTGCCAATGGAATGGCTTTGTTTGATCATACTCCAATGGCTATTAGTACCTTTTTGTCTTTTGTAGACTATATGAAAGCTGCTATGCGTATGTCTTGTATGATGAATTTGCCTATTTTGTATATCTTGACACATGATAGTATTCTCGTAGGGGAAGATGGACCTACACATCAACCAGTAGAACAGTTGACAGGGCTTAGAGCTACTCCTAATCTTGATGTATGGCGACCATGCAATTTTGAAGAAGTCAAAGCGTGTTATCAATCCTTCTTTATGAAAAAATCTCCAACGTGTCTAATTGGTACAAGACAAAAATTGCCGATTGTAGATGCCGATACATCGCAAGCTTGTAAGGGTGCATATATTATCTCTAGTGAGGGGAAAGGCAACCTAGAAGGTATTATTTTGGCATCTGGTAGTGAAGTGAGTTTGGCAATAAAAGCACAAATTGATCTTATGAAAAAAGGATATAATATAAGAGTAGTTAGTGTCCCATGTTTGGAAGTTTTCTTATCTCAACCTGAAAGTTATCAAAAGAAAATTTTACCACCAAGAGTACAAAGTCTTTTAGCAGTAGAAGCAAGCGAAGGAAGTTCATGGTATCAAGTCGTAGGTACCTTGGGAGATGTTTTATCTATTCATCAATATGGGAAAAGTGGAAAGGCAGAACAAGTATATAAAGACTATGGTTTTACGGTAGAAGAAGTAGAAAAGAAAATGATAAAACTCATTAAAAAAAATCATTCTAAAATATATACAATATTTGAATAAGGGTAATTGCGATCGTATTACTAGTACTATGCAACAATAAAAAAAGGCTTATCAAAGCCTTTTTTTATTGATCTTTTTCTGCTTTTGTCTTTAATTCATGATATTTATGCATAGCATATTCAAAATTCTTTTCTTGTAGGTCATGGGTAAGAGAATTAGATATTTGGCTAAGACTACGGTATCGATTTTCACCGTTTAAAAATTCAAAGTAATCTAATTCTGGCTCATCACTATCTAGGATCAATGGGTTTTCTCCAATGGCAATTCTATTAGGATTGTAACGATACAAATTCCAATATCCTGATTGCACAGCACGTTTCATTTCGAGTTGTGTCTTGGACATATCAATACCATGGTTAATGCAAGGAGCATATGCAATTACTAAGGAGACACCTTGATATTGTTCTGCTTCCATTAGGGCAGTGAGCAACTGGGTGTTATTAGCTCCCATAGAGACTTTAGCAACATAAACATTCTTATAAGTCATGGCTATTTCGCCCAAATCCTTTTTATTGGTCTTTTTACCTGAACTTGCGAATTTGGCGACAGCACCACTTGGTGTACTTTTACTGGATTGCCCACCGGTATTGCTATATACTTCGGTATCCAATACTAAAATATTCACGTTTTCTCCACTGGCTAAGATATGATCCAAACCTCCAAATCCAATATCATACGCCCAACCATCTCCACCGATGATCCAAACACTTTGTGTAACAAAACTATCAGCAAGGGCTTGAATACGTTGTTTGATGGTAGGATTGGAAGTCACGTAATCCAAATGATCCAAGATTTCCTTCTTATATTTTCTTTGCTCTGGAACAGTTTGACAAGTTAGGTATTCCTCAATGGTTTGTTTGATATGTTCATCACGACAAGTAGTCACACATTCTTGTAGTAAAGAATGTAAGGTAGCTTGTTTTTGTTGTGTAGCAAGTTTGATGCCTAATCCAAATTCTGCATTATCTTCAAATAAAGAACTTGCCCAAGCAATACCGTTCCCATTCTCATCTTTTGTATATGGACAGGTTGGGGCACTGCCACCATAGATACTACTACACCCAGTAGCATTGGCAATGATCATGTGATCTCCAAATAATTGGCTTAAGACTTTTAGATAAGGAGTTTCACCACAACCAGCACAAGCTCCACTATATTCAAAATATGGGGGATAGAATTGACTACCTTTGACACCTGTTTTTGGGAATTTTTGACTGACATAATGTTTGATCTTTTGTAATGCTTGATATTTTTTATTTTCTTGATCTTTAACACTTAAAAAGTCTGTCATCTGGAGTGCTTTTTTATTGGCACTACATACATTAGCACACACGCCACACCCTGTACAGTCCATAGGACTAACTTGTAGGCAATATCGATATCCTTGTTCTAACATAGCTTTGATGGTTACCATGTCATTAGGCAGTTCTACAACATCTTCTTCCTTCATAAGATATGGTCTAATAGCTCCATGTGGGCATGCAAAGGCACACATATTGCATTGAATACAGTTTTGTGGAATCCATACAGGAATTTGTTCTGCAGTTCCTCGTTTTTCATATTGAGATGTACCCACAGGCACGAATCCATTAGGGGAGAAGGCACTCGTAGGTAAAGAGTTGCCTTCTAATTTTTGAATAGGATCAATAAAATTGGTGTAATAACTAGGACATTTTCCACATTGAGTACAATCATGTATGCATAAGTTCGTAGATGGCGTGATATGAATTTGTTTTAGATAAGGGATACTTTGTTCGATGGCTTGTATGTTTTTTTCAAGGACTTCTTTTCCTTTTTTACCATAGCTTTTTTCTGCATATTCTTTCATTTTTTTCTTTGCCAAGTCAAAAGGAATAATGTTTTTTAAATAAAAGAAACAAGTTTGCATAATAAGATTGATTTTGTTACCCAATCCAATTTTTTGCGCTAATGAAAAAGCATCAATGATGTATACATGAATATTATGAGATATAATGTAATCTTTTTTGTCTTTTGGCAAAAGTTCATTGATTTCTGTGTCAGTATAAGAGGTGTTGATGAGTAAAATACCATCATTTTTTAAGCCTTTTAAGATGTTGTATTTTGTTAAATAGCCATCTTTATGGACAGATACAAAATCCACATCTGTAATAAGATAAGGTTTTGTAATTGGATTTTGTCCAAAACGCAAATGACTGATAGTAGAGTTTCCGGTCTTTTTACTATCATATTCAAAGAAAGCTTGCGTGTAAAGGGGAGTAGTTTCTCCAATAATTTTAATTGTGCTTTTATTAGCACTGACAGTTCCATCACCACCATAACCATAGAATTTGCAACTCGTGGTATGTGTGTCTTGTAATGATAGAACATTTTTTTCTACCAAATTGGTATGGGTAATATCATCAATAATACCCAGTGTAAAATGATTTTTTGGTGTCTTTTCTTTTAGATTTTCATATACACTATGAATCATAGATGGTGTCAGTTCTTTGCCTCCAAGGCCGTATCTGCCACCTACAATGGTTACATTGCGATGATGTTCTTGCATACTGGCTACGACATCAAGATACAAAGGTTCGCCAGCTGATCCACTTTCTTTTGTTCTATCCAGAACAGCTATTTTTTGTACTGTTTTTGGTAAAATTTGATGCAAATATTGTGTATCAAATGGTCGGTATAAGTGAATACTTACCATACCATATTCTGCTTTTTCTTTATTCAAATACTCCACGACATTTTTAATAGTTTCACAACTACTGCACATGGAAACAATGACATATTTTGCGTTTTTAGCACCATAATATTCCATAATATGATATTGTCTACCACAAACTTTAGCAAAAGAATCCATGCATTGTTGTACGATAGATGGTGTTTTAAGATAATAGGTATTTGATCGTTCTCTATTTTGAAAATAAATATCTGGATTCTGTGCTGTGCCTTGTTGATGTGGGTGAGAAGAATTAAGCCCTTGACTTTTAAAAGCCATCATTTCTTTCATAGGGGCAAGTTGTTTTACTTGTTCTACCGTTACTTCTTCGATGGTATTGATTTCGTGGCTTGTTCGAAATCCATCAAAGAAATGGACAAAAGGCACTTTTGCTTGATAGGTAGCCATACTGGCAATCATAGCCATATCCATACATTCTTGTACAGAATTGGAAGCAAGCATAGCATATCCTGTTTGGCGTACTGCCATGACATCGCTATGGTCACCGAATATAGATAGGGCATGAGTAGACAAAGCTCTTGCTGATACGTGCATGACAGAAGGAAGCAATTCGCCTGCAATTTTGTACATATTAGGGATCATCAAAAGCAAACCTTGACTTGCTGTAAATGTTGTTGCTAAACTTCCTCCGGCAAGTGCTCCATGCATTGCTCCGCTTGCACCACCTTCACTTTGCATTTCTACGACCTTTACCGTTTGGCCAAATATATTTTTGACTCCTTTGGTAGCCATTTCATCGATGGTTTCTGCCATAGGACTAGATGGGGTAATTGGATAAATCGTAGCAATTTCGCTTACCTGATAAGCAATTCTTGCACAAGCTGTATTCCCATCAACTGTTATTCTTCCCATAATTTTTTCTCCTTATTTTCTAGTATATAAAAAATCAAAAAATAGGTCAAACAAACAAAAAACAAATCTCTATTCTTTGCGAAAAATTTGTACTTTTTCCTTGTGTATGTTATAATGAAAAGAGTAAGGAGAGACTGATGACAAGAGTTGGATTGCAAATTAGTTATGTGGGAAAGAACTATCATGGGTGGCAAATACAAAATGGGACACAACAACATTTTCCTACCATTCAAGGAACACTTTGTCAAGCTATCGAAAA
Organism: uncultured Clostridia bacterium; assembly: GCA_944332185.1. Classification (GTDB taxonomy): domain Bacteria; phylum Bacillota; class Clostridia; order Christensenellales; family UBA1242; genus CALVJJ01. The sequence continues at coordinate 48,846 of CALVJJ010000006.1, forward strand.
AGCACTAGGACAAAAAGTAGATCTTATTGGAAGTGGTAGAACAGATCAAGGTGTATCAGCCATTGGACAAATAGCACACATGGATATTGATACAACATATCCTGTGGAAAAATTATGTTATTTGATTAACGCATATTTACCACAAGATATTCGGGTGTTACGTTCTTTTTTAGTGGACGATGAGTTTCATGCAAGGTACTCTGCAAAGTTAAAAACATACCAATATTCCGTGTATTTTTCGCATATTATCATACCGTATTATGAGCAATTCGCAGAACAAATAAAAAGGCAACCCAATCTAAACAGTATGCAACAAGCAAGCAAGTATTTTTTACAAGAACATGATTTTACTTCCTTTTGTGCAGCATCTACTGAAGTAGAAAATAAAGTAAGAACAATTACCGATATTACCATCACACAAACAGGACAGTTGATACAATTTTCTATTACCGGAAATGGCTTTTTATACCATATGGTACGTATTATGGTAGGGACATTACTCGAAGTAGGATATGGGAAAAGAAAACCTGAAGATATTGCTATTCTTTTACAGAAAAAAGACAGAACACTTGCCGGCAAAACCATGCCAGCAAAAGGTCTATTACTCGTAAATGTAGAGTATGAGACAGAAAAAATGTAATCTAAAAATGAGATTAGTACTCTATATTTATATAATTATATGAATGATAATATTGACTAGTACATAGAAAAAGTGGTATGATAAAAAAAGAAATACTGTTTTCTTTATGCCATCGGAGGAAAGAATGAAACAAATTTTACGATTGCTCATTATTATTTTAATTGTCGTTGGAATTGGTTGGGGTGTCTATGCACTATTTTTCAAGAAAGATAACGACACACAATTTTATGAAACCACAACTGCCATGATGAATACTTTAGAAGAAAGACAAGAAGACTGTAACCCTGGTATGCAAGTTTACGATGTACAAATCTATAATGATTGTTTTAGTGTAGCTACCAGTGCTAGTCTTAATATTGTCGACTCTATGGATTTGCTAGGCAATAGAAGAACTCTTGGTGTAACAGGTTCTTACGGAGATATTCATACTGCACAGTGGACAACCATTAAATATTATTACTCTTTATTACAATTTGCCGATGGAATTAGATTGGGTGATGTTAAATCCATGAAAAATAAAGTAAACGATTTGAATACTTTGATGGACCAAATTGCTACCAAAATGTATGAAGTTAAGACTTATCAAGAAACCATAAACAAAGCAAGTGAAACAGAAAAAGATGCTCTTTATATAGAATTGTCTAATATGTATGATAGCCTGATTGATATCTACAAAACATACTTGCAAAAAGAAAATAATATTGCATTTTATATGAAAGATGTTGTGACAGCTTATGCGTTAGATGGTCAATATCTATATGATGCTAAAGGTGCTACCTTAGAATCTTTCTTGTATCAAAGTAGTCTTGTGTTGGAACATAACAAGAATGAAGATGTGTTCTATGCATATTTAGATGACATGTATGCCATTTTACAATTATATACAGATGACAATCAACTATTCTTTTCCGAAAAAAGTGCAGCATTCACCACTTCCTATCAAAATATGGTATCTACAGAAGAAGGAAAACAACAATTAAAAAGAATATTTGCAATAGCGCCAGATGATATGTTTTTAGGCAAAGAAGATATCATTGTAGCTGATCCAGAACAAGATTTAGAATTATTTGCTCATTATGGATTTAGTAGTCAATATTATCAAGATGTGATCAATATTGTAAAATTCTTATTCGAGGTGTAGAATGAAAAAAATTTGGAAATTGTGTATGATCCCTCTTGTAGGAGTATTGATACTGACAGGGTGTGCAAGCAGCCGAGATCTTTATGTTGTCAAAACCATGTTTGAAGAAATGAAAGTTACCTACCAGACACCAGAAGGGAATACCATGTTTACCGAGTGGGGTGTAAAGCCACAACTGAACCATGAAGTATTCGAGGAAGGGAAGAATGGCGAACCAAATGATTATGTCAAAACCATGAGTGAAGACTTGATGATTGGATATAGTCAAGTACAGTACCTATATGCAAGTGTTCTTGAAGTTGCCACAAATTATCTAGATCAATATACTTTATACGTATTTGATAACGAAGAAAGCGTAAGAAATCAACGAGATCTTATCAATGCCTTATACAATCAAGTGATTGCTTTAAGAAAAGAAGTGTATAGTTTTTCCAGAACAAAAGATGGATTTTTAGAAGAATTAGAAATGATTCAGCCAGATAGTGCAATTTACTATGAAAAACTAAAGAATTTCTGTCATGCCTATGCAAGTCTAATCAAAGCTACGCTAGACTATGCTAACACCATGCGTTCTTTGAATGCTATCATAAAACCACATGACTTAAGTATTTTAAACGATGAGAATGTGAGTGATGAAGCCAAAAATGATATGATTCAAAGAGTTTTTGATGATGCAAAATTAACGTATGCAACCATTGTGTATTACGACAATATTGAAATATTCCAACACAATAATTTAAGTGGAACTTTTCAATTACAATATTATGAAGATGGAAAAATTCAAAATTATTCTTTATCCAAAATTGATGAATTGACCTCTATTATGTTGACCAATGATAATCTAAACATAGATAGTGGGTATCAAACTATTGGACAAAAAGCAAAAAATATGGAACTTTTACAAGAAAAGATGTCTACCTATTTGAACTTTTATAATGAAGCTAGAGAAAAAGTCAATGTAAGAGAATATTATGAAGCACTTTTAAAAGATGAATACAATGAAGTATTTACCACAGGCGTGGCTACCAAATATGCAGAAAATTATTATAATGCACTTAGCAACGAACAAAAAGGTTGTCTAGATTTTATCATAGATTTTACCAATCTAGATGTAAGATATTTTTATGAAGCTTTAATGAGTATGACAAAATAGAAAAGGGTTGTAATGCGTAAAGTAGTTACGCATTCCTTTTCGTTTTTAGGAGAAAATATGAACAATTATGAAAAAATAGCAGAATTATTATTCCCAAATATTACAAAAACACCAGAGTATTATGAAAAAAAATATGCTAAAAGGAATTTGCCAGAAGGAGCAAAAGTTACCCGTTTTGCACCAAGCCCAACAGGGTATGTGCACATGGGAAGTTTGCTAACTTGTTTTTATGATTATATCATTGCAAAACAGTCTCATGGGGTGTTTTTTCTACGTATAGAAGATACCGATCTAGAAAGAACCATTGACCATGGAGTAGAAGGAATTGTAGAAGATTTGGCATCATTTGACATTCATGCAGATGAGGGGGTAGATGAAAATCTACAATCTTATGGCAACTACGCCCCTTATATCCAAACGCAAAGACAAGAAATTTATTTGACTTATGCAAAAGACTTAGTACGAAAAGGTCTTGCCTATCCATGTTTTTGTACCAAAGAAGAATTACAAGCAATTCGCCAAAAACAAGAAGAAAACAAAGAAGTCCAAATTGGATATTATGGGGAATATGCGACTTGCAGGAATTTGACACCAGAAGAAGTGGAACAAAATCTAAAAGCAGGAAAACCATTTGTTATTCGTTTTAAATCTCCAGCAAAAGTAGGGGATAGAGTACATTTTTATGATGTGTTACGTGGAGAGCAAGAGATGGCAGATAACGTTAATGATGTGGTCATTATCAAGTCAAAAAGCTTACTTCCACCATACAATTTTGCTCATGCAATAGATGATCATTTGATGGGTACCACGACGGTAATTCGTAGTAATGAATGGTTGAATTCTGTCCCAGAACATATGCAATTATTCCGTGCCTTAGGATTTGATCAACCAGAGTATTGTCACGTAGCATTTGTGCAACGATTTGATCAAGAAACAGGTCAAAAAAGAAAAATTAGTAAACGTAAAGATCCAGAAACAGCCGTAAGTTATATGGTAAAGGCTGGATACCCAACTGATAGTGTGATGGAATATTTGTATACCATTGCCAATACCAATTTTGAAGAATGGAGAATAGCCAATCCTAATGCAAATCGTGAAGAATTCTTGATTACACTTGAAAAAATGAGTTTAAGTGGGGCTTTATTTGATCTAGACAAATTCAATGATGTGAGTAAGAATGTCATTAGCAAAATGTCTGCTGAAAAAGTATATGAATTAGTTTTGCAATGGGCAAAAACTTATGATGTAGAGTGGGCAGAAATTTTGGAAAAACACAGAGAGTTTGCAATTAAAATGTTTGCAATAGATAGATACAATCAAAAACCTAGAAAAGATATTGTAAAATGGGAAGATACGAAAAATTTGTATGGATATTTCTTTGATGAATTATTCGATGGACAATATGAAATGGAAGAAAATATGCATCTAGAAGATCTCAAAGATATCTTTGATCGATATCTAGAACATTTTGATGACCAAGTGGATAATAGTCAATGGTTTGAAATGGTAAAATCTATTGGCTGTGATTTGGGTTACTGTCCACAGATTAAAGAATACAAGAAGAATCCAGATCAATACAAAGGACACTGTGGAACAGTTTGTACCTATATTCGTATTGCTCTTACAGGAAGAAAAAATACCCCAGATTTGTTTAGTATTTGCAAACTATTTGGAAAAGAAAAAATGCGACAAAGAATGCAAGCATTTTTAGCAAAAATAAAATAAAGAAAGTGAAAGGAATACAAAATGGCAATTATTGAAATCAATCATTTGTCTCATAACTATGGAGACAAACAGATTTTATTGGATACCAGTTTTGTGCTCAATCCCGGAGAAAAAATTGGACTGACAGGTGTCAACGGGGCAGGAAAAAGTAGTCTAATCAAAATCATGATGGGGCAAGTCATACCAGACGATGCAGAGATGTATTTTAATAAAAAATATACCATTGGATATTTGGACCAACATGCCGAAATCAATGGACACCAAACCATTAAACAATATTTGGGTGGAGCTTTTGCCAAATTATATGAAGTAGAAGAAAAACTGAATCAAGTCAACAATAGTTTAGCAACAGAAACCAATCCAGTAAAATTAGAAAAATTATTAAATCAAAGTGGAGATTTGTTCGAGTATTTACAAGCTAATAATTTTTACCAAATTGATAGTGATATTGAAAAAGTTGCCGCAGGATTAGGGGTGACAGCTTTAGGACTTGAAACACCTGTGAATACGTTAAGTGGTGGGCAAAGAGCCAAAGTATTGCTAGCAAAACTACTATTAGAGCAACCTGATGTCATGATTTTAGATGAGCCAACCAATTTTCTAGATGTCGAACATATTGAATGGCTTAAAAAATTCATCAACTCTAGTGAAAAATCTTTTGTGATTGTCAGCCATGATGCTAGTTTTTTGAATGCTGTGGTGAATATTATTTGTGATATAGACAATCAAAAGATTGTAAGATATGTCGGTAATCTAGACAAAGCTATGCTCATTAAAGAAGAAAGAAGAAGACTTTATGAAAAATCGTATGAATCTCAACAAAAAGAAATTAAAAAACTAGAAGATTATATTGCTAAAAACAAAGCAAGAGCATCAACAGCAAGAATGGCAAGTTCCAGAGAAAAAAGACTAGAAAAGATGGATATTCTAGAAAAACCAAGTGAACAAATTAAGCCCACTTTCCGTTTTGCCTACAAGCCTTTTGGAGGAAGAATGATGCTCAAAGTAGATCAGTTGGTCGTAGGGTATCAAAAACCATTATTAAAGCCAATTACCTTTGAAGTAAACCATGGGGAAGTGGTGGCAATTACTGGGTTTAATGGTATTGGAAAATCTACTTTATTAAAAACTATTTGTGGTATTATTCCACAACTAGCAGGAGAAGTAGAGATAGCACGCAATGTGAAAATTGGGTACTACGAACAAGAAAATGATTTTCATGGATTTTCTGGTACCCCTCTTATGTATATGCGTCAGGAATTTCCAAAACTATTAGATAAACAATTACGTGCCAATTTGAATCGTAGTGGACTGACCACCATTCATTGTCAAAAACAAATAGAACAATTAAGTGGTGGAGAGCAAAGCAAGATCAAAATTTGTGTGTTGACCATCAAAGAAAGTAATTTGTTGTTACTTGATGAACCAACCAATCATCTTGACAAATACGCTATTGATTGCTTAAAAGAAGCAATTAAAGAATATGAAGGTGCAGTGATACTAGTTAGCCACAATAAAGAATTTGTACAAGAAGTGGCAGATAAAATTATTCAACTAGATAAAATGCATCTATAAAAAGGAGTAATCATGAAAAAAGAAACATATTATGTAACTACACCTATTTATTATGCAAGTGGCGACTTACATTTGGGACATTGCTATACAACTGTCCTAGCTGATGCGTGTGCTAGATTCCAAAGACTTGCAGGTAAAGATGTGTTTTTCCTAACAGGTAGTGATGAACATGGTTTAAAAATCGCTAGAAAAGCTGAAGAAGCTGGCATTACACCTAAGGAATATACAGACCAAGTTGTAGCAAAATTCAAACATGTTTGGTCAGTATTAGGCATTACGTATGACAAATTCATTCGTACGACAGATGAGGATCATGTAAAAGTTGTACAAAAAGCCTTTCAAAAATTATATGATCAAGGAGATATTTATAAGGCAAACTATGAAGGCTTATATTGTGTGCCTTGTGAATCTTTCTTTACAGAAAGCCAAGTAGTCGATGGAAAATGTCCAGATTGTGGTAGACCTGTAGAACTGATGAAAGAAGAAAGTTATTTCTTTAAAATGTCAAAATACACAGAATGGCTAAAAGATTTTTATCAAAGTCACCCAGATTTTTTGATCCCAGAAGCCAGAAAAAATGAAATTTATAAGAATTTTATAGAAAATGGAGTACAAGATCTTTGTGTGAGCCGTACCACATTTGATTGGGGTGTGCCTGTTCCTTTTGATTCAAAACACGTCATGTATGTTTGGATCGATGCTTTACTCAACTACGTGACTGCTTTAGGATATGGGACAGAAAATGATACATTATTCCAAAAATTCTGGCCAGCTGATGTGCAATTCGTAGGAAGAGAAATTGCTCGTTTTCATGCTGTTATTTGGCCAATTCTATTAAAAGCACTAGATCTACCTTTACCAAAACAAATCCATTCTCATGGTTGGATCACAGAAAAAGGTGACAAGATGAGTAAGAGTAGTGGCAATGGGTTCAATTCTTTAGTACTAGCTGATCGATATGGGACAGATGCAGTGAGATATTGGGTATACAAAGATGGTCCTATCTTTAATGACAGTCCATATAGTTCAGAACTATTTATCAAAACAATCAATGCAGATTTATGCAATGATTTGGGAAATTTGGTGAGCCGAACACTAGCCATGATCACACAAAATTTTGATGCAAAATTGCCAAAATGTGGACCTAGTTTGACAGAAGATAAGGAGTTAGAGAACAAACTCAATCATTTATATGAAGCAGTCAAGAATGCTATGGATCAACAAAGAGTAGATATAGCTATTGATGAAATCTTTGGTGTGGTACGTGCTGCCAACAAATATATTGATGTAACAGCACCTTGGATTCTTGCAAAAGTAGATAAGAATAGACTTGCAACTGTTTTATATCACTTGTATGAAAGTATTAGAATGGTGGCAGTCCTCTTGCAAGCCTTTTTACCAACTACAGCAGAAAAAATATTTGAAAAATTAGGGATTGAAAAAGATAGTCCATATCGTAAGTTGGAAAGTATTACAATTTTCCATACAGATTTGATGGATTATACAGTCCATAAAGGTGAGGCTTTATTCGTACGATTAGATGTGCAAAAAGAAGTAGCTTATCTAACAACACCAATCAAAAAAGAAGAAAAACAAGACAAACAAGAAAAAGCAGAAAAACCACTTATTTCCATCGATGATTTTGATAAAGTAGAATTAGTAGTAGGAAAGATTTTGCACAGTGAAAAAATTGCAAAATCAGAAAAATTATTAAAGAATACTGTCCAAATTGGAGAGGAAGTAAGAACCATCGTATCTGGTATTGCAAAGCACTATCAACCAGAAGAAATTATTGGGAAAAATGTAGTTGTTGTAAAAAATTTAAAACCAATTAAACTTTGTGGGGTAGAAAGTTTTGGTATGATTTTGTGTTCTGTTAGTGCTGATGGAAAACTAAGTTTGGTAGAACCAAATTCTAGTATGCCAAGTGGAAGTGAGGTTTGTTAATGGTAGACACGCATGCACATCTAACCGAAGAAGTCTATGATGCAGATAGAGAAGCAATGATTGCTTCTCTATCTTGTGATGGACTAAAATATGTATTTACAGTAGGCTATGATGTAGAAAGTTCAAAAAAATGTGTGGAACTTGCTGAAAAATATGAAAATATTTATGCAATTATTGGTATTCACCCTGAAAACTGTCAAGAATATAATGCATCTGTAAGAGAACAGTTAAAACAATGGTGTACGCACCCAAAAGTGATTGCTATTGGCGAAATAGGACTAGATTATCATTATGAAGGATATGATAAAGAGTTGCAGAAAAAAGTTTTACTGGATCAAATACAATTAGCGTATGAAATGAAGATGCCTATTGTGATACATTTAAGAGATGCTGTAGGAGATTTCGTTCCATTTATGCAAAAACATCATAATTTGTTGCAATATGGCGTGTTACTGCATTGTTTTAGTGAAAGCCTAGAAAGTTATCAAATATTTGAAAAGATGGGATTTTACGTAGCATTTGGAGGTACAGTGACTTTTAAAAATGCTCCAAAAGTACAAAAAGTTGCACAATATGTTCCGTTAGATAAGTTGGTACTCGAAACAGATTGTCCATATCTAGCTCCAACTCCATATCGAGGACAAATCAACTATCCAAAATATGTATCACTTGTTGCACAAAAAATTGCAGAATTAAAGCAGTGTTCTTTACAAGTTGTGCTTGAACAAACAGATCAAAATGTAAAGAAAATTTTTCCAAAGGTGAAATAATGGTTCAAAGCGATATTATAAAAAAACATCATTTTGTGTTTTCAAAAAAATATGGTCAAAATTTTATTTTTGATAAAAATCTATTACAAGCTATCGTAGAAGATGCAGCCATTACAAGCGGAGATGATGTGATAGAAATTGGCCCCGGAGCCGGCACATTATCTTACATGATTGCAAAAAAGGCAAAAACTTTGACTTGTTACGAAATTGATCACAATTTGGAAGGTATTTTGCAAGAGAGTTTAGCAGGGCTTGATAATGTAAAAGTGATTTATCAAGATATTTTAAAGGTAGATGTATCACAACTTGATGAACAATATCCTAACGGGTATCATATTGTTGCCAATCTTCCATACTATATCACAACACCAATTATTTTTAAATTTTTAGAAGAAAGTAAAAAGATAAAAAGCATGACAATCATGGTGCAAAAAGAAGTTGGTTTGCGTATGATTGCTCCTGTAGGAAGTAAGGATTATGGAGCTTTAACTGTCAGCCTTGGATATCGGGCGACTGTCGAGTATAAACGTACTGTAAAAAGGCAATTATTCACTCCAGCACCTAATGTAGACAGTTGTATTATCCGTATAGATTTTACAAAATCCCCTTATCATGTTCAACATGAAGAAACACTACAACGTTTGATTAAATGTGCTTTTGCCATGAGAAGAAAGACGCTTGTGAACAACTTAAGACAAGAATTTGGATTAGATCTAGAGTCTGGTCAACAACTACTAGAAAGTCTCAAGATTGATCCACAAATTCGAGGCGAAAAGCTAACAATAGCACAATTTATAGAGCTATCGAATAAACTTTAATACATATTTATAAAAAATATGAAAATATTATATAAAAATAGTTTACATCTTATGTATATTTTATTACAATGTAAAAGATAAAAAATTACATACAAAAAAGAGGACGAAGTAAAGATGAATGCTAAAAAACCAGTTTATATCCTATGCCCAAGATGTGAATTGAATTATATTCAAAAAAAAGATAAATATTGTGATGTCTGCAAAAGAGAAATGAAAGCAGGATCATTAGAAGAAATGGATCTTATGGACGATGATTTTGATTTAGAATTATGTCCAATTTGTAAAGTTAATTATATAACAGATGGCGAAAGTATGTGTCAAAGTTGTATGGAAAAAAGCATGGAAGATGATGGTGATGAGAATGTCAACTGGAAAGACTTTTTAGACAAAACAGAAGATGATGACGATGATGATGAAATTCTTCCTATTGTTGATGAAGATGATATTGATCCAGAACTTGACAATGAATTTGCAAAAGATTTGTCTGAAGATGAAGATTTTAAAGATGATTTAGATGAGGAAGACGAAGATATCGAAACAGATTCTATAGATGATGATTTTGATATTGGCAACATCGATGATATTGATATTGATGATGAAGACGATTACGAAGAAGAAGATGATGATGACGATGATGACAAATAAAGACATAGCATAATGCTATGTCTTTTATTCTTTACAAGACATAAAATGAAAATATTTGAGATATACTATAGTACCAGACTTTTTTCTAGATTATGAAAAAAGAAAAATGAAAAAGGGGTAAGGTATGTATAGACAATTTCAATCCATTCAAGATGTTAAGTCAAAAATTGAAGAACTAAAAGGAAAAGATGTAGTATTTCGTATCAATAAAGGTAGGAACAAAATCGTAGAATTAAAAGCACAAGTGGAACAGGTGTATCCATCTATGTTTATTATCAAACCAATCACCAAGGCTGATTTAGACAAAACCAGTTATTCTTATTCTGATGTATTATGTGGTGATATTAAATTTTAGAAGCAAGTACGACACTTGCTTTTTTATATGAATAGTTATAATTTTAAAACTTACCTCATATAGTAAACTATGACAAAAGGAGGTCATAGTTTATGAGTTTTTCTCCAAAGTATCAAGAAGTAAAAAGTAGTTACATAAGAAAAATTGGTACGACACAAACATCTGTAGAATGTCAATTACCAGCAAGCGATAATACAAACATTGTAAAAGTCGTATGTGCTAATGCAAAATGTGTACCATCAAGTTACAATATTACAGATAAAAATTTGGAGTATACAGGCTTTGTCAATTTTCAAGTAATCTATCAAAGTGATGATTTGGCAACGTACAGTTTAGATTATTCTGTAGAGTACAAAGACAATTATTCTTTTGATAATTATGCATTTGAACCACAAATGGATTGTAGTGTTGTAGATGTGAGTACAGTCATTGTAGGGAATGAAATAAAAGTCATTGCTACGATAGAAACCACTATCAATGGAATTTTTGAGACAACCACACAAGCTTTAGTCGGTGTAGAAGATCAAACAACATTTTATCAAAGTGAAGATGTAGAATATCGTAATTATCTTGGCAAGATTGATGAAAAATTTGATTGCACACATGATTTTGAAATAAAAGATGATGTAAGCCGAGTACTTTCTGTATGTCCAATGGTGAATTTGGATCGTGTAGAAGTGTGTGACGGATATGTAAAAATTTTTGGTGGCATTTTAGTAACCATCAATTATTATACAACCGGAGAAAAAGCAACAGTAAGATCTTATCAAGACTATATTCCAATGGAACAAGAAATTGCAAAAGATGGTTTGTCAAAAGATGATTACGTATTAAGTTCTTTGTATCTGGCTATCAATCAAATAGGGATTACATCTACGATCAATACAGATCAAACGATTGTGAGTTTAGAATTGCCAGTTATGTATCAAGGCTATGCTTTTCATTGCTACAAATTGTCTGTAGTAAAAGATTTATTTTCAATAACCAATCCATTATTGACAACAACATCTAGTGTTATGACAATAGATAAAGTTAGTAATGAATCTTTTTCAGAAAGAATAGATGGAAGTATCAAACTAGAAAATATGCCATTCATTGATGAAGTATTAGGTACATGTTGTCATCAGGTGACACTTGCAAATGCGTATGTTGAAGATCATGAACTAATTATTCAAGGCATTGCAACCACTACCGTACTATATTATTGTAAGGAAGATCACTCCACAAATTCTGTAGTTGTAGAAATTCCTTTTTCCATTACTAATTCTGTAGATCACATGACGGATATGTCCCAAATTCAATTAGCTTTATCGGATTTGAGTGTGAAGAGTAAACGGGGGGAAGAGATTGAAGTATTTGCAAAAGTCAATGTATATGCGAATCTATATGATGAAGGAAATTTTGCTGTTTTATCCAATGTAGAAGTAGGCGAACCATATATTCAAAATGGATATGCATTAAGTGTGTACTTTGTAAAAGATGGTGAAACATTATGGGAAATTGCCAAAGATATGAAAGTCTCTCCTGATGATATTCTAGAACAAAATCCTACTGTAGAATTACCAGTAAAGGCAGGGGATAAACTTTATATTTATAGGCAAAAAGAATATTTGCAAAATTTATAAATATTATCGTAATGTATAAATATGCAAATACTATAATAAATAAAAAAGATTGAAAGTTGTTTTCAATCTTTTTTTAAATCATGTTTTTGTTGAAGAATGATAAGGTTTGAAAGCTTATTTTTTTGCAATTTAGGAATACGTAGACTATCTCTTACTTTTTGTGCAGTAAAACGTAAAGCATCACGATGTAAGGTCGAATGAAGAATCATGTTGATTGTTTTATTAGAATATTTGATCAAACTTTCACAAAGCAACCAACCAATAGCCATATTTAAGTAATATTCATCAGTATAATAGTGTTGAATATAAGATAATGTAGTATCAATCCATTGGTCATTTAAAAAATATTTCATCAGTATTACGATAGCAACTCGACGGGTAAAAACATGAGATGTGTGAATCCATGTTTGTATAAAAGGTAATATTTCTTCTTGATGTGTGTTGACAATTTTCATTTCTCCCACTAACAAATCACAAACTGCCCAATTATCAATATCTTTTAAGAATGAAGGTAAGTAGTCAAGTAATTGTTCCATAGAAGGAATGGATCCAATGAGCAGAGCTTTTAGAAGATATTCTTCATGATAATATGGAAAATAGTAAGATAAAAAAGAGAAATAATCGGTCTTTCGTATATGTTTTGCCAATGTCCTAATCATAGGAATACGAATTCCCAAAATTTCTTTATGAGTCTGCATTATTTTTTGATCAAAAGGAATATTGTTGGGATTGGAAAGTGTACGAAAATAGGATTGAAAAGTCTCTACATCATGTTTTGTCCATTGTTGTGGATATAAAAAAGTATGCATAGTATACCTCTTTAGTAGTATACAAAATTGTTCTTTTGATGACAAGAAAAATATAAAAAATTATGAAAGTAAAAGAATATATAATAGTTAAAAAATAGGGTAGCAGAAAAGGAAAAAGTATAGAAGAAAATTTTTAAATTTTTTACAAAATATTTTATTTTTTTATTGACAATACCCAGATTATTTGATAAGATAATAGAGCATTGAAAGATATGGGGGTATAGCTCAGTTGGCTAGAGCACCTGCCTTGCAAGCAGGGGGTCAACGGTTCGAATCCGTTTATCTCCACCATATAGGAATGTAGCTCAGCAGGTTAGAGCACCACCCTGATAAGAAAAAATTTAGGGTTTGGAGACAGTGGTTCGACTCCACTCATTCCACAAAAAATTGAATATAGGATTGTAGCTCAGTCGGTTAGAGCACCACCCTGATAAGGTGGGGGTCGGTGGTTCGAGTCCACTCAATCCT
>CALVJJ010000007.1 GCA_944332185.1 uncultured Clostridia bacterium
TTTACCATTATGATATTTTAATGTCAACACTTTTTTACAAATTTTTTTCAAAATTTTCAACTTTTTTTGACACTTTTCCCAAAAACCAAAACCACCCTTCCACGTGTGCCTTTTTAGATTATTATCATATTCAAAAATTTCCACTATTACTCACAATTATCTTGATTAGATTAAATTTTTTACTACCTACATTATATAATTTTATTATGTAACATAATTTTTAACTGATAAGTAATATGCTGAGTTTTTTAAAAAAAGAAAAGTAAATTATGTCTTCTCTTGTACTATAGACACTTTCCTTTTCTTTTGGTTTTTAGATCTTTTATATAATACATGATAATTTTTCTAATATAATATGAAATAATAGACACCAAACAAGTTATAATCACGATAGTTATAAAATATATTGCAGAATTTTGAATAAATTGATCATAAGGTAAAATTATTAAAATTAAACCTTGCCAAAAATATATATCCAAATTAAATTTACTACATTTACTAAAAAAATTATTTTGTAACTTAAATACGCTAATAAAAGCAATTAAAATTAAACAAAATAAACAAACTAATAAATTTTCCGATAAAACCCATGAATTATTAAAAATAGTTGGTAAATAGTAATAAGAGAAGCCAAACAATGTAATAAATATTGTTATTAGACTGATTGGTAACCATGATGTATAAAAAATAAAATTTAATATTTTCTCTTCAAAGAATGCTAATACCAAACCTATAATAAAACCTATAATACCTCTCATGTATAATTGATTCATATTATGTACACTAAGCAATACAATATACATAATAATGAAAAAGATTGATATACATATTACTAATAATTTTGTATGTTGTTCTTTTTGAAGAAAAGACACTATGAAAATTGATAAAGCAAAAATGCTATACATGATGATAATAACAATAATAAACCAAGAATATGGATTTATACTGTCCAAAGAGATAAAAAAATCTAAATGAAATAATTGTAAAATATATCTAGATTTAAAAGGATATTTGAGTATGATCATTTCATATAAAATGTATATGCTATTCATAAAAACAGAAAAACAATACAGTTTTGGTATTTTATTATAGAAAATTTTTTTACAATACACCATCTCATTTTTTGTTTTAAAAAAATAAATGTATTGTTTTGTTATCCCATAAGCAGATAACATAAAAAATACACCTACGCATATCCCACCAAGTAATACCAATTCGTAGTGAGAATAATCCCAAATTTGTAGACTAATATGATGCAATAATACACCGATTGTCATAATAAATTTTAATACATTTGTTTCAGAGTGATATAGTAATGTATGATATGTATTTTTGTCATTACCTGTGTATCTACAACTTATTAAAAATAATAACACTAGCATCATTAAAACATACATTTATTTCTCCCCTATACGTAAAATACAATAAAATTATAAAACTTAATATAATTCCATTCATTATTAAAAACTTTTTCAAATGATAATTTTGTTCCACAAGCCTGACAAATTCCATCTTTTATTATATAAATTTTTTGTTTATCAGGTTTTAAAGATATATTTTGACATTGATAATCTCTACAAGTACTGTAGTAAGTATAATTTAAAAGTTTTGTTATTTTTCTCCATCCGTTTTTATTGATTTGATACTGAATTGTATCCAAATATTGATCAGGTTTTAACTGTAAAGTTATCATAGTAGTCATTCCACCTTCCCAGGAAGAATAGACTTCCACTTCTTTTTTCTCATCATTTATTGATTCCACAAATTCAATAGACTGATTAAGACCATACTCATAAACATAATTAGTTTGTATATTATAAAAAGTGCCATAGTACCCCATAAATGCTACACAAGAGACTAGCAACATAGATGGTAAAACATATACTATTCTCGATGCATATCTTAGTACCCATTCCATGCCAACTCCAGCCATATAATAATAACAAATAAACATTGCATTCCATTTGTAAAAATTCATTTTAATAACAAAAGCTTCTAGTATATTGGCAATAAACAACAACCCCATCACAATAGACAGATCAAATTCCTTATTTTTTATTTTGCGTATGGATGTGTAAAACATGGTCATGCACCCAATGATAAAAAAGAACGTGCCAATATGATACAAAGAACCAAATACAGTAGTACTTGCTCTAAAATCATTCTCCAATTCAAAGAAAAAAGTAAAAATATGATAAACATTACTCCATGATAAACCTATTTCATCACTTCTATAAGCAGATAATTTTGGAATAGAAAAGAATGATGTTTCAATAGCAGGAATCCAACCAGCATTAACCATTAAAAATAATAGTAAAGGCAAAGCCATACAAGCTAGCACCAAATTACCGACTATAAAGGAAGACCATCTTATCTTTTTCATATACAATAAATAGATATAAACAAACACAAGGAAAAGAACCAAAAGCAGATAAGACAAGGCATAACAGTATAGACATAAACCAAATAAAAAACATGCTAAAACAAAATACCAATGTTTTTTATCTTCCCACGATTTTACTAAAAAATATAATGCGAATATTAAAAAATTGATTAAAAGATTACAATCTAAACCCCATCTAGACATCATGATATGAAATGGGCTAATGGCAAATAAAAATAATGCCACAATGGCTACATTCTTATTTTTAATTTTTTTCGTTAAAAGATAAAATACCCATATAGCCAGTAATGAGGTGATTAACATGACAATTCTAGCACTAAACACATTCATACCAAACAATAATACAAAAGGTATAGATAAATAAGCTAATAATGCACTTTGTCCACTTCCCCACGCTTCCAAGTACACAGGAAAACGATGTCCATTACGATCTATTCCATAATGAGCAAGACACCAAGCATCATAGATCATTGTCTGTTCATCACACATCATAGCTCTAGGAAGTAATCCAAATTGTATAGTACGTAATATTATAGCAAGCAACAATAAACATAATGGTAACCAATAATAGATTTTATCAGATATTCTCGTTTCTAATGTTTTCTCATCTTTTTTACTAAAAATTTTCATAACAGCAATGATAGCTGCAAGGATTATCATGATAGATAAAAAAATATCAACAACTAATATGTAGACACCTTCTAAAGATAAGTCATATCTTTTAAAATCCCAATGAAACAGACCAATAATACATGCGAAAGCTATAAAACATAAATAAATAGAAACAGCTTTTTTTGATGTAATTTTATTCATAAATTTCTCCAATTTTTACAAAGTTAATTCCAAAAATATTGATATTTTTAGCACTTATTTGCAAACAGTTGATTGGTTGAGGATCTTTCACAATTAAAATTGAATCATTATATAATTGAGTATTTAAAGTAATTGTAACATCATCACCCCATTCACCAATAATATGTATTTGATACGGATTCGAGAGTAGACTTTCATCAATTCTAAAGTAAAAATAAAAATTATTGTTGGCTGACAAATATAATAATTGATTTGTTGATTCATTTGTGATTAAATTCGTGTTTTTACCAATATATTGTAAATTCAAATCAGTAACCATATAAGATGTGTAATCTTCTTCACTTGTGAAAACAAAATTGCTGTTATATGGATCTAAAAATAAAGAATTGTCACCTGCCCAATACTTTGTCTTTTGTTCTCTATAATAATAATCATATTCGACACTCATTTCATTGCGAAAGAAAAAACAATATCCAACAAAAGCATATATGCATAATAAAATAACAATCAAACATATATATATTATATTTTTTTTGTAACTAGACATAACCCCTCACTAGTAAAATAAAGTTTTATCAAATATAATTGCCAACATTGCACATGCAATGCCTCCAATAACAAAGACAAATAAAGAAACTAAAGAAAACCAATAACTAAAATGTTTATGTTTTTCTTTAACATTAGTATCCATGATAATGAAATATAATTCTAAACTATATAATAACATACCAAACACATATCTTTCAATCGAATTGATGGATGAAGATAATGTGTATAAAACAAGCCCCATTATAATTAAAGGTTGAATATACTTTTTCTTATGTAATAAAATAATTGTAAATATAAATAACCAAACAACAAATAAACAGGTAATTAAATGTGATCTATCATGTATTAAAGCATTCCACCATGTTATTATAAAAAAATTAGTCTCTTTTTTCCATCCTACTTGTATATCAGCAAATGCTAATACAGGCAAATGCATAAATACATTTAGGTAAATCATATACAATGCCATACCTAATGGAAATAATAATAAAGATGTCAACTGATCTAATTGTTTAAATATCATGAAAAAACTATAACAAAAACGTTTGAATTTATTTTTTTCTTCTATTCTTCTCCAATTATACCTCATAATACTGTATAAAAGGTAAAGTATAAAAAAAATGTTATTCACCCGAGTTGCTGTTAAAAACACTCCTACTATAGAGCTCTTTACAAATTTATCTCTATCACAAAACCTAATGAATAAAATTAAAAGAAACAAACTCATTGCTTCTGTATAAAAAGAAAAATAGAAAATATATGTAAAATTAAAAACAAATAAACAAGTAATAATAAACCAATTAACTTTTACATCTTTCCATCTAAGATATTGCACCAAATTATAAATAAAAAAAATCATTAAAATAGTAGAAAATATTGATCCTACACACGTAGGAGATAATTTTGTTCCGAATAATAAATATAATATTTTCACACATACCAAATAAAAAGGGAAAAAAGCATAATTTGATGTACCATTATCCCATATTAAGGACTCATTTGGTGAAATATATCCTTCTTTTACAAACACATCATATAAAATTGAATCATATCGTTTTAGAGTAGAAAAAATATTCCACGTATTAACATCTATCATTGCTGATATCATATTAAAAATTACTAATAATAAAAAACTGCCCAATATAATTGCTAAAGATAATATAAAATCCCTTTTCTTTTGTGTCATAAGACAACCTCCATTCGTATTATACAAATATTAAATAAGCATGTCAATTAAATAAAAAACAACAGTAATATTTACTGCTGTTTTTATTTGTTTATTATTTTATTATTTGAGTAAAATTAAAAAAAATGTTTTCGCATTTCATCAATGGCTGTTTTTTCTAGTCTACTGACTTGTGCTTGACTAATACCTATCTCTTCACTCACTTCCATTTGAGTTTTGCCTATAAAATACCGATATAGAATAATTTGTTTTTCTCTTCCTGTTAGCTTTTTTAATGCTTCTTTAAGATTCATCTGTTCTAGCCAATGATCTTCATTCGTTTTTTCATCTGCTACTTGATCCATGAGTGTAATAGAATCTTCTTCCTCTGCCCCTACGGTATCTCCTAAAGACAACGGATCGCTAATGGCATCAAGTGCAATCGCCACTTCTTTGACTTCCATATCCAATGCTTTTGCAATATCTTCTACTTTTGGTTCTTGTTTATTTTCTTTAACAAGTTCTTCCCTGACTTTTAGTGCTTTGTATGCTGTATCTCTTAGACTTCTACTCACCCTAACACTGTTGTTGTCTCTTAAAAACCGTTTGATTTCTCCCACAATCATAGGCACGGCATAAGTAGAAAATCGGACATTCAAAGACACATCAAAATTGTCAATGGCTTTCATGAGGCCAACACACCCTACTTGAAAAATATCGTCCATACTTTCTTTGCGATTATAAAACTTTTTACAGACACTAAGGACTAAACGCATATTGGCTATCGCAAATTGTTGTCTAGCATTTTCATTGCCCTCTTTGATTTTGAGCATGAGTTGATATTGTTCTTCTGCTGTAAGCTTTGGTAAAGTCGACGTATTGACACCTGCTATTACTACTTTATTTGACATACTACCCCCAATATCTATTAGATAGATACTGAAAGTTTTGCCAAATTTTGACAAAATATTCTAGAAACTGTTGACCTATTCTATTTTTCTTGCATCTGCTAGCTATTGGCTACTATGCAAATATGCATCAAGCCTTATACAAAGGCGATTTTTTTATTTTGCATATGACTATCAACAAAGGAAACATTATGCATATTTGCTCATTTCTTTTCTAATTCTATTGACAATTTTCTTTTCTAATCTACTTATGTAACTTTGACTAATTCCTAGATTGTCTGCTACTTCTTTTTGTGTTTGTTCTTCATGTCCACGAAGTCCAAAACGAAGGCACATGATTTCTTGTTCTCTTTCATTCATCGAATTGATGACATGCCAAAGAATTTGCTTTTCTGCACTTTGTTCAAAATCTTCTTGTGGGGTATCAATATCATTTTGTAGTACATCTGCCAAGACAAGTTCATTCCCTTCCCCATCAATAGAGAGTGGTTCGTCCATGGATATTTCATTTTTTACTTTTGATATTTTCCTAATATGCATTAAAATTTCATTTTCAATACATTTGCTTGCATAAGTAGCAATCTTGATATTTTTATCACTTTTATAACTATTGATTGCTTTAATTAGTCCAATACTACCAATACTAATCAAGTCTTCTAGATCAGTATCTACACCATCAAATTTTTTCGCAATATATACAACCAATCTTAAATTGTGCTCTATTAGTATTTTTTTTGCTTCTGCATCGTTTTCATCTAATTTCATAACCCAATAGGCCTCTTCTTCTTTGGATAAGGTTTTTGGTAAAGCTTCCCCACCACAAAGATATAGTAAAAGTGACTCATCACTTTGCCCTAAAAACCATGTTTTTAATTTTTTTAATATTCTTAACATATACAATTTCCCTCCAATCCTAACACGTCCATACTTCCTAAAATGCAATCAAATTCTTTAAAATTCGTCATGGCAATTCCAATATCTTTATGGGTAATGGTTGTGACTTGGCTGGCAGAAAAAATCTCTACTTTGTCAATGGTAGTCACAAGCATTTTAGAAGAATTGCCAACAGCTTTGACATCTATGTAATAACTATCTTGGATAGGGGTTTTCCCTTGACATAAATCCATATAATTGATATGATCATATAATTTACAAAAGGTAGCAAGCCCAATGATCAGTAGTCCTGAATTGTTCTTGGATTTTAACTTATTGCCTGTATCTAAAAATCCTTTGCAAGACACTTTTTTACCATTTTGATACAGAATAAGATCATAATACATTTTGTCGATTGGCTCTCTTTTCTTGCAATATTTGATGATCTTAATGGTCAACCACCCATACAATACAACGGCGATAAAGAAAATACTCATTGGTAATTCAAATCCCCATACAAGAATCCCACTCATACTTGTATCTAATTGTAACATGGCAATGATACCGTAACATAACCCACCAAAGACAAAAGTCATTGTGAAAAACATAAAAAAAGTCATACAGTATTCTTTTGGTGTACGATAGGTAGAAAAAATACCAACAAGGACAGCTCCAATAACCATTTTATATCCAAACATTGCCCACGTTTGTAAGGTAATCCATGGCATAATAATGGAGGTGCACGTTGCCACCAAATCTGCTAATATCAAACGTTTTTTGATTGGTTTTTTCTTCATAAGTAATAGTGTACTTACCATAATCAGCCAGTTGATCACTAAATTATCTAACACAACATATTCAATATATACTTCCATACCTTACTCCTTTGTACTATTGTACAAAAAGCAAGGTAAGAAAGCTGTTTTTTAAACAAAAAAAATATGCTATTTCTTAGCATATTTTTTCTATCTATGTCATAAAGAGAAGATTTAGAATTTTTTATTTCTCATCTTTTTAATAAAAGGAGGAACATCTACTTCATCAATGGCAACACGACTGGAAAAATTGGTTCTTACAGGTTCTTCCTCTTCAATTTCTGTTTGTTCGTATTCTTCTTCCTCATTCGATTTTGCCAAATTAGGTTGTGAAGTACTATCATTGCCAAACATAGAAGAATTCACGTCCATTCTTGCTCTTAGTTTATCACGATCAGCATTGTCGTTGAAGCCTGTAGCAATCACAGTAATTTCTACTTCATCTGTCATATTCTCATCAATACCACTACCAAAAATGATATTACAAGATGGATCAAGTACTTGTCTAACAAGTTCAGCTGATTCATACACTTCTTCTAGAGATAGATCCAAGCCACCTTTAATATTGAGTATCAAGGCAGTAGCTCCTTCAATACTTGTCTCTAGCAATGGACTAGAAATAGCTTGTTTTACAGCTTCAATGGTACGACCTTCTCCACGTCCTTTCCCTGTACCCATGTGTGCAATACCTTTGTTTTTCATGACGGTTTTTACATCGGCAAAATCCAAGTTGATGAGGCTTGGTGTTACGATCAAATCGGTAATACCTTGGATACCTTGTCTTAAGACATCATCAGCTGTTCTAAAAGCTTCGACAATACTTGTGCCTTTTGGAATGATATGTAACAATTTGTCATTAGGAATAATGACTAAAGTATCGACATTATTGCGTAGTTCTCGAATACCACGTTCAGCGTGTTCCATTCTTTTTGGACCTTCAAATTTAAAAGGTTTTGTGACTACTGCTACTGTAAGAATGCCCATTTCTTTTGCAATTCCAGCAATGACTGGTGCAGCTCCTGTACCAGTACCACCACCCATACCAGCAGTGATAAACACAAGATCGGTATCTTTCAGCATTGCCACAATTTCTTCTTTGCTTTCTTCTGCTGCTTTTTGTCCTACATCTGGATCAGCCCCAGCACCAAGTCCACGTGTCAATTTTTCTCCAATTTGCATACGTACACTTGCTTTGCTCATGAGCAATGCTTGTTTGTCTGTATTGACAGCAACGAATTCAGCACTACGAATATTTCCATCAATCATTCGATTGACAGCATTGTTACCGCCACCACCAACACCGATTACCTTTATATTACATACTTGATTAAAACTATCGTTATACATATCCTTTCTCCTTTACTCAGCGATATCAATAACCATATCTAATAATGCCATGCTACTAGCATAATCTGGTCTAAAATATTGTAATTCTTTTGGACAAACCAATTTTACTTTTTTATCTAGTATTTGCGATAGAATTTCTGTCGCTCCCACTAAATATCCAAGCCCCCCACCTGTCAAATAGACATTGGTCTCACTTGTGATATCGACGGAAAATTGATCCATACAATGTCGAATGTAAGTTGCAATACTTTCTACCCTTGCTTTTACTATATCGTTTACAGTTTGACTATAATATTTGACTAATTTGTTGTCTTTATAGATCTCATAATAATCATCTTTGGTAGGTTCTATAGACAACACTGTTTTTCTCTTTAATTGTTCAGCTTCAACATATCCTATCTTTAGCATATTCATAAGATCCATGGATATGAGTCCACCACCAGAAGTAAATGTCATCAGTTGTACCACAGAATGATTAAGAACGGCACAAACACTAGTCGTGACATTGCCTACATCAATCAAGATAACTCCCTTTTTCTGATCTTCTTTATCTACAAGAGCTGATGAAGTTGCTAGACAAGTCGGCAAATATTCTATTTCTGCAATACCTACACTTTTCATGACATGACTCATAAGCTCTAGAAACTTTTTTTCTGCAGTGATAATGGACAAATATGCCACAATTTTGCTTGCAACATCTTTTGTAATATCTAGCACTACTTTCTTTTGATCCAAACTATAACTAATTGGTGCAATATGGATCACTTCATGTGTTTCGGGTATAAAAGACAAATCTATATTCTCTAAAAACCATTGCAAATGTTTTTCTTTGATACGAGTTGGTTTTTTAAAATGCAATTCTTCTTCCATCATACTAGACACCAAAAATTCATCAGGTACACCAATGAACAATTTTGTAATTCGTTTTGATGTAGATTTTTCTGCTTCAATGACGAGTTGTGATACAATCTCCGACAATTTTTCTTCATTCAAAAATTCGCCTTCCATGAAGCCATCATATTCTGCTTCACATTTTGTCAAAATATGCACACCATCTTTTGACTTAAACCCAACAAGCAATACAATTTTTGATGAACCAAAATCAATGACTGCAAATTCTTTTCTTGTCACTTTATCCCCCGTATGTGTATGTTATCATCGCATAAAGATAAATATTTATACAATTTACATACTAATTATACAATTATGTCAAGAGCAATGTCAAACTTTTTGATTAGGCTTTTTAAAAATTTGTATTCTCATTTTCTTCCATTTTCTTTTATAAAAATAAAAAAGGTATCTTTGCTAGATACCTTTTACGCTTTACTTCTAATCTCATAACTAATCTGTCCATCTTTTTCAAACACACAAACAACGACATTGGTTTGATGATTTTGTTTTAGAGTTTCAAATCCATCAAAAGCAATTCCTAATTTTTCATCAAGTAGATTACTTGTACCATCAATGAGCATTTCAATCCCATAGTCACGTTTTGTTTCAATTCTTATTTGTTCGTTGAGCATATTATATTGGATAGATTGTATCATACTCTTCATGGCAAGTATATTATAATCATAAGACTGTAAAGATTGACTTATTTGGTGAAATACATCATTAGCCGTAGATAGTTGAAGAAAATCTCCTTCTCCAAATTGGTAAACAATCGTATAATTGGCACACTCTATGGCAATAGGAGTAAGTTCCAATTCCCAATATGCTTCTTCATCAACAATATCTAGTACTTTAAAATCTTCATCTAATAAAACATAAGTATTTTCTATCTCATTGTGCAATGAATATAATACCTGTCTTTCTTCAATGTAGACAACAAATCGATTCGGAAATTTTGTTTCGATCTGCACCACTTTTGCATAAGGATTATTTTTTTCTATGCGAGCAATATAGTCATCTTTATTTTGTAAAAACAAACTTTTCCCAAACGCAAAATCCCCATCATTAATGATCTTTTTCTCTTCAAAACTATGTTCTAGTGTAGGAGCCACAAAAAAAACATTGACGCTTTGTAAAGTAAAAACTGTCATCATAATCACAATAAAAAGGATTACAAATACAATACTGAATAAAGCAATCAATTTTTTCTTTGTCATATATCCCCCTTTATGATTGTCTTGTGATACCAACTGATATCATACGAAAAATATCTTCTATTTTTTCATAACCCCTATCAATATGATGTATATGTTGCACTGTTGTGTCGCCCTCTGCTTTTAGGCCTGCTATCACAAGTCCAGCACCAGCTCTAAGATCAGTTGCAACCACCTGTGTCCCTTTTAATTTTTTCACGCCTTGCACAAACGCTGTATTGCCATTCGTGCTAATTTTTGCACCCATAGCATTCAAATATTTTGCAATACCAAAGCGATTCTCAAAGATGGTTTCTGTGATTTGACATTTTCCTTTACCAGTACTAGCAAATACCATATAAATACTTTGCAAATCTGTTGGAAAAGCAGGATACACCCCAGTCACAACACTTGCAACGTTTTTACGTTTTTTCGTACTTTCTATTTCGATTATATCATTTTCCGTCTTAACATGGCAACCACTTTCAATAAGTTTTGCTATCAAACTTTCATTGTGCTCTGGGATACAATGATGCAATGTAATTTTCCCGCCCAGTGTTGCACAGGCTAGTAAAAGCGTACCGGTAACAATTCTATCTGGAATAGGCCTATAGGTAATTCCCTTTAATTCTTTCACCCCTGTTATATAGATGGTATCTGTACCAGCACCTATCACTTTTCCTCCCATTTGATTGATAAAATTCGCTAAATCTACGATTTCTGGTTCTTTTGCAACATTATGTAAAATCGTTGTACCTTCTAAAAACACACTAGCCATCATCAAATTTTCAGTAGCTCCAACACTTGGGAATTTTAAGGTCAGTTCCCCATGATGCATGTGATCTCCTTTGCAAATTAGATAGCCATCTTTTTCATCAATGGTAGCCCCTAAAGCTCTTAACCCCTCTAAATGAATATCAATAGGTCTAGCCCCTATATTACACCCTCCGGGATAGGCAATCGTGGCTTCTTTCCATTTGGCAAGCATTGGGCCTAATAAAAAGATAGAACTTCTAATTTGTTTGGTGTATTTTTCTTCGGCAATAGTAGAATTTTTATGATAAGTATGAATATAAAGATTATTTTTCCTTTTAAAAATTTTTAATCCAAAACCTTTTAAAATACGCACCATCATATCAATATCTGAAAATGCTGGTATGTTTTCGATCACTACTCTATCTTTTGCTAAAATAGATCCTGCCAGTATTGGTAATGTGGCATTTTTGCTCGTACCAACTTCTATAGATCCATATACTTCTTGTGGACCATGAATAAAAAATGATTGCATACTTTTCTCCTCTTCCTTTTTTGTTTTCCCTATCTTTTAGTAAGAATAACATTCTATTATATTGTATGGAAAAAAGTTGTAGGAGTGTGTTTTTATTTCACAAGGTTTTTTGATAGTTTTATTTTTTTAAAAAACATTTTTTGCTTCTTTGTTGGTACAGATACATAGACCTTTTCTTCTTGCCCTGCAATACTGACAAGCAGTCCAATACCTCCTAAAAAGACAGATAGGCTGGTTCCCCCTGCACTTATAAAAGGAAGAGGAATTCCTGTTGGCGGAATACTACCCGTGACAACTGCAAAATTGATAAGCGTTTGGATCGCAATAACACAAACAATACCAAAACTCATATAAGCACCTAGTCTATCTTTGGTATGCAAAGCAATTTTGATACCTTCTTTAATGACAACTAGATAGGCAATGCATAATACTACAATACCTACAAAGCCAAATTCTTCTCCAATGATACTTAGGATAAAATCTGATTCACTAAAAGGCAAAAATAAATACTTTTGTCTACTGCCTAGATACCCTAATCCAAACCACCCTCCTGCACCTAAAGAATATAAAGATTGAATGAGTTGAAAACCTTCATCTTTTGGACTTCCCCACGGATTTAAA
The DNA here is from genome assembly GCA_944332185.1 of uncultured Clostridia bacterium. Classification (GTDB taxonomy): domain Bacteria; phylum Bacillota; class Clostridia; order Christensenellales; family UBA1242; genus CALVJJ01. Next base: position 12,868 of record CALVJJ010000007.1, read on the forward strand.
AATGCTGTCAATCTTTGTAATCGATATGGCTCTATGATAATGAGAATGGGTACAAGTAATAAGGCAGGAATAGAAAGCATGAGTAAGTGTTTCATGCGAATTCCCCCTACCAATAACATACAAAGCATGACACAGCCAATACACAAAGTCACACTAAGATTCGGTTCCAGTAATACAAGTAGACAAATACAACCTCCCACGATCAGTGGAACGATCATACCTTGAAAAGTTGGCATTTTTTTATATTCTTTACTCATATAACACGCCACAAAAATAACATAAGCAAATTTTGCCACTTCACTAGATTGTAAGGTAAGCCCGCCAAATCCAATCCATCTTCTTGCCCCATTGCTTGATATTCCAATGAACGGAACAAAAACCAATACAAGCAGTATCACAGCTCCACCAATGATATACCATCGTATCTTTACCAATCGATGATAATCTACTTTAAGTGCTAAAAAGAATAATCCAATCCCTAATACAAAACCAAATAGTTGTTTTTTGACAAAGTGAAAAGCATCATCATAATTTACTTTTGCTGAATAACAACTTGCACTATAGATCATAAACATACCAAAAATACACAATCCTAATACGCAAAGTACAAGCACTTTGCTTTTTTTAATTTTTGTCAACATTCTCTACCCCTTTGACATATTGTTGCCACATATCTCCACGTTCGGCATAAGATGAAAATTCATCAAAACTAGAACAGGCTGGACTTAACAAAACAATATCTCCTTTGTTTGCTTTACTTTTTACATATTTTGTCGCTTCTTGTAGTGTAGGATAGTATTTGTAAGGTATCTTGGTATATTTTTTTACATTTTTTGCAATCTTTTGTCCACAACCACCAAAACAAACTATATAATAGACACACGTAGGCAAAGTCTTCAAAAACTCTTTAAAATTTAATTTTTTATCTTGTCCACCCAGCATCAAAATAACAGAATGGTCAAAATTACTGAGTGCATTTTTTACAGCATGGATATTGGTGGCTTTACTATCATCATAATAGGTCACTTGGTCAATGATGGCGACTTTTTGCAGTCTATGTGGCAAAGGCTGGTAGTTCCTTAAAGTATGTATAATGCTATCTTTATCAATATGTAAAATTTTTCCTACACATATCATAGCTAATGCATTATCTATATTGCTGATCAAAAATTGCGTATCACGTAAAGGCAATAAAAACTCTTTTTGATAATAAATATTTCCATTATCTACATAGCAATAACTGCCCGCATACTCTTTATCAAACTTATGTACATTGTATAGGTGTCGACATACAATATTCTTGTCAGCACCGTTTACTACAGCAAATGTTTCTTTACTATTATTTTTAAAAATAGATAGTTTTGCTTTTTGATAATTTGTCCATGTTTTGTGCCTATCTAGATGATCAGAATCAATGTTAAGTAGCACTGCAATTTTAGGAGAAAATTTATCAATAGCTTCTAATTGAAAAGAACTTACTTCTACCACTAAATAATCTAGTTCTTTCCCCACAAATTGACTCAATGGAACTCCCACATTGCCAGCCACTTCTGCTTTTAGTCCTGCATGGTTGAGCATATCACAGATCAAATGTACCGTTGTGGTTTTTCCATTGGTACCAGTCACAGCAATCATAGGTGTCTTGATATACATACTTGCAAATTCAAGTTCACTCATCACTTTGATAGATTTTTTGATAGCATACTGAATGATTGGAGTATAGATAGATACCCCGGGAGACAAGATAATGGTATCAAATTGCAAAATATTTTTTTTATGTAGTTGCGATAGATAGCAACCACCACTTACTTGCAAATGGTCATCATAAATTTTGTAAGCAATCAATTTTTGTTGCACAATTTGTTCTACTGCTTTCCCACTTTTTCCATACCCATACAGTAACACGTTTTTCATGATCATCTCCTTATGCAAAACTGATGATTACAATTCCTACTAAAAATGTAACCACACAATATGCGTACACAATTTTACTTTCACTATACCCTTTTCTTTCAAAATGATGATGTAACGGAGCCATCAAAAATATTCTTTTTTTTGTCATTTTATAGTACCCTACTTGCAAAACATCACTAATTGCTGACAAAACAAACATAATACCAAAAAAAGGTATCCACAAATAAAATTTTGTCATAATGGCAACCATACCTAAAAAACCACCGATTGCCAAAGATCCAGTATCTCCCATAAATACTTTTGCAGGATAGGTATTAAAACACAAGAAAGCAAGAATACACCCTAAAAACCCAGCACACAAATACAGAATATTTTTCATTTCTGCTAGGTAAGCCAAACTTTCCCCATTGTTTTCCAACATCTTAATATGTCCCATAAGAAGTATAGAAAACAATATCAAATACACAACACTGACCGAGCCTGCTAATCCATCAAGTCCATCAGTGAGATTGACACTGTTCGTCATTGCTAATAATAAAAAGATGACAAAAGGAATAATGAGCCAGCCAAAATCTATAGAAGTATGAAAAAAAGGAATATATACATCTGTCCCCACCAAATTGGACTGATACACAAATAGTGCAATCAAAACAGCAATGCCTACTTGTCCAATAATCTTTTGATAAGGTTTTAAGCCTTCGTTTTGTTTTAATTTTACTTTAATAAAATCATCTAAGAATCCTAACAACCCGTACGCAATGGTCGTAGCAAAAATAATAATGGTAAGTTTGGAATACTGTCCTATTGTAAAACAAAATACAATCATAAGTCCAAGCAAAAAAATGATTCCACCCATGGTTGGGGTGCCTTGTTTGGATATATGTGTATCTACATACCCCAAAATAGGTTGACCTACCTTTAAGGATCTTAACCACCTAATACACCAAGGTGCAATCATCAAAGCAATTAAAAATCCCAACAGAAGATTAAAACATATTCTGTTCATGCTTCCTCCTAGTATTACTCTTTTGCACGTATCATCGACTTTATGACTTCTACTTCTTGATAAGGTACTAATTGCCCATCAATTTTTTGATATTTTTCTGCTCCTTTTCCCAAACACACTAACACATCATGTTCTTTTAATTGTGATATCGCAAATTTAATTGCCTTTTTGCGATCTTCTATGATAAAAGGGATATACTTTTCTATTCCTTTTTCAATTCTATGACAAATTGTAGTCACATTTGTTCTATCAGGATTGTCAGCAGTAAGAATGATCACATCTGCATATTTATCTGCAATTTTGCCTAATTGTCGGCATTTTTCAGCATTTGCATAGTATGTAGTCCCGAATAAAACATATAACTTGTTGTGACAAAACTGTTTTACATGGCTTAATACTTGTTCAAAACTATCAATAGTGTGTGCAAAATCTACAATAATGGTTTTCTTGTCATCATGAATAACTTCCATTCTCCCATCTATTTTTTTCATATTTTCAATACCTTTTGCAATAACAGGTCCAGCAATTCCTAGTAATTTTGCAACTGTAATACATGCTAAAATATTATAGACATTATACGTTCCTACTAAACTGGTAGTAATATACAAAATATCATCTAGACAATTCACAATAAAAGTCATGCCATCAAGATGCATTTCTACATCAACAGCAAAAGTATTGGCAGGATTGTAAAGAGCATAAGTTACACAACTAATATTACTATTTTTTGCTATATATACACCAAAATTTTGATCCACATTGACAACAGCTTCTTTCATAAAAGGTTGCTTAAAGTATTGCATTTTTGTATTGGCATACTTTTCAAAAGTTTTAAAAAATTCTATATGTTCATACGTAATAGAAGTTAGTACCCCCACCGCTAAGGTAATGCCTTCCATTTTTTGTAAGGCAATAGCATGTGCACTCACTTCCATGACCACATGTGTCACACCCCTTTCCACCATTTGTAAAAACAAATGATGTAATATAATAGGATCTGGTGTTGTCATTCCGTAAAATAATATTTCATCACCAATTTTTGCTCCATCAGTTCCAATAATTCCATAAGATATACCTTGCTCTTTTAGAATAGAAGCTAAAATATATGTACAACTTGTCTTCCCATTCGATCCAGTCACACCGATGATTGTCAAACGGTCACAAGCCCTTTGATAAAAGTTTTTTGCCATAATTGCCATGGCTTTTCTTGTATCTTTCACAATTATTTGTGTCACAGAGATCGACAAATACTTTTCTGTTACAATGGCTATTGCACCATGACTTACTGCATCAAAAGCATACTGCGATCCATCAAGATGTTCTCCTTGTATGCAAAAGAATACAGAATTTCTTTGAATATCTTGATGAAAATGACTAAGATACTCAATCTCTATATTGAGATTGCCTTGTGTAGCCACAACATCTACATCTTGTAATAGTTTTTTTAGTTCCATGCTTGCTCCTTTTTTACATTGTAGCATATCCATTATAAGAAAAACCCATCATGACATAATTCGTGTATTTTCGCTTGAAAATTATACAGTTTCTAGTACAACTATGGCTCTTTTAGACACCATGGTCCCTGCTACTGGTGTTTGACCAATCACCATGGTTCCATCACCCATGACTTCAAATTGCAAATCTAATTGACTTAATAAAGCAAAAGCCTCTGTAATACTTTTCCCAATTAAATTCGGCATTTCTATGACTTTTTGTGTTGTTTGAAGATCTTCTTCTAGATGATTTGGTTGATCATTAGAATATGCAATAATATCTTGAAAAATCATTTTTGCATAAGGAGTAGCGACCACACTCCCAAAATATTGTCCACTTGATGGTTCATCTGCCACCACTAATACCACATACTCTGGATCATCTGCTGGATAACTTCCCACAAAACTAGATATGTATTTTTGCACTATTTGACCATTTTCATATTTTTGACTCGTACCTGTTTTTCCTCCTACACGATACCCTTCAATAAAAGCATAATATCCACTATATTTTTTGACCACTTCTTCAAACATGACTTTGATCCTATCGCTTGTTTCTTCAGATATAACACGATTGAGAACAGTTGGCGTATTTTCCATAATGATCTTTCCATCTGGATCGGTAATATTTTTAATAAGATAAGGTTTCATCAAATTTCCACCGTTTAGGACTGTACAAATGCCATTGATCAGTTGTAAGGGAGTCACAGCGATTGCCTGCCCGAATCCCATACGAGCATAGTCTACTTTTTTGGCACTATCTATATCCATCAAGATTCCACTACCTTCTCCTAAAAAATCCACCCCTAAAGGAGATCCAAAACCAAATTTTTCATAATAATCATATAAAGTTTCTTTCCCTAGTCGCAATGCTAGATCCACAAATACTGAGTTACAGCTATTGCATAATCCTTCTGTCATCGTTTGACTTCCGTGTCCAGTGTATTTCCAACATTTTATCTTTTCTCCATCTACAATACGATACCCCGGATCATAAAAAACTTCATTCTCTGTCGTAACTCCTTCTTCTAATGCAATGGCTGTGGTTAATACTTTAAAGGTACTACCTGGTTCGTATACATCGACAATCCCAATATTACGAGACATTGCTAGTAGACTTTCTACATCATCACGAGGGACATCATTTAGGTCAAAACTAGGTTTTGTACTCATAGCCAAAATTTCTCCTGTTTTAGGATTCATAACAATGGCTGTTGCTGTTTTTGGATCATGATCTTCGCACAATTTTTCTAAAGCTTTTTCTGCAGACATTTGAATCACGGTATTTAAGGTTGTTGTTACATTCATACCACTAATACTTGGGATATATCTGGATAATGTTCCATCAATTTTGACTCCATGAACATCGCTTTCTTCTAATGCATACCCATCTACACCTTTGAGATAATTATCTGCATAAGCTTCTAGACCTGCTTGCCCTGTATTGTCTATGGTTGTATATCCTAGTACTTGTGTATATAAGTCATGATACGGATAATATCGTTTGTTATTTTCCGATAGCACAACACCACTTAAATTGGCACGAATGACTTTTTCTGCTAGATTACTTTCTACTTGCAATTTTACAACACTTTCACTAATAGCTGTATTTTGTGCTTTTTTTAAAGTTGTTTCATAATCAACATCTAGAATTTGGGATAATGTAAATGCTACTTGACTTGGATTATTGACTTGTCTAGCACGAATATAAATATCATAAGTTGTATAATTTTCTGCAATCACATTACCGTTCGTATCAAAAATTGTGCCTCTTTTTGCTTTTAGGGGCAAATCTCTAGTCCATTGATCTGCTGCTTTTGCTTGAAGCCATTGTCCCTTGATCAGTTGTACATAAGCAAGTTTTGTTAAAATGGCAATAAAAATGAGACTAATTAGCACAAATACTGCTAATAGTCTCTTTTGTAACTTAATGATTGAATTGTTAAACAATTACCTTAGCCTCCAAATATATTACTAAGGAAATTACATAATTTGTCGAACCAATTTGTACTTGTTTTTGTAACAGGAACTACTACCTTGTCCAATCCACCTAAAATAATGCCAGCGGTAGATTCACTCGTATATTCCTCTTTTACTTTTTCGTACCAATCGTTGTGCTTTTTTGCTTCTTCTAAATTTTTAATAGCATTTTCCATTTCTTGATAAGTTTGTGTCATTTCCTCGTTTGCTAATTTTATGCTTTTTGTGGTGTCATTTATGACGAAAATGTTAAAAATTGCTAAAAACATAAGAAGTGCAACTACAGCAGAACCAACGCCTATAGATAATTTTTGTCCAAAAGACATTTTTCTCGCTTTGGTTTTTTCTATGTGTTTTTGCACAATATTTGGTGTTGCTGTTTCTATATCGGCATCTTCTTCGCTAGCCATTTTATCATACCAATCATAGAGTTCGTTAAGTTTGTCAGCCTTATAATTACTATCAAATTTTGTCATTGGATCCATTGGTTTTTTTTCATCTGTTGCCGTTTCTTTCAACACAGTTTCTTTTTCTTTGAGTTGTAATTTTGCCATAAGCACCTCCTTTTTTAAGCAATTCTTTCTACAATTCTTACTTTTGCACTTTTACTTCTTTTATTCTCTGCTAATTCTTTTTGAGTAGCGATGAGTGGTTTTTTTGTGATAAGTTTTACCCTTGCATGATGATGACATACACAAATCGGTAATTTTTTATCACAAAGACAATTCGTTGATTCTTCTTTGAATACATCTTTGACAATACGATCTTCTAAAGAATGGAAAGTAATGATGACAAGTCTGCCACCAACTTTCAATTTTCCAATCATCTCTTTAATACTTTCTTCTAGTCTTGTCAATTCCCCATTGACTTCAATTCGAATAGCTTGAAATGTTTTTTTACAAGGACTGCCATGTTGTTGGAATTTTTTAGGAATACAACTTTCAATAATATTTTTCAATTCAAAAGTCGTTGTAATAGGTTTGATGGTTCTTTGTTCTACAATTTTTTTGGCAATGCTTCTTGCAAATTGTTCTTCTCCATATTGAAAAATTACCTTGGATAATTGTTCGACACTATAAGAATTGACTACATCATAAGCACTAAATGATTGGGTTTGGTCCATTCGCATATCTAGTGCACCATCAAAACGATAGGAAAATCCCCTTTCTGGTGTATCTACTTGATAACTACTAATCCCTAGATCCAATAAAATACCATTGACAGCACTAATACCCAACTTGTCTAATACATTTACCATATCTTTAAAATCTGTTTTGACAAATGTAACTTTATCTAGATATTCTTTCAATCTTTCTTTAGAAGCATTGAGAGCATCTTGATCTTTATCTAAAGCAATGAGTCGTCCACTGGTTAATTGTTTGACAATTTCTATACTATGCCCTGCTCCACCTAAGGTACCATCGACATAGATTCCTTCTGGATTGATTGCCAACCCATCAAGGCACTCATGTAACATGACTGGAATATGATGAAATTCTTGACTCATACCTTATCTCCTAATATACTTGCGACCACATCATAATCTTGTTGACAATAGGTAGCCCAACGAGAAGGTTCCCAGATCTCTATACGATTGATCAGTCCAATAGATAACATGGTTTTATCAATACCAGCATAAGATTTTAAAGCACTAGGCAATAATAATCTTCCTTGTGTATCACTTTCCACTAAAAAAGCACTGGATAGCACCAATCGAATTGCCTTTTGTTGATCTAGGTCAAAAGTTGGGATTGTTTCTAATTTTGGCATAAGATCTTTTTCAAAATATATTTTTGTAAACAAAAAGATACAACCATTGGTTCCTTTTAGCAATACATATTCGGTATCATTGCCTTTCTTAAGTTTAGATGGAATACGAAAACGGTCTTTTGCATCTAAACAATGTTTATACTGTCCAATTACCATACTCCACCCCCTTGTACCTTAAGTATACTCAAAATTTCAACCACTTGCAACCACTTTTGACCATTTTTCTGCTAATTTATCTTATGATGCAGTAAAAAATAGACAATTTTGCTACTCATGAAGTATCTTTTGCTATTTTTTATTTTTTCACAAAATACATCATACACCTTTATTTTTACTGTCACTACAGTGTATGGAATCTTTTTTTATTCCCCCGAGATGCTTTTTCATACATGATCTATATATGCTATTTTTTTAAAAATCACCTATTGACAAATAGAAAAAATAATGTATAATGAATATAGAAAAAAAGGGGTTATATATGAAAACAATAAACACGATTTATGATGAATTATTGATGTTTTACACACATAAAAAAGAAGAAGGCAAAGAAAATACAATTAAATATGACAAACTTTTGAATACAGAATGTATTGTGACCGGTCATAATAAAATGATTTCCCAATCCTTAAATCAAGTATTTGAAAAATTAGGTCACCCAGAAAAAATGTTTTTCCCTGTGATCTTAAATATTGTCGATAAAGACAACAAGTATATTGTATGTGCACTTACTGAGAATCCAAATGACCAACTCAATACCGTAGCAGAATTAAAACAAGCCATCAAAAATGGTACGATGATTGTGACTTCTTATATTGTTAAAGACGAACAGTATGCTAATTTCATGAAATACTATAAAAGCATTGACTCTGCAAAAACACCTAATAAAGAATTTTTGCAAAAAACGAAATTTAAAACGAACACATGCCTAACAAAATCTTTACATTTGATCAAACAAATCACATCTAAAACTATAAAACTTCAAATTTTACAAGTTTTGTTTAATAAATACATGGGAGCTGCCAATACCATCTATGATGGACATATTCTAGAACAAACCATGGACACCACGAAAATTCCAACTATTGATATTAACAATTATAGCAAAACTTACCAAGAATATTATTCTGATGAGCTTACTGCAATTATCACAACTTTCTTTAATCAACTCAATATCAAAGATCAAACCCAATGTGTCAAATTATTTACCAACAATAAGAATGGAAAGGCAATGTTTCAAAAAGCCTTCCAAAAATATATTGAAAAAGAAAATATTGAGAATTTGGAGATAGAATAAGACAGAAAAAAAGACATATACGAAAGATATGTCTTTTTTTATCTAAATTTCCTCTATAAAAATAAGTTGATTTTTTACCAAATCACAAGACGTAAGATAATATGTCACACCATTTTTTTCCAACTTATAATTTTGATTGTGATCATAGGCATGCAAGTGCCCATATACTACTTTACGAACACCATATTTTTCAAATAATTTTGTGAATTCACTATCTTCCCCTTTATACGTAAAAGGTGGATAATGCATCATGCCAATCACCACATCATCATCTTGTTTCAATCTTTGCATAGCTTGCAAAGACAATTCCAATCGCAATACTTCTCGTTTGAATATTTTTTCATCTTCTGGTGTTTTGTGTTCTCCATCAGGCACTGTCCACCCTCTTGTTCCACAAAGGAGCAAATGTCCAATACGCACTACATCATTTTGAATAGCATACATATTAGGTGGTAAAACACTTCGTACTCCACTAATACTACTCCACCAATAGTCGTGATTGCCTTTCAAAATTACTTTTTGTCCGGGCCACTTACTAATATAATTTAGATCAGCGATTGCTTCTTCTAGTCTCATTGCCCAACTCAAGTCTCCTGCCAACAACACAACATCATCTGACCCTATTTTTTCTCTCCAATCCTGCTCAATTTTGTCTAGATATCCTTCCCAAACAGGACCAAATATATTCATAGGTTTGTTGCTATTGATAGACATATGCAGATCACTAATTGCAAAAACTTTCATTCCTATCTCCTAAATGATACAGATCAATTCCTATCATATATCTTTACCAGTATACCGATTTTTTTACTTTTTGTAAAGAACATTTTTATAACCACCTACATATAGTAAAGTATACAGGCTTATTCAATAGGAGGTAATTGCGAAATGTCATTTTTCTCAAACAATAGAACAACGAATTGTCCTGGTCCTATCACACATAATCCTTTAAATGGTTTATGTGAAAAAGCGTGTATTGAAGTGAAAAAAGTTTTTGATGCTTGCTTAAAGCAAATTCAAGAAGTTGATCTAAGACTTACTGTTAATACATATACTCCTGCTAGTCCTACCGAACCACTTACTTTTGTAAGTGCAAGTTGTGTGTCTGGCAATGTTACACTTAATAATCTAGTCGTAGATCGATTTGATGATCGCCCTTGCTTTGCAAGAGTAAGTGGAGATGTGGTCATACCAGTGGAAATTAGATACACCGACGCTAATGGAGTTCCAGGCGTCGCAACAGCCAATATCACAATTCCTGAAGATGTGGTATTGTATGTCCCACAACCATCTATCTTCCCATTCGCAATTGAAGCACTAGCAAGCTGTGTAACCCCTAGCGGTGAATATGTAGGCGACAATGTATTTTCTATCAATGTGTGTATAACCATTATCTTGAAAGTAGTTGTCGAAGCCGAACTACTAATTCCTAGTTATGGGTACTGTCCAATTCCACAATGTCAAGACTATTCACAAGATGCATGTAGTGGATTCTTTGATTTGCCACTATACCCACAAATTACACCTGTCGAAGGAACAAGATGTGGTGGTGGCAATTAAATAAAAAAGCACTGGAAATACCAGTGCTTTTTTTATGTCAAATAGTACTATGCAAAACCTTATTCTTGACGAGAATTATGCAAGAATTGTTCTAGCTTTGTCAAGATTTGATCTTTTCCATAACCAGTTTCGTTGCTGACAGCAAAAACATTATCATGCCCTACACCAATAGCATTGGCAATCTTGTATGCATAAGGTTTGATTTGGCTTTTTCCTAATTTGTCTGCCTTGGTTGCAATAATAATATAAGGCAAACGATAATAATTTAAAAACATAATCATTTCCTTGTCTTGTTTGGTAGGTTCATGGCGAATATCCACAAGAACACAAATACATTTCAAATCTGGATTATCTACTAGATAAGGTTCAATTAAACTTTGCCAAGATTGTACCTCTTGTTTGCTTGCTTTAGCAAACCCATATCCCGGTAAATCTACAAAATAAAAGGAGTCATTGATTAAAAAATAATTGATGAGTCTCGTTCTGCCCGGAGTATTGCTGGTACGAGCTAGTTTGTTACGATTGGTTAAGTTATTAAGTAAACTACTTTTCCCCACATTGCTTCTGCCAACAAAAGCAATTTGTTTTTTCCCGTCTTGTATCCTATCTTTTGGATTTGCAACACTTTTTGTAAAACTACTTTGTAAAATCTTGATCATTCTCTTTCCCTATCTTCTTTGGTTTTTACACTTTGCACATCACTAGACTTTTCTTCAAATATAGAAGCAAGCAGTGGCAAAATAGTTGGTCTAACTGGTGTTATTTCATAGAACATATCCTTAAAAGTTTTGATGTACTGTGGATTAGCCTGCATCAATTTTTCTAGAATATGCATATCTGCATCAGGTACAATCGCATAACACTTATGTTCATCTATATAACTAATGATTTGTTTATCAAAGAATCTATATTGGAATACATCATCTGCTAAATTTATGCAACATTTTTTAAAAATTGCCTGTATCATAGGATTGTTTTTCCAATCAGCTGAAATGGTATGTAGTTTTGATACCACAAAATTCAAACATTCCATATATTTATGATATTCGATTGCTTTTTCTACATGATCTGTATCTAATAGCAAAGCTTCATATACTGTGGTATACCCTATTTTTTGCATAGGTAAAAAACTCTCTTTTACTTGATCAATGTTCCTTTCTCGTACTGCTTTAGCAAGTGCCTGATACGATGGATCATTCATCTCATGCAAAAAGATAGCTTTATCATATTTGTTTACGTCTTTTTGAGTAGAGTCCAACAAAAATTGTAACATAGCAAAATTTTCTTGTTTCATAACTGATTCCTTATACCATATTATACATAAAAACTCTCTTTCTGTCAATATAGAAAGGGCATAAAAAAATAGCCGAATTTGGCTATTTTTTTAATTTAATGTACTCTTCATGTCGTCAACAAGTTCTTCTAGTTCTTTAAAGATTTGTTTTACATCTGGATTAGAAGAATTGGTTCCATTTCCTTTTGCATATTCATCAGCAAGCAATTTTTCAATATCATGAATCAATGCTAATTTTTCTTTAAGATTGTCATCGCTACTAAAATCTAGAGCACTAGTACGACGGGTAATATCACTTAGTTTTGCTGTAACATCACTATCTAGGATATCATCACCTTCATCTAAAGACTCATCATCAATATAAGATTCTATGTCTTCTGGTACATAAGTTTTCTTTGGTTCTACTTTTTCTTCTTTCTTTTCTGCTTTTGCTTTCTTAATTTTTGGTACGCTAACTTTCTTTGTTTTTGGTTGATATAGTTCTGCTTCTTCATTCATAGCTACAATATACAAATGTTCATCAAACATGTGTTCATTGATAGCACTGTATGGAGTATTGATATCAATCAAATATTTGTCTCTAGAACGAAGTTCTGATAGACAAGCACTAAGATCCCCATCTCCACTGACAATACAATATGTATTGATTTCTGGTTTTGTGTAATTTAATCTTACAGCATCAACAATGATACGATTGTCTAATTGACTATATCTTTTCTTTAGTCTCATAAATGGAGCTGTTTCGTATCCATATTTTGCGATAATATCGCTCAAATACAAGTGTTTTCTATCATTATAACCGTAAAATTTGCAGAAAACAACATCGCCCATCACTTCCAATTTTTCAAAAAGTTCTTTGAGGGCTTCTTTACCAATTTTGACATTATCAACGTCAACAAGTAAAGCAATCTTTCTTTTATCCATAATCATTTCCTCCGCTAAATGGTTAGATCTATCTCCAACCTTTTGTACTTATATCCTATCACAAATTTCCCAATAAGTAAAGTATTTTTTATCATTATATTTTGATCATCTACCACTTTTTTGTCTCAAAACTATCTTCCATTGTCTGTAGATACCTACTTTTTAGCAAAAAAGCACACCTAATTAGGTATGCTTCTTTTTACTTATTTACTATTTTTTTCATCTGCATAAACGCTTACTTGTTTGTTCTCATGGTTAATATGTTCAAAACGAACAACTCCATCAACTAAAGCGAATAATGTATAATCTTTGCCACAACCAACGTTATTGCCAGGTTTGATTTTTGTACCTCTTTGTCTAACAATGATACTTCCAGCTGGTACGAATTGACCATCTGCACATTTCACACCCAAACGTTTTGAATTACTGTCTCTACCGTTCTTAGAACTACCAAGACCTTTCTTGTGAGCAAATAGTTGAATATTTAACATTTCTCTATTACCTCCAATTTTACATACTTAGGATACTGTTTTGACAACTCTACCATCGTACGATATAAAGTTTCTAGCAAATCCTGTGCTTCTTGATAAGAATGATGTAACACCAAACTAAACTTCGCTGGCTCTTCTTGATACTGGATTGTTGGCTTCAGTTTTTTCACATCTTTGATTCCCGTAGCTGTCATTTGCACAGCAGTGGAAATACTGGCACATACAATATCTTCTCCTTTTTGAGAAAATCCACTATGTCCAAAAGCACAATACCCTATCAATATGCCATTTTGTTTTATAAATTGTATGGTTGTCATACTTTCATTCCTACATTATTTGATCGTGATGATTTTTAGTGCAGTATATGGTTGTCTATGACCTTGTTTGCGTCTAACATTCTTTTTAGGTTTGTATTTAAACACAACAATTTTGTCACCTTTACCGTGTTCAACAACTTCAGCAACGCAAACAGCATTATCTAGTGTTGGAGTACCACAAGTAACTTTTTCTCCATCTACTAACATCAAAACACTAAGGTTAACTTTGTCACCAACTTGTGCGTTGATTTTTTCTACTTTGATAACCTCATCTTGGCTAACTTTGTATTGTTTGCCACCTGTTTCAACAATAGCGTACATAACATTTACCTCCTCTAACCATACTCACCGGAACTAGTGGGCGATTGAATTTATCAATACTTTTGGGGCCCAAACCGAGTGGCTCATGATAACTTTATCATATTACGCTATTTTTGTCAATGACTTTTACGTATTCTTTCTAATTTTTTCCATATATACTGCCATATTATGCTCTTATACTTACATGACTTTCTCATACAATCCCTTTACTTTTTATCGTGAGATTGTTACAATATAGATATAGTATTTTACAAAGGATAGGTGCTATGATGAAAGAGAAAATGGTAGTCAAAACGGAAAAGGATCTTACCTACAAAGCCGGGAAAAATTGGCGAATTGCTACCCTATTTTTATTGGTAGGATTCCTATGTGTGGGAATACAAAGGTTATGTGAGATTGTGTTTCATTTGCCTGTTGCAAACCTTTTACTATCTACGGCATTCTTTATAGGACAATTAGTCCTTGTATGTCTATTTATTTTGTCCACCCTACTTTTGACACATAGTCAGTTGTCTGTCTATGGTATTACCGGAGCACAACTTCTTAGCATGCGTTTATCTCATAAAGAATTAAAAATTTCTACCCAAATTCTTGTGACACTTTCCTGGCTCATTTTAGGTACTATTTTTCTATATCTAAATTGGGAAATAGCAAGTATTGCTATGTTTGTTTCCTTACTCATTTTTATAGGGTATCATCTGCATCATACTGTTCGCCTTTGTTATGACAAAGGATATATGTTAGAAAGAATACAAAAACTAGTAGATCTTTCCTTTTTAGGTCAATCCAAACTAGAAGAAAATTATATGGTAGAATTACTTTTTAAAGAAATCCTTAAAAATGCAAAAGACAATCAACAACAATATTTAAGTAGCGATCTTCAATTTTTATTTTATATCTATCAAAATACACAACAAATAGCTATTCAAAAACAAATTGAAACCAAATTAGAAGCCATTACATCTTGTTTACTTTTGTCACAAACATTACAACTGATCTCCAACGAAATTTTAAAAAAGTTAGAAAACACCAACAATGCTATGTATACCAAATTAGCATTGCAAATTGCAAAAAACCTTTTATTACATTTCAAAACAGATGATCAAAACGAGTTAACAGAGAAAAATATTTTACAAACTTTATATACTTTATTTCGACCTATAACTGATAAAACGTATCTAGAAAATTTAGCTACCACCCTATTACAAACTGAACAATATATCATGGATAATAAAAAATTATCTTCTGATCAAAAAAATGATTGGATCTATCAATTCTACGCTACCCTTACTGCATTCAAGTACTTACCTGAAACTTTAAAAAGTCTCAATTTTACTTGTCTCATTAGTATTATTTTGCAAAAAGTCAGCAACAATTCAACTCAAAACATAGATCTTTTATTAAGTGCAATGCAAGATAACGAAAACGATAGCAAGAATATGACAACCTATTTTATTGCTTCTATTCATGTATTACTGTATGCCTATGACAAAAAATATCATATTCCTACGATCAAAGATATATTAGTCACTCTCCCTACTACACAGAAAAGCAGTTGGACGGACTTAGAAAATCATTTGCAATCAAGCCGTGGTGTTTATATAAAGTATTATGATAAAATCATGCAACAAGTAGACATCTTATCACAACAATTACAAGAACCTACTTTTTATACGTATGCCAATGAATTTTTCTTATATTATTGGTTTTTACAAGAAGATAGTGATTATAGTATTTTATTCCAAAAACAAGCTTATGCTTGTCCTACCTTATCTAATATGATTGATGTGGTGGATTACACCGAACAACAAAACTATGATAATGTCGTAGCCTTTCAACATTTTTATTCCATAGATACAGCATTAGACACTGTAAAGGCAGAAAAGATTGTCGACTATATTCGCAACGAATATATTTCATTTGTTTTTGATAGACAAAAAAATCTGCAACAAGCCGTACTTACGAAAGGGATTGATCAAATTTGCAATCGCATCAACAATCATATTCTCAATCATCTTAACGAAATTCCTTTTTCCAAACCAAATCTCAATATCAATGATCAAAACACATTTACCCTAAAATTTTTAGTAACCAATCAAGATTTACAACCAGAATATTTAGAGGATTTGTTAGACCTAGTCAATCATACCTATCAACAGACTATTTTAAAGGAAATGATTGATGCAACTACCACAAAATTGGAATTAAAAAATTTTTATTATAGACCACAAAGAGAAAATTTATCTTATGTTAGTTCTTGGATTGATTCTTTTAATTGTGATTGTCGTACAAAATTACTCACGCAAAATATTGATGTGTTAGACAATCCTAGGGAAACAAATTTTAAAAATTTTGAAAATAAAGAAAAATTGTTGATTGATGTTAGTAAAATTACCTATCATAGATATATTTACTTTAATAGCGACAAAGTGAATATCTTTAATTGTCCACTATCTACCACCATTCGAGAATTGTCTCAAGCAGAATTGCAAAAGGTTATTGAAGAACATAAAAAAGGCGAATACTACCAAATTGAAAACTTTTTATCAGATTATGAAGATGCAACAACCTATTATCCTTTAGCCTATAAGATGATTGAAGTGCAGTATTCTATGGAAACTATTATTGAAGATCGTGCTGGATTTGAAATTCTATTTGGGTATCCTGATGACCAATCTAATGAAGATACCTTCCAAGAAGTTACCCCAAAAGAACAAGATTCTTTACAAAACCAGACATCTTTAGATACCTATCTATCTACTACTACCCTACCACCTTCTAATTAAGACTCATAATTTCAAGATAATATGTCGTTACATTACCATTTATCTACCTTGTCCTATTTTAAATTTAGATTTAATAATTTTATACAACCAACATATATTTTTACGTATTCTATAAGAAGATTACTGATTTACCTTAAGCAATAACAATAGAGGCATACAACAAAAAAAGAAGCTCCCTTGCTTCTTTTTTTATGTATTAGGATGTTTTTGAATAGTATGATAGTTTAGGTTAGTATTGACAATTACTTGGTGTTCTTGGGAAAGGTATACTATCTCTAATATTTTCAATACCTGTTAAATACATAACTAATCTTTCAAATCCCATTCCAAATCCAGAGTGCACACAACTACCAAATCTTCTTAAGTTAAGATACCAATCAATAGCTTTCACATCGACATTCATTTCTTGACATCTTGAAAGGATCTTTTGATAATCTTCTTCTCTTTGACTGCCACCCATAAGCTCCCCACTTCCAGGTACAACCAAATCGACTGCTGCTACTGTTTTGCCATCTGGATTGAGTTTCATATAATAGGCTTTGATATCTTTTGGCCAATTTTGAATAAACACAGGACCATGGAAATATTCTGTAATATATTTTTCATGTTCTTTGGCAATATCTCCCCCCTCTGTTGGTTGGAATTCCCATTTTACATCTGCTTTTTTTAGAATCTCAATCACATCTTTATGATCAATACGCACAAAATCACTCTTAACTAATGTTTCCAATTTTTCTTTTAGTCCATGTTGGACGAATTGGTTACAAAAAGCAATCTCTTCAGGACAATGATCTAGTACATATTGTACAACATATTTTAGCATATCTTCTTCAATATCCATGAGTCCATCTAGATCACAGAATGCAATTTCTGGTTCAATCATCCAAAATTCATTAGCATGAGTCTTGGTGTTAGATTTTTCTGTACGGAATGTTGGACCAAATGTATAGATCTTACTAAAAGCAAGCGCAAAGGCTTCTCCGTGTAATTGTCCACTACCGGTAATAAAAGCTTGTTTTCCAAACAAATCTTTACTTAAATCTACATGTCCATCTTTAGTATAAGGCAAATGATCAAAGTTCAGTGTTGTAATTTTAAACATTTGATCACTCCCTTCACAATCTGTTGTTGTGATCAGTGGAGTGTGTACATAAAGATATCCATGATCTTGAAAATATTTGTGAATTGCAAAACTAGCTACAGAACGTACACGAAATACAGCATTAAACAAATTTGTTCTTGGTCGTAAGTACGCTATTTCTCTTAAAAATTCAATAGAAGATCTTTTCTTTTGAATAGGATATGTTTCATCTGTAGCATTCAAAATCGTAACTTTTGTCGCTTTTAGTTCTACTGATTGTTTATTGTTAGGTGTAAAACATACTGTTCCTTCTACCATGACACTGCTTCCGGTATTGAGTTTTGCCACCAAATCATAATTATCAATAGTATTTTGTTCAAAAACTACTTGCAAACTTTTAAAACAAGTACCATCATTTAGTTCAAGAAATCCAAAATTTTTAACATCACGTACTGTTCTTACCCAACCTGCAACTACAATACGTTGCCCATCTAGACTTTGTGCCTGTTGGTATACTTCTTTGATTTCAATTCTGTTCATGCTATCTCCTTTTATAATTGCCTTTATTTCCATCTTTTATAAATTACCAATAATTTAGAGTATATGACAAAAAGTATAAACTGTCAAGTTATTACAAAAGAATTACTGTCACACCACTGTTTTTTAGATATAAATCTTCCTTTAATTCCACGTCAGGACAAATCTGTAAAATCTTTTGACAAACTTCATTATGCTCTGTCCATTGGTCACCTGTAACAAAGGCTTGTATTTTTCCATAATGTTGCATATCTTTTAGTTCTTCTTGTACTCGTTTTTTAATCCTTCCCCCCTTGCCACTACTTCCGTAGCCATGAATCACCACTACCACTGGAATATGTGCAAACCGAGAAATAGCTATCTCTTTTTGCATGATATGAATCGCATAATCACTATCTGGCATATCTTGTTTGATGTTGATAATTTTATAGGTTGCTTCCATCTTTTATCCTTAAATATGTCACAACAATCGTGCCATACGTTTTTTCATCTACTACCACAAATTCCGTTGGATAAGATGTTGTTTTGTCCCTATGTTCATAAATAATCAATCCATCATTTTTTAATCTATGTAACTTAGCGATACGCATAAGAGCTTTTTGCCCATAATGGCTTTCAAATGGAGGATCCAAAAAGATAAGATCGAATTGCTTGTCCTGCATCTTTTTTAAAGCAAGATCATAATCGTTTTGGATTATGATAGGAGAAAAACCCAATTTGTCACAATTTTTTCTTATGATTTTTAAAGAATCATTGTCTTTTTCTACCAAGGTCACTTCTTTTGCTCCACGGCTCATACATTCTAGTCCAAGACTTCCAGTACCTGCAAAAAGATCTAAAACAATACTATTTGTCACTAAAAATTGTATCTTATCAAATATTGCTTCTTTGACATGATCTAGTGTTGCTCTTTTCCCAGATTCTTCCTGTTCAAACCCGTAAAGTTTTGTGCCTTTTTTACTTCCTGATACGATCCTCATAGAGATTGGTGTCCTCCACTAGAACCATACCCACCTTCTCCTCTTTCACTATTAGATAAAGTATCTACTTCTATGGCTGTCACTCTTTCATAACGATTGAACACAAATTGTGCAATTCGATCTCCTGGATTGATATGAAAAACATTTTGTCCTAGATTGATAAGAATCACACCAATTTCTCCACGGTATCCAGCATCTACAGTACCTGGTGTATTCAGTACTGTAATTCCTTGTTTTAATGCTAATCCACTTCTTGGTCTTACTTGTAATTCTAGATCTTCTGGCATCTCTACTTTCAGTCCAGTATGCACCAGTTTTCTTTCCCCTGGCTGAATATCTAATGTTTCTACAGCATATACGTCCATACCAGCATCACCTTGATGAGCATACGTTGGGATCATAGCCTTTTCATGTATTTTTACGAATTTTACTTCCATAACTTCCTCCTTATACCTTTGAAAAAAGTATATCAAAAAATAGGAAAAATGACAATTAAAAGATATCACATTTTTATTTTTCATCATACAAAAAACAGTACAAAATTACTTACCTTTTGTACTGTCGCATAGTACTATGTTATTATCAAAAAATCATTGTTTTTTGCCAATAATTTCGTGTTTCATTCTTCTATCTTTCCACTTGAGCATCACATCATAATTATTAGTAGTCAATGCTTTTGCATACTCATCATATCTAATATGATTTCCCAATAGTTCTACCCTATCTGCTATCTGGTCATGATCATCTAATTCTATAAAAAAGACGTCCATACAAATATTGCCAACAATGTTTGCTCTATGTCCATTGCACCATACAGAAAAATGATTACTCAATCTTCTATCCAATCCATCTGCATACCCAATAGGCACCACACCAATCCTTGTTGTCTTCTTGGCTTTATACGTTCGATCATATCCAAGTGTATCTCCTTTTTGCAAAGTTTGTATTTCAATAATGTGAGAAAAAATGTTGACTACTGGTTCTATCCCATTATATAAAGCATACCCAATACGCACCATATCCATTTGGTAAGCACGTTTATGAAAAGTCGTGTAAGAATTGGCACAATGAACTATACAATTTTTTGGCACTAATGCCACAAAACATTGAAAAGTTCTATATTGTTCATCTATAAACTCTTCATCACTTGCTTTGGTAGCAAAATGCGTCATGATACCTTCTAGTACAAGATAAGGTGGCAAAGTGTCTACGATATGTTTTAATTCGTGTACCTTACTAATTCCATACCGATTCATACCAGTATTGATCTTGATATGAAGTAGAAGAGGCTGTTTTTCCTTCACGCATTCTTTATATTCTTCTATATTACTAATAGAAACTCGCACATGATTTTTACTACACCATGCAAAATCTTTTTTTGGCGTTTTCCCAACAATCAGGATTGGAGTCTTTTTATCATACCTTTTGATTTCTTTGGCCTCTCCCACACAAGATACACCGTAAAAATCAACTTTACCATTTAAAAAAGGTATGAGATATTTTACCCCTACTCCATACCCATTGGCTTTTAGCATGGCACATATTTTTTTATTCCCAATAGCTTGTTTTATGGCTAGATAATTTTTGGATAATGCCAAATAATTTACTTGATATATATTGTAATTGTTCATAGTAGTATATATGACTAAAGAGGGAAAAAAGTTCTATTATGGACAAGGTATAGAATACAATATATCATCAAAAGTAAGGAGAAAAAATATGAATGCTATTTGGGTCACAATCATGATTGTTACGATGAGTTTACTACTTTGTCAAAATCCAGCAGTTGCCTTTGATAGTATTTTTAATGGTAGTACGAAAGCCATAGAACTGGGATTAAAATTATGGGCAATTTATGCTGTATGGCTTGGTATTTTAAAAATTATAGAAGATACAGGACTCACCAAAATCATTGCTAAAAAATCAAAAAAACTCATACATTTTTTATTTGGCACAGTATCTAATGAAGCAGAGGAACAGATCGCAATCAATATTACCAGCAATTTGCTTGGTATGGGGAATGCTTGTACGCCTAGTGGTATACAAGGTATGTTTTATCTAGATAAAAAGTCAAAATATATTACAAGTCAAATGATTATGCTATTAGTCCTGAATGTTACGAGTCTACAATTATTCCCTACTACTGTCATCGGCTTACGAGTAGCAGCAGGCAGCAGTAATCCCAATAGTATCATATTCCCTACCCTAATCGCCACGACAGCAAGCACCGTGGTAGGCATTATTCTTTGTAAAATATGTAGCAAATTATTTCGTAAGCGAGAACCAAAATGAGTAACTATATTTTCCCTATCTTACTAATCTTATTGATCGTATACAGTACAATCAAAAAAAACAATACTTACCAGTCTTTCGTAGACGGAGCAAAAACTTCTTTTGATCTCGTTCTTACTTCTTTGCCTTATATTGTAGCCATTTTTGTTGCCATCGAAGTTTTTCAAGTGAGTCATTTAAGTGCATATCTATCGACAGCTTTATCCCCTATTTTTTCTTTTTTTGGCATTCCCACACAACTTGCTCCTCTTGTATTACTAAAACCATTTAGTGGCTGTGGTAGTCTAGCAGTCCTACAAAATATTTTTTCTACGTATGGTGTAGATAGTTACCTAGCACGTGCTGGGTGTGCTATTGCAGGATCTAGTGAAGCCATTTTTTACGTTACAGCTGTATACTTTGTCAAAACAAAAGTCACAAAATTTAGATATGCTATTCCAATCTGTATTCTAGCCAATTTTGCAGGGGTAATTGTTGCTTGTTTGATTTGTAAAATTATCTAAAAAAACTCTCTATCATAGAGAGTTTTTTTATAAATTCAAGATTAGCTTACTTGTTTTTCGATAATCTTTGGTTTGCCTTGTTTGGTGATCACTTTTTCATCGATAACAACTTTGACAATATTAGGATTGGAAGGAATAGAATACATAATATCTAGCATAGCATCTTCTAGAATTTGTCTTAATCCTCTTGCCCCTGTTTTTAATTCAATGGATTTTTTAGCCACACAAGCAATGGCATTATCAGTAAATTCTACTTCTACTCCGTCCATAGAAAACATAGTTTTGTATTGTTTTAGTATAGCATTTTTTGGTTCATTCATAATGCGAATGAGTGCTTTTTGATCTAATTCGTCTAGTCCTACCACAACAGGAATTCTTCCCACAAATTCTGGAATCAACCCATAACTAATCAAATCTTCTGGCTGAATATCTGCTACAAGCTCTCCTACATTCTTTTCTTTTTCTTCTGTTATAGTAGCAGAAAATCCTAAACTTTGGTTTTTATTCGTTCTTTTTTGAATAATATCTTCTAACCCGACAAAAGCACCACCACAAATAAATAAAATGTTTGTGGTATCTATATGCAACATTTCTTGTGTAGGATTTTTTCTTCCACCCTGTGGTGGCACAGAAGCTACTGTACTTTCTATAATTTTTAGAAGAGCTTGTTGCACCCCTTCCCCGCTTACATCTCTTGTGATACTTGTTCCTGCTGTTCTTCTACGTAGCTTATCTATTTCATCAATATAGATAATCCCTTTTTCTGCTTTTTTAATATCATAATCCGCATTTTGTATGAGTTTTAGTAAAATATTTTCTACATCTTCTCCTACATACCCGGCTTCTGTCAATGTTGTTGCATCACATTGTGCGAATGGTACATCAAGTATTCTAGCCAATGTTTTTGCAAGTAATGTTTTCCCACTACCCGTAGGACCAATCAATAATACATTGCTTTTATCTAGATCAATACTATCTTTGTCTTTTTTATGTTCTAATTGATAATTGATCCTTTTGTAGTGATTGTACACGGCAACAGATAAAACTTTTTTAGCTTCTTCTTGTCCTATAATGTATTCATCTAATTTTTCTTTAATTTCTTTTGGAGTTAGCAATTTTAATGTTTTTTCTTCTTTGTCTTTTGCTAGATATTCTCTCCTTTCTAGACAAGTGTCCAAACAATCATAACATATTGTACTGGATCCATCTACGTTATAAAATAATTGGTTTAGGTCATCAAACCCTCTCCCACAAAAACTACAATAAAAAGTATTTCCCATAGCATCTCCTTTCAAAAAAACTGCAGAAAAAACAATTCCTTTTCTGCAGTACTTTTTTATTTATTCTTAATAATTTTGTCTACCAATCCATATTCCAATGCTTCTGTTGCAGACATATAGTAATCTCTATCGACATCTTTTTCAATAGTAGCAAGACTTTTACCTGTTTTTTCAGCTAAAATCACATTGATTACTTTTTTGATCTTGGTAATATGATTAGCCACAATAATGATATCGCTTGCTTGTCCTTGCGCCCCACCTAATGGCTGATGAATCATAACTTCGCTATTTGGCAAACAACATCTTTTTCCTTTTGTTCCACTAGCAAGTAGGAAAGCAGCCATCGATGCAGCCATACCTATACAAATGGTATTCACATCACATTTTATATATCCAATGGTATCATAAATGGCCATTCCTGCAGAAATGCTTCCTCCTGGACTATTGATATATAGATAAATATCTTTTTTAGGATCTTTAGACTCTAGATATAATAATTCAGCCACAATGGTATTTGCCATATCATCATTGATTTCGCCAGATAAAAAGATAATTCTATCTTCTAATAATCTAGAATAGATATCAAATGCTTTTTCACCATTTTCTGTCTTTTCGACTACATAAGGTATGATCATGCTATACTCCTAATTTTTGCTTGCAAGAAAACCAAATACTTTATCCATCAAAATATCATTTTGAAGATGTAACATAGCATGGTCATCTAGACTAGCTTTTTGATCTTTGATTGTCTTTTTGTTTTGTTCTGCCAATTCTTTGATTTTTGCATCAACATCTTCTTTTGTAACTTTAATGTTTTCTTTTTCAATGATAGCTTTTAGAGCAAGTCTTACTTTTACATTGTTTAGAGCATTCTTTTTCTCGTGTTTACGTACTTCTTCGATGGTGGTATTCATATATTTTACATAATCGTCTAGAGTTATACCTTGGTACATCAAACGATAATTCATATCTTCCAACATACGATCTAATTCTTGTTCTACCATACAGTCTGGAACTTCTACTTCCATGTTTTTGACAATCGCTTCGATCAAATCATTCTCAAATTGTCTTTCAGCGTGTTCTTTTTCGTGTTCTAATAGATGTTCTTTGGTATGTTCTTTGAGTTCTTTTAGTGTATCAAATTCACTGACAGTACTTGCAAATTCGTCATTAAGTTCTGGTAAATGTTTTTCTTTCACAGCGTTGATTTTTACAGCAAAAACTGCTGGTTTGTTTTTCAATTCTTCAACATGATAATTTTCTGGGAAAGTCACTTGCACATCTTTGCAATCATCTTTTTTAAGGCCAATAAGTTGTTCTTCAAACCCATCAATAAAACTATGACTACCGATAACTAAATCATATCCGTTAGCTGTTCCACCTTCAAATTTTTTACCATCAATACTTCCACTAAAATCAATATTGGCAGTGTCTCCGTTTTGAATAGGACGATCTACTTCCACAAATCTTGCTTGATCTTCCAGCATAGCTTTTAGTTCATCATCTACTTGTTTTTGACTTACTTTTGCTTCTTTCTTTGCTACTTGAAGACCAGTATAATCCCCTAATTTCACTTCTGGACTAACAGTTACTGTAGCAACTAAAACAACACCTTTGTCATCTAAAGATTTTACTTCCAAACTTGGTTGATCAACTACTTCTAGATTTTTTTCTTTTTTCAGCACTTCACCATAATATTTTGTAAATGCAGTGTTTAATGCTTCATCAAAGAATACTCCTTTTCCATAAAATTTTTCAATCACATGTCTAGGAGCTTTTCCTTTACGAAATCCTTGAATATTAAATTTCCCTTTCATTTTCTGGTAAGCTTGTTCTACTTCTGCTTGCCATTCAGTATCGTTTACTGTAAATTCAATAGCAACTTGGCTATTTGCTTTTTTCTCAATTGTGTATTTCATAACCTCTCCTTTGGTTTTTCTATCTTTTGCCATTGTACCACAAAAAATAAAAATACGCTACTACTTTATGTTAAATTTTTATAAAAAAAATCGTAAAAAATTACGATTTTTCGCAAATTGTTGTTCTCTTTTTTTACACCAAAGTTGTGATACCCGTCCAGATCAAAATAAGACCAAGAAGAATAAAAACAAAAACACGTATTTTATAAGCTCTTTTCTCTTGTTTTACCATTTTTATTTCTTTTTCACTCATGACTTGATCCCACCCTACCAGACGATGATCGTATGATTTTTTATCTTGATAGGTCATATAAGACAACATAAAACACAAGATAGCAAATACAAACATTGTCACACTCACAAACAACGTATAAAATTGTGCGAGTATGATAGAAACTAAGGCAATTAAGCTAACAGCAATTAGTATTTTTGTCATGCGTTTCTTTTTTTGATCCATAATCGCCTACATATTAAGGAACATAAAGATTACAATCAAAATGACAGAAACTAACCATGCAACAAGGTATCCCCAATGTCTTTTGCTTCTTGCATAGAAGAATGCAGATACACTGGCAATGAAGTAAGCAATTGCATTTGCAACAATAGTCATAGCACTAGAAACAGTATTACCACTAAAGATCTTTGCAAGCACCAAAGCCACAGCAATCAATACTACTGCGACAAAAGCACAAAAATTAACAATTCTTCTCCAACTAAACCCTCTACTTGTTGTTGTTTTTGTTGTAGTCGTTGTTTTTGTAGCCATCATACACCTCCCTAAAATCTAACTTATTGTATCACAACCCTACTATAAAGTAAAGTACATTACCTAAAATTTGTCAATGCCTTTCTAAAATTTAGGACATTGGTTGCAACTGATGTAGGACATTTTGAAAATATGGTGGTAACGGAATTTCAAAACACATTGCTTTTTTAGTCGTTGGATGAATCAGTTCCAACTTATATGCCACCAGCAACTGACCATCAACAGCAAAAGGACAAGCATGAGGATTGTACACATCATCTCCTACAATAGGATGATGCATCGCACTGGTATGGACTCTTATCTGGTGTGTCCTACCCGTTAGTAACTGAAATTCTACCAAAGTATACCCTTTATAATATGCAATCGGTCTATACTTCGTGATTGCCAACTTCCCTTCTTTTTGATCGACTTCAGCTTTTTTCAGTCTATTTTTTTTATCTCTTCCTAGATAACTTTCTCTCGTTCCTGCTTCTTTGATATATCCTTCTACCAAAGCCAAATAGTAACGATGACAAGTTTTATTTTGAATTTGTTTTGCTAGATCAGCGTGTGCTTGATCATTTTTGGCAACCACCAACAGTCCACTTGTATTTTTATCTAATCTATGGACAATGCCCGGTCTATAGGTTCCATTGACAGAACTTAATTGTTGAATATGATATACTAAAGCATTGACCATTGTGCCTTGTCTGTTGCCAATAGCTGGGTGAACCACCATTCCTTGTGGTTTGTTGATAATGGCTATATCGTCATCTTCATATACAATATCTAAAGGAATATCTTCTGGATTCGCTGACAATTCTTCTTTATGGTATTCTCCCAACTCCAATACATCATTACTTTTTAATAGGTAGCCTGCTTTGACTTTTTTTTGATTGACTAAAATCACACCTTCTTCAATCATCTTTTTTATCTGTGATCTTGTACAATCTGGATAATATTGCATCACAAAACTATCCAATCTTTCTGTACTATTTTCTTTGATCTGTATCTTTGTCATCGTCCCATTTCTCCACGTGTTCTTCCTTTTCGTACTGTGATTTTTCTACCACTCTGCCATCTTCCACTTTTCTTTCCTTAATACCATCTAGCTTTTGTTGTTCTTCTTGTAGTTCAGTCATACTTTCTTTTTGTGGCAACTGTTTTTCTTTGCTGTAATAAAACAAAATATAAACAATAATGCAGATAATACCCACCACCAAACAAATATCAGCAAAATTAAAGACACTAGGGAAAAAAGTTAAATATATAAAATCTCTTACATGACCTAAAAAGATTCTATCTACCAAATTTCCTATTCCCCCAGCATAAAATAAGATCATACCCACATAGAACCAATCATTTTTGGTATGCAACTTACAATCTACAACCACCATAACAGCCAACATGACGATCGTAAAAATAATTAAGAAAATAGTTTGACCAGAGAACAAACTGAATGCTGCTCCAGTATTGGATTGATAATTAAAATACAAAATATGTGGAATAATGGTAAGTCCAGTTTCAAAATCTAAAATACCATTTTTTGTCAGATCTTCCATTAAAGATTTTGACCACAAATCAATAAATAGCAAGATGAGAATAATTCCAATTTTTAAAAACAAACGACTATATTTTTTCATATACCTATTGTACATGATTTTTTAGAAACATTCAACAATTTTTTTACACAAAAATAACCAATGTGTTGCTTATATAAGAAGAATTGTCATATTTTGCAATTTTACCACACTATTCTTGACCAATGATTTCTTGTACTACATTCTCCCATAGTACAACATGTGCAATGGTTGCATATTTCACCACATAAATTGTTCCAATATTTCCCAATAGTTTTTGAACCACATCTTCCAAATTATCTTGAATTTCTAGTAATCTTGTCTTTAAAATAATAGTTGTGCTACATAAGTGGTTCTCTATTTGAATATTTAATTTTTCCCGTAAAACATTACTTTTAGATACTAATTTTTGTACTTCTGTACTGCCTTGAATATAGGTCATTTGTTTGGTATCAAGCATGATATTGACCTGATAGAGTGTTTGGTATATTTCTTCCATAAAATTCAAAGTTTCCTTGATGATAGCAATGTCTTCTGTTGTTGCGCTTTGATCATATTGTTTTACTTTAGGAATTGTGATCGAAAGAATACTTGTTTGATAAGGAGCATTACTCATACCGTCTATGACTTTTTCTGCATCTTCTATAGTGGCATAGATATTCCCTAATACATAAAATACCTGATCTTTAGCATAGACATACCCTCCAGCCCCTGCAACATTACTATTCCTTGCAATTTCTTCAGCTTCTGATTTGGTCGCATAACTACCTAAACTTACTGCATACAAAATTTTTTCTTCTTGTTTTATGTTATTTTTAAAAAACCAAAACCAACTTGTTTGCTCTTTCCCTGTGATCCAATTACTCATAATATCTGCCATGCCATACACAAAAAATAATAGTATGACAGTTAAGAAAAGAAAACCTATTTTTTTAAAAACATGATGTTTTCTTTTTCGTATTGGTCTTTCAAAGACATCATCTGCTTGGTATGTATTCTTTTTTGGCATAGATTTTGCAATCTCCCCCTACTTGCTTGGTATACTTGTTATAGTAAGATATGCACCAAAGCACCTTGCTATGAATACGTACGAAAAAAAAGGAGTGATTATGAAAATTTTACCATTATTTGATCGTGTTGTTTTGCAACCTAAAAAAGATGATACCCATGGATTTTATATGCCAGATGATGACAAAGAACCGATTATTGCAGTTGTTGTCGCTTGTGGTCCAGGAGTAGACAACCAAGGTATGAGTGTAAAAGAAGGAGACCAAGTTTTATATAATTCATTTGCTTGCAATTATTTTGAGATTAACCATGAGCAATATATCCTAATCAAACAAAAAGATATATTAGCCATTATCTCATAAAGGAGTATTCTTATGTCACAAACCATTGCTTATGATTTTGATGCATTACAAACCTTACAAAAAGGCATACAAAAACTTGCCCATGCTGTCAAAATTACATTAGGACCAAAAGGACAAAATGTTGTCATTGATAGAGAACAAGACAATCCATTGATTACCAACGATGGTGTTACCATTGCCAAAGCGATACATTTTGAAAATCCACTAGAAGATATCGGGGCAAAACTTTTAAAATCTGTCTCCATCAAAACCAATGATTTAGCGGGAGATGGTACCACGACTGCTTGCGTTTTAGCAGAAAAAATGATTCAAGAAGGAATTAAGAATTACATGGCAGGAGCCCACCCTTTACACTTAAGAAATGGCATGAAAAAAGCTGTACAAGTTGTGGTAGAGTATCTAGATAGCATTGCAATAGATGTCAAAAGTCCAAAAGAAATTCACCAAATTGCAAGTATTAGTGCTGGTAGCGATGAAGTTGGACAACTGATTAGCCAAGCATTTGCTAGTATTGGCACACATGGGACCATTACCATTGCTAATAGTCAAACCACCAAAACAGAATGCCAAATTGTAGAAGGTATGAGTTTTGATAAAGGATATCTTTCTCCCTATTTTTGCAATCAAGTGGAAAAAATGCAAACAGAATTTGAGAATCCTTTTCTGTTCCTTTGCGCCCAACCAATCCTAAAAATACAAGATTTGCTTCCTGTATTAGAACTAGCGAGTCAACACAATAGACCTCTTTGTATGATTGTCAGTGACATTGATGATAGTGTCTTACAAGCACTCATTATCAATAAATTACGAGGGACATTGAATGTTGTATGTATCAAAGCTCCAGAGTTTGGAGATAGACAAAGAGCTGTATTAGAAGATATTGCTGTTTTAACAGGAGGAAAAGTTTTAGCAGAAGATCATACAGAAACTTTACAAAACATGCAACTATCTTATTTGGGAAATTGTGATAAGATCACAGTTACCAAAGATCAAACCATTATTGTGGGTGGCAAAGCTAATGACGAACAACTTCAACAAAGAGTGGCTATGATCACAAAACAAATGGAACAAGCAAGTACTACTTTTGATCAATTTCAATTAGAACAAAGACTTGCAAAATTAACAGGTGGTGTAGCCGTGATCAAAGTTGGTGGTTATACAGATATTGAACAAAACGAACTACGTCTTCGTATTGAAGATAGTATTCATGCTACAAAATCTGCCACACAAGAAGGCATAGTTCCAGGTGGTGGTATGGCACTATTACAAGCACGAGATGTTGTCAAAAATTTACTTGCCACACTTGATGGAGATGAAAAAACAGGAGCAATGATTATTTATCAAAGTCTACTTGCACCCTTCTACCAAATATGTTCCAATGCTATGGTAGATGGAGAAGTGATTATGGAAAAGATCCGTCATAGCTCTCTACCAAATGCTGGATATGATGCAAAAAATAATCAAATTGTAGATATGCTAACTAGTGGAATTATTGATCCTAAAAAAGTAACTAGGTGTGCACTAGAAAATGCTTGTAGTGTAGCTTCCACCATCTTAACCACTAAAGTTGTTATGACAGTATAATATCTACTATGCAATATGATAAAAATCACAATTTATAGCCAAAATTTTATACTTGCATAGCACATCATATTTTTATAAAAAATTTGTAGTATTTGCCTTCTTATTTTCATAAATTTTGATATAAATCTTTTTAAACTATGTAAAGCAAAGTCTTACCAAAATGTTTTATGGCACTACCATAGTAAAAACTATAACATACCTATTCTAAGGAATCTTAAATTCTTACACGGCATAAAGATTGATAAGAAATTACAAAATAAAAAACCTTTTATGTTTTTCATAAAAGGTTTTCTTTTTTTTAGCAGCGTCCACCGCCGCCACCACCGAATCCACCACCGGAGAAGCCTCCTCCCGAGAAACCTCCTCTTCCAGAAGATCCCCTCATTCCTCGCATAGAGGAAACATTCACCGTTTGGATATGCGATCGCAATGTTTTTGTGGTAGTTCGCAACATGGTATCCCACATAACTAACTGTACTATTGGACTCCCTTGATACCAGTCTGGGGATTCAATGGTAATGTTTTCAAATTTTTTAGAAAATTCATCAGCAATACCCATGACATAGACATAAGGTAAAACATCAAAATAATAATGAGGATTTTTACTTACCATGGTTTCTATCTCTTGTACATCGGCAACCAACAATTTTTCTCTATACCCTAATACTTTCCCGATTTGTTCCAAATTGAAAGGATTGTAGCGTAGTAATTTTGACAATAAGAACATATCAATGGCACACAATAGTCCAAGTAAGATAGAGATACCAAATATATCTGCCCATGGCACATACATTGCATACCACCATACAAATACAGCACCAAGTATGATCAAAGCACTACTCCATGCATGACTACTTTTTGTATATCTTGCACTTGGTTTTTCTTGATAAAGTAGCATAGCCATCAAAAACGATAAGACAATGGCAACAATATTACCATAATTTTTAAAGATAAAACTTAACAAGATGATAACAATCGGGAGAAAATAACAAAATTTTTTAAAGTTTTTTGGTGCAATTTTCTTTCTATAAGTCGTAAAGAAAAGAGCACAATTTAGCGTTAGCATGATAGGTATAACATACAACCAATTCCCTATTCCCGCAAGTCTATCCACAAAACGTATTCCAAAAGAAGTTAAGAGTGCTACTAAGATAGCAAGCACACCCATGCCAATGATAGAAGTTTCTTTTAGACTAGAACCATAATTGCCCGATAGATATGTGGTAGCTAAAGAATACGTTCCATAAGATATTTGAATGGAATCAATACTGACTTTTTCTCCAATAGCAATATTATGAAAAATACTTGTAAAAAGATCTTTTTGATGTTTTGCTTCTTTTTCATCAATGTCTTTTACTTTTTCCAATTCCACGCTACCATGGTTGTTATGTTGTAAATTGTGTATTTTAATATATCCACGATTTGCCCAATATAGAATATTGTACCCTATATCTTGATGAAGATGGTGATTTAACACTTGAGAAAACACTAAAGGATCCATTCCTTCTGGTGGTGTCAGTTCCACTTTTTCAATAGGCTCTTTTCTGTCTTTTTTACCCAAATAGAATATAATTACAGTAAGGATTGCAAGAGCAACAGCCATACATAAAGCCCACACGATGGTCATATTCCCTTTTGTAGTAAAGAAACCTTCTGGTAAATATGTAAGAAGAGTTACCCCTGTAGCATAAGGAATATTTTGCAAACTCCCTGTCAAAGTATTCGTGGTGTCCTGATAAGACAAAGTTGATACATCTTGCTCTGTACTATCTCCATAATGCCCTTGATATAGATATACATTATCTTGTTCAAACTCATAACCTTCTGGAAATGTAATTGCAAAATTGAAATTTTTTACACCTGTGGTAAAGAAATTTCCCCACAGATTGTAATACACAAAATCAAAATCTTTGATTTTATCATATCCCAAATCCATTTTATATTTTACTTTGAATACCACAGTTTTATCGTTGACAGGATAATCATGTCTCATTTGGATAACAGTATTACCATTATCTTTAAAAATACTTGTTTCTAATGTTTGATACGCACTTTCTTGGTCAGAACTTGTATCTAATACCTCTATATCTACTTTATATTCTCTATCATATTGCTTTCCCTGATGAACTAAAGTAGTAGAGATATTTTCTGGAATATAGACATAGATTCCCCGACTTACACCATAATCATGCGAACTTCCAAAAGAAACTGTCATGGTTTGTTCGACTGTATAGATATTAGTTTGATCAATGGTCGTATGAATATCTACTTGATCAAATATATACCCTTGGTCTTCTGTAATGGCTACCGTACTTGGTTGTGAAGCAAAGTAGGTAAAGAACCCCACCCCTACACAAGCAAGAATCATCAGTACGGACAAAAACACAACTACAACTTTTTTTTGTTTCATAGGTACTCCTTATGATAATAAAAATTTTTCCACCTGAAACATCTTCCATGGACTTTCCTGAATAGGAGGGTAAGCCTTAAAGGTCAAAAATTTCTTGGTTATTGGGTGATAAAATTTTAGTTCATACGCCCACAAAGCCAAATTGCATTTTTCTTTTTTACCATATTTTTGATCCCCAACAATTGGGAAAAATCTATGTGATAATTGTACACGAATTTGATGACTTCTTCCTGTCACCAAATTAACTTTTATTAAACTATATTTTTGATTATTTTCCAACAAATCATAAGACAATTCACTATATTTTGCCCCATATACAGCTTCAGGTTCTACCGTCACTGTATTAGTCTTTTCATTCTTTTTTAGATAATCAATACAAGTTTTGTGCACTTCTTTTGGTACACCATGAATGACAGCCAAATACTGTTTTTGCATTTGCCCATCTTTGATTTGTTCCACTAGTCTGCTAGCTGCTTTACTGGTTTTTGCAAATACCATCACTCCCCCCGTAGGTCTGTCTAGTCGGTGGACAAGTCCTACATAAACATTCCCCGGTTTTTCATACTTTTCCTTTATATATTCTTTGACCATGGTAAGCATATCTTTATCTTTGCTGCTATCCTCTTGTGTTGGTATATTTTGAGGTTTTACCACGACTATAATATGATTATCTTCATATAGTATATTCATCTTATCTCCCCTTTATAGCAATGCTAATAGCATAATCCCCGACTTCTACTGTTCTTTCAATATCAGGTTGGAATGAAGAGGAATTGTACTCTATCGCTAAGACTTCTTGTTTTATTTTGTTTTGATATTTTTGAAGGATTGCATTGCATTTTTCATTGTCACTTTTTAGAACAATATCAATTCTTTGGTCTATATCAAAATCAGCTTCTTTTCTTAATATTTGAATAGAACGCAACAATTCTCTTACCAATCCTTCTTCTATCAATTCCTCATCGAGTTTTATATCTAATACGACAGTAATAAGGTCATCTTTTGCAATAATAAACTCTTGTTTTGGTTTGCTTTGTTGTAAGAACAAACTAGCATCTAACACCCCAAAGCCATCTATCGTTACCTTTCCTTGTCTATACTGCAATACATACTCATTCATTACTTCTTGAGATGTATTTTGCAAAACCGTTTTTAATTTTTGCACATCGCCTTTTAAAACTGCTCCAGCTGTTTTGAAATTCACAGTAAGATATAAGTCATTGAATTTTTCTTCTGAATTTGTAATTTCAATAGCTTTTATATTGAGTTCATCTTGAATTAGATCTTGATAAATCTTGACTGCCTCTGTCACATTCGCATTGCTAGAAATTACATAGGCTTCTTTTAAAGGTTGTTTTACTTTTAGATTATTTTCGCTACGAAGTCTTCCACCCAACGTGATGACATCTTTTGCAATATCTGTATAGGCAACATATTTTGAAAAATCTTGAATAGCTAATGGTTTTGGGTAATCAGCAAGCATGACACTTTCGGCACTATCAGATTCTAAAGATCTCACTAGATTTTGCCAAATGTGTTCTGTAGTAAATGGAATAATTGGAGCCATCACCAGTGTCATGGTCTTCAATGCTTGATACAAACACCAATATGCTGTCAGTTGATCCTCAGGATCATCGCTCTTCCAAAAACGTCTACGATTGCTACGAATATAAAAATTCGTGATATCATCTGTTAGTTTTTCAAATTCTTTGATGACCATATAAGGTTTATAATCATCATAGTATTTTGCGGTATTATCAATGAAATTATTGACAATTTGTAGAAGCCATTTGTCAGTAGGTGTAAGTTTGTTTACATCATAATGGTAATGTTCTACATCAGGATGATCGATAGTTGCATAAGTAACAAAGAAAGTATAAGCATTCCAATATCCTAGCATACGTCTACGAGCTTCTTCTCCAAGATTGTAACCGAATCGAACATCACTTGTATAAGGATTGCTAGCAAATAGATATCTAGCACTATCGCTTCCTAATTTGTCTGCATAGTCATCAAAGCGAATCATAAACCCGGATTTTGAGAACTTACTACCATCTTCTTGTACTACACTTTCGTAGCCTATTACTTTTTCATAAGGAGCTCTTCCTTCTAGAACCACACTCATAAACAACAAAGAATAGAACCATAAGCGAATTTGTTCTCTCATTTCGACAACAACTTCACTAGGGAAATTTTCTTCAAAATAAGCTCTATTGGTAAAATACTCATTGGTACTAAATGGTGTAATACCAGCATCAAGCCAACAATCACCTACTTCAGGAATTCTTGCTACTTTTTTGCCACAATGTGGACAAGTAATTTTGACTTTGTCAATATATGGTCTATGTAGATGTGGAATAGCTTCGACTTCTTCTTTGCTAGATAAAGCCTTTAATTCTTCTAGACTTCCCACAACGGTTGTATGCCCACAACTACAAGGATAAATTGGTAATGGAACACCATAAAAACGACTTCTAGAGATATTCCAATCTCCCATATTGTTGAGCCAGTCTACCATACGTTTTTTCAAATATGATGGTTCCCATTCTACAGTATCACAAGCAGCAATGAGTTTTGGACGTAATTCATCTACTTTAATAACCCATGTATCTACTAATCGATACACAAGTTCATTTTTACATCTCCAACAAATTGGATAACTGTGTTTGATTGTGTGTGTATAATACAATTTCCCACGTTTTTTAAGTTCATCAAAAACAATATCTCTTACTTCATCTGTCTTGTGTCCTGTAAGTACACCAAACCCTTCAGTAATCACACCTGCTTCATCGATTGGGCAGATTTCTTTTAGCCCCAATTTTTTACCTAATTCCCAGTCTTCCACCCCACAACCAGGAGCAATATGGACAGCACCACTACCTTCTGTTGCTTGCACATAGTCTGCTGGGACAATGGTATGCACGAATTGTTGTTTTTCTACTTCTGGGAAACAAGTTTCATAGGTTTTTCCTACTAATTCTTCCCCTTTAAAACTTCTCACAATTTCAATGATATCATCTTTTAGAACTTTCTTTGCTTCTTGTCCAATGATCAAATGTCTTGTATCACTTTTTACTTTTACTTCTAGGTAGGTATTATTGGGATTGACAGCAATAGCAACATTACTAGACAATGTCCATGGAGTAGTTGTCCATACTAAGATAGATAGATTAGTATCTAAAATAGGACATTTGAAGAATACAGCAATATGTTCCACATCTTTATAACTATTGTGCATTTCATGTTCGGACAGACTTGTCCCACATCTAGAACACCAAGGCATAGGTTTGCTAGATTTTCCTATCCACCCATGTTCATCACATTTTTTAAGCATTGCCCAAATAGAAGTAATATTGGTATCTGTATTGGTATAATAACTATGTTTCCAATCCATCCATTGTCCAAGACGAATAGATTGTCTAGTTTGAATAGCACTATATTTTTCTACTCTTTGTAAGCATTTTTCTACAAAGTTATCCATACCATATTGCAAAATTTCTTTTTTACTATTGATACCAAGTTCTTTTTCTACAGCAAGTTCTACAGGTAATCCATGAGCATCAAATCCGTTTTGATACTTTGCTCTATACCCTTGCATAGCTTTGTATTTTAAAAATACATCTTTTAGAGTTCTGCCCCATACGTGGTGCATACCCATATCATAATTACTGGTAATTGGACCATCAAGGGTACGAAATAATTTTCCTTTTTGATTCTTTTTGACTAATTTGTCAAAAGCTTTTGTTTTGTCCCAAAATGTTAGAATTTGCTTTTCCATCTCTACAAAATTAGGTGCAGTACTTTCTTTTTTCATATTTTCCTTCCTTTTTTTAGTTTGCGAATAATAACAAAAAACTAGCAGTAATAGGAAAAACTGCTAGTTTTAAAAAACCACCCATTACTATATGCTATCACATACGACTCGTATAACGGCAAGCCCCCGCTTCCCCTTACTGCAATGTTCTGGGAAAGTGCTAAAAGGTGATACCTTTACGTCTTGCTTTTGACTTCCACCAACCGTCAAATCTCTATCAGTGCTCAAGGTTCGTAAAGACGTGTCCTTTATCATTGCATTATTCTTTTTTAGTATAGTATGAAAGATAAAAAAAGTCAATAAATAATCAATAAAAAATAAGATACGTCAAAATCTCTTATCATATTACTTGCAAAGTTCTTTCTCTTATAGTATAATAAGTTTACCGTACTAGGTGGGAAGCTAGCAGTGTCCTGAACTCGAAATCTGCTATATGCGAGGCCGAAGGCTTATCGAGAGATGTTAAGTTGTAAGGTGATAGTGACTGAAAACAATGTTGAATTCAAGGTCTTATGCAATATCTTGTCATGAACCATGTCAGGTCCGGAAGGAAGCAGCATTAAGTGAACTAAGGTATGTGCCATAAGGAAGCTTTGGAGGAGTTGTATTTCTTTGACTTCATCTTATGGACAGTCCCGACATAAGATGTACGGTTTTTTTATAAAAAAAATCTTAATGATTACTCATTAAGGTTTCTTTTTTTATTTGATAATATTTTGCATATCACTGACACCGAATAATTGTAATATTTTGAGTTTTATATCTAGTGCCGTATATTCACTGCTAATAGGATATTTTAGAGTTAGAATGCCGAATTGTTGCAAAATTTTTGTAATATTGGGATCCATTGGTTTGAATCCAGCACTTTCCATACTTGGATCATATAGATCGATCACAAATAAAGGTTTGTATTCTTTTTTAGAATACACAACTATATCAAAATATTTATCTTTGACAGCATCTGTCATGCCACTTTCAATGGTAAATACTTTTTCCACTGCTACGAGTGGAATAGCTACAAAATTCTGTGGCAAGGCTTCTTCTAACGTGTTTAAAAATGCAACAGTTTTACTCGTGACTAATTGTGGACGAAGTACAACACTGGAATTAGGTTCTGGTTTTTCAGGTACACTTTCTTTTGCTTTTTCCTTCTCTTGTTGCTCTTTGATTTTTTTAAGTTGTTCTTGTCGTTTTTTCTGTGCCATTTTAAAAATAGCAAATATTCCTACTGCCACCAACAGAATGATACATATCCATAAAAATGCCATACTTTCCCCCTATTTATTACTAGTAGTCTATCATGTATCATACGAATTGACAAGCAAATTTTATGCTTGCAAAATGCTTTCTACTTTTTCTATCAATTCCGCTAGATGTTCCTTAATATCTTTGTCTTTTTCTTCTATCATCACGCGTAATTTTGGCTCTGTTCCACTTAATCGTAAGACCACTCTTGCGTGATATTTTTTTGCAAAATCATCTAGTATATCTTGAAAAGAATAGTTTTGTAATTGTTTCATTTGGTTCATAGACAGATCTATATTTTTCGTACACATTGGATATTTTTCTGGCCAATCTATCGTATTTTCTAATAAATATCTTCCAATATACACACTGTTCATGATTCCATCACAAGTAGTATTGTATTGTAGATTACAAATATGTCCACTACTTTCTGCACCTAATGTATACCCCAGTTTTTCCATTGCATCTAACACATATCGATCCCCAACTTGTGTTCGATATAATTGGCTGTCACATCTATCTAGACTATCAGCTAATCCTTGATTGGTCATAATAGTCCCTACAACACCACGCACTCCATCTTTTTGTGCAAAAGCATATACGAGATCATCACCATCTAGAATACGACCATTTTTTAGAACAACCACCAATCGATCAGCATCTCCATCATAAGCAAAAGCAATATCATAATGACCTTTTTTCATCTGTTCATAGAGATGTTCTGGATATACTGCACCACAATTCTCATTGATATCTACTCCGTGTGTATGGGTATGCAAACTTTTGACTGCAGCCCCCAATGCACTAAAAATTTTTTTTGCATACAATCCAGCACTCCCATTAGCACAATCTAGTAGTATACGATACCCATCATACCTTACACCTAGTTGTAAATTGGCTTGTAGGTATTCCCTTTGGTATGGTTTGCCATTGATGATTTTTCCTTTACGATCATGACTCATAGAAAAGTTTTGATTCATATAGTTTTCTAATTCATCTTCTTGTTCTACACTTAATTTATGAGCATTAGGACCAAAAACTTTAATTCCATTCATATTTGCTGGATTGTGACTAGCTGTAATCATCAGTCCACCACCCACTTGATGATTTTGAATGAGATAACTCATCATTCCCGTAGGAATAATACCTAAAAAAATAACATCAATCCCACTATCTAACAATCCCGATACAATGGTGGTTGCGACAAAATCTTTTGACTGTCTTGTATCTGTCCCTAAAAAAAGAACACGTGGTAAGTGATTGACTGTAAGATACTTTGCAAATCCATACGCCAATTTTTTGCATAGATCTGCATTGATTTTTTCGCCAACAACACCACGTATTCCGTCTGTTCCAAAATATTGTTTCATACTTTCTCCCTGTCATTAAACTAGGAAGCAAAAGTAGATTTTACATATAAATTCGCCTCATTACCAGCAATAGCACCATCTGCACACGCTGTAATGATTTGACGAAGTTTTTTCTCCCGAATATCTCCTGCAACAAACACACCTGCAACATTCGTATGCATATTCTCATCTGCTACAATATAGCCAGCAGGAGATAAGGTGATTTCTTTTTGAATTAGCGCAGTATCGGGAATGCGACCAATGGCAATAAAAATTGCACTACAAGGTATTTTTTGTGTTTCCTGATTGGTTTGATTGATGACTTCTACCCCTTCAAGACTATCTTCTGCTTGTAGAGTAGTGACATTGCTAGAATATAATATGGTAATATTTTGATTGGTTTTAGCAGTTTTTAATAAATCTTCAAACACAATTTTTTGTGCTTTTTTCATGGTTTTATCTTTACAAACGATGGTCACATGATGACATATTTTAGATAGATAAATAGCATCTTCACAAGCGCTATCTCCACCTCCTACCACCACAACATCTTTGCCTTTATAGAGAGCACCATCACATACAGCACAATAGGAAACTCCTCTGCCCGTCCATCTTTCTTCGCCTTCGATTCCTAATTTTCTTTCTTTTGCCCCCATACATAATATGATAGAACGTGCCTGATACGTTCCATTTTGCCCATTAACAACCTTTATTTTCGATGTAAGAGACATGGAAAGAATTTGGTCATATACACTCTCCAAGCCTAGATTTTGGGCTTGATTGTGCATTTTAATCATTAAATCTGCTCCAATAATAGAATCGTACGATGGAAAATTATATATTTTATGTGTTTGGACCACTTGCCCACCGATCATATATTTTTCAATGAGTAAAGTTTTTAGCCCACTGCGTAAAGCATAGATAGCGGCAGTAAGGCCTGCTGGCCCTCCCCCAACAATAATGACATCATAACAAATTTGTTCCAATTTTTCACCTCAAATTATTGTATTCCAAAGAAAATAGTGACACCTTGATCAATGGAAATATAGAATTGATATATTCTATCCTGTATTTTAGTTCCTTCCATTCTTTGAAGTTCTTGAGAACCATCATAACTTGCAATGATCAGTATGACATTATTTTCCATAACATTGCTAGCTAGCGTGATTTCTACTTGAATAGAATCAGCATCTTCTTTTGGTATATAGATATAAGGATCTTGATCATCATAATAATATCCAACAAAATTGACATCATCGATTGATGGAGATTGTACGTATGTTACAAAGTATCCTGTAATCTCTTCATAGATAGCATAAAGTGTTGTATCTTCTGTAAAGGTGGCAGTCTTATCTATGATAGCCCCATTTTCTTCTAATGCCCAACCCATGAATTGATATTCCAATCCACTATCAATATAAGGTTCTACATATTCATAAGTAATCTTGCTACCTTTGTCTATGATTTGATCTTGCATCGTACTTGTCTTGGTTTCAAATTGAATGGTAATTTGCTCTACCCATTTTGCATACAGTATTGTATCAGCAGTAATGACTTGATTAAAATCAAAAGTTGTACTGCCATCCGCAAGAGTAGACCAGCCATCAAATCGATATTTTTCTCTTGATGGATTGCTTGGTTGACTTACCACACTATCAAACACCATAACATCTACCGTTTGCTGTTGATCGCTAAAAGATCCACCATTTGCATCAAAAGTTACTGTACTACCCTCTACCCATCTAGCGTATAAAGTCATATCTTTTGTCACTATGGTTGTAAAATCAAATTTTGTGGTATATTCTGCATCTGTATACCAACCAATGAATTTATAATTATTCTTTGTAGGTTCTGCTGGTGGTACGATTCTGGATTCATATACATCAATCGGTTGTATCGTACTTCCTCCCATGGTATCAAAAGTAACTGTCGCTTTAGCTAACCATTTGGCATACAAAGTGATATTTTCAGTCATTGCCACACTTGAGAAATCAAACAATTCTGTACAATCTTGATCTATATACCAACCACCGAATTTATAATTGTCTTTCGTTGGACTTTGTGGTGCACTTACACTAACTGGTTGACCATTTTCAGAAAATACATAAATAGGTTCTATCTCTGTGCCACCATTAGCATCAAAATAGATAAAAATACTTGCACGTCTTACTTGTTCTATGAGTAAAACCACATCTTCTGTGACATTAGCTATGGTAATTTTGCCATTCCCTTCTTTTTTGACAGCAAAAGAATGATAGTTAGGATTGGTCATATAATCACTACCGAGTGCACGAATGACTGCATAATCCATAATATAGCCATCATTGGCAGTAATATACAATGTAATATTGATACCTTCTTTTTGATATGGAAAAACAACTTGTGTTCCTCCATCTGCTCGATTTACAAAGGTATATTCTTCATTGGTAATCGTATATGCTTCACTTTGCCAAGTAGCAGGTGTGATAGAAAGTGTGATATTTTTCTTTTTTTCTCCACAAGCACTCAGTACACATACTGACACGATAGAAACAAAGAACAATACCAATGCTGGTATCCAACGATTTCTTTTGTTCATACTAATCCCCCTAGTAAGATAATGTTTTTTCTTACCTATTCATAGTGTATCACAAAGTCAAAATTATAGTCAAATAGAAACAAAAAAAACATCTTACATAGATTGGTAAGATGTTTTTATCTTTTCTAACGTTTTCTAAATTGTGGTGCTTTACGAGCTTTCTTCAAGCCATATTTCTTTCTTTCTTTGATTCTTGCATCACGAGTCAAATATCCAGCTTTCTTTAATTCTGGTTTTAATTGTTCATCAGCTTTGCAAAGTGCTCTAGCAATACCATGACGAATAGCACCTGCTTGACCAGTGAAACCACCACCATGAACATTTACAAATACATCATATTTTTCTTTGGTATTGGTAAGTACTAATGGTTGGTTAGCAACAAGTTTCATTGTTCCTTCGCCAAAATATTCATTGATATCTTTTCCATTGATGACAAATTGTCCTTTCCCAGGAAGCAATCTTACACGAGCAATACTTTGTTTTCTACGACCAGTTCCAAGATATTGAAGTGGCGTTTTTACTGTTTTTGCCATTATCTAACTTCCCCCTTAATTTCAATTTGTTTTGGTTGTTGTGCAGCATGTGGATGTTCTGCACCTTTATAGCAATGAAGTTTTTTAAGCATATTGCGACCAAGACTGCTCTTTGGTAACATACCTTTTACAGCGTCTTGCAATGCAAAATCACTTTTCTTTGCCATTAAGTCTTTGTATTTTACTTCTTTCAATCCACCAGGATATCCTGAATGATGATAATAAATTTTGTCTTCTAATTTGTTACCAGTAAGAACCATTTTATCTGTGTTGATTACGATAACATAGTCTCCACAATCAACGTGTGGAGTATAGTTTGTTTTGTTTTTACCACGCAAAATTGCTGCAACTTGGCTAGCAACTCTACCAAGTGGAACATTGGCAGCATCAATAAGCACCCAATTTTTTTCCACAGTTTGTGCATTTGCCATAACTGTCTTCATTATATTTCCTCCAATAATTCTTCCATAAATAATTTTTTTGTGTCTCTGCTATTCACGTAACAGCGACTAGAAAATAGTAATTATGACACCCAGGGCTAATGTAGTGCACACTTACTAGATTTTACGCTTTATCATTCTACAACATAGTCAAAAAAATGTCAAGAATAAAATGCAAATTTTTTATTTTTTTATATCATATCAATGTTATTTTTCTTTCTAAAATCAGCACGGCCACGTTGGGTGTGATCTAGAATGGTTTTTCTAATTCTTAAACTCTTAGGGGTGACTTCTAGCAATTCATCATCATTTAAGAATTCCAAACATTCTTCTAGTGTCATTGGTTTGACAGGTTCTAGTCTTAATGCTTCATCACTAGCCGAACTACGCATGTTGGTGAGTTGTTTTTTCTTACAAACATTGACTACAATGTCTCCACCTTTTGGGTTGGTCCCTACTACCATACCTGCATACACTTTTTCACCAGGAGTAATAAGAAGTTTGCCTCTTTCTTGACTATTATAAAGTCCATAGATAACAGCTTCTCCTGTCTCATAAGCAACCAAAGCCCCAAAGTTACGTCTTTCAATATATCCCTTATATGGTTGATATTCTTCAAAGATCGTGTTCATCACACCTTCCCCTTTGGTATCTGTCAAGAATTGACTCTTATATCCAAAAAGACCTCTACTTGGGATTAAAAATTCAAGTTTCATACGATTGCCATGCGCATTCATGCTGACAAGTTCCCCTTTTCTGGTACCCATCGCACTCATAATATTCCCCACAGATTCTTCTGGAACATCAATGAACAAACGATCAATAGGTTCACATTTTACACCATCAATTTCTTTGATGAGTACTTTTGGCATACTAACTTGGAATTCAAAACCATCACGGCGCATATTCTCAATCAAAATAGAAATATGCATTTCTCCACGACCTAATACTCGAAAACTATCAGCACTATCGGTATCAAAAACTCTTAAAGACAGATCTTTGACAGCTTCTTTCATGAGTCTATCTCTTAAATGTCTAGAAGTACAGTATTTTCCTTCTTGACCAGCAAAAGGACTATTGTTGACCATAAAAGTCATTTCTACACTTGGTTCACTAATTTTCACAAAAGGAATGGCTTCAATTTTATTAGGATCACATAAAG
This sequence comes from uncultured Clostridia bacterium, assembly GCA_944332185.1. Lineage (GTDB taxonomy): Bacteria > Bacillota > Clostridia > Christensenellales > UBA1242 > CALVJJ01. The sequence goes on from CALVJJ010000007.1 coordinate 57,420, forward strand.
TATCCCCAATCGTGACATCTTCACTACCAGCAACACAGACAATATCTCCACTACCTGCTTGATCTACATGCACTCTCTTTAATCCTTCAAATTGGAAAATGTCTGATACTTTAAAACTACTCTTTTTAGTATCTTGATCATGATAGTTAATCACTGCTACATGATCTCCTACGTGCAAAGTACCTCTTTCGATTTTGCCAATACTTAATTTTCCCAAATAATCGTTCTGTTCGGTAGAAGAGATCAGCATTTGGAAAGGATCTTGGTCATTACCTGTTGGTTCATCAATATATTCGATAATTTTATCTAATAATGGCTTAAAATCTGTACCCATGACATTTTCATCAGTACTTGCAATCCCCATTCTAGCAGAAGCAAAAACAAATGGACTATTGAGTTGTTCTTCATTTGCATCTAGTTCCAAAAACAACTCTAACACTTCATCAATGACTTCATGCACACGAGCATCTTTACGATCAATTTTATTGATGACTACAATAACTTTATGATTTAGTTCCAATGCTTTTTGCAAGACAAATCGAGTTTGTGGCATAGGTCCTTCAAAAGCATCTACTACAAGAAGTACTCCATTTACCATTTTTAAGACTCTTTCTACTTCTCCTCCAAAATCGGCATGGCCCGGTGTATCAACAATATTGATTTTGACACCATTATACATGATGGCAGTATTTTTACTAAGAATAGTAATTCCTCTTTCTCTTTCAATCGCATTACTATCCATAACACGATCTACTACTTCTTGGTTTTCACGGAATGCCCCACCTTGTTTTAACATTTCATTTACAAGACTTGTTTTACCATGATCTACGTGGGCAATAATTGCCACATTTCTAATATTTTTACTCACTTTTCACTCCTATTTTATTCAAAAAAAAATTTCTTGCAAGCAAGAATGTCTAACAATATTTATATTGTATATTATATCACAAGCCCTTAAAAATGAAAAGACTTTTTTATAAAAATATCCAAATTTCTTATTTTCTATAGAAAAATTCACCTGTTCTTTTCTTAATATAAAAAGAGAAGTACACGATACGATGTAGTATGATTGATGATCTGTAACATTGTCCACACGATCCTATACCACATCACAAAAAGAAAAGGCATGGGAACGCTCAACATAAAAAAATATTGCTCACCCAAGCAATATTTTACTTTACCATTTCCAATTCTTGTGGCATGAGAATATGTGTTTTTTGTTTTTCCAAAATCACCTTTTCAATACTGATCTTTTTTAATTGATCGATATTTTTCATATTCATATCTGATTCATATCGAAATTTTAAAAAACTTAAGAATGTTAAAAATCTTTGATCATAATACGTAGCAATTTGTTGCAATGTGACGACTTCCACATTATGAAAGACTTTTTCTGCCACATAGGTCATTGCGTTTACGAGATCGGTAGCTGATTTTTCATTTCCCACTTGACAATATTGTTCCATCATTTTATTTTGTTTGGTATTGGTGATGGTATCAAACATTTCAATAAGTCTATAATTGTTGTTATAAATTTCTTGTATTTTTTCTTTATTTTTCATACTAACCTCCTGACTGCTTTGTGATTATATCAATCATACTACTATATGTCAATGGCCTAAAAAATATTTCCTTCCGTTTTTTGTCTTATTTTGACAAAAAAAGAAGAACTACTCTTGTTCTTCTTTTTTATCTTTATGATCTTTTGTACTATCTTGTTCATCATAAGATACTTCTAATCTTACTTTTTGAATTCTACTTCCATCAGTATCAATAATAGTATAAGTAAGGTTTGCGATTTTTTGTACAAAGTTACTGTTCTTATCTAGCACTTCATCAATAGCTTGCGTATGAATAATGAGCCCTTTTGTTGGCAAATTCTCGCAAAGTTCGTACAGATATCCTGCCACACTACTATACTTGGTGTCTGGCAAATGTTCGATCTCTAACTTGTCATAAAGATCTTTAATATCCATATCTCCATCAATTTCATACGTATGATCATCTAATTGTTTGATCATGACTTTCGTATCTTCTTCATCATCATGTTCATCATAGATTTCGCCTACCACTTCTTCTATTGCATCTTCCATACAAACAAGTCCACTTGTTCCCCCATGTTCATCTACCACGATTGCCATGTGTTTTTTCGTAGATTGCATGGTTCGAATGATTTCATCTACTTTCATTTGTTCATTGACATAGACTGGTTGTATCATCATCTTACGAATGTCCATTGGTGCTTGGGTAATGAGGCAAGCAAAGAAGTCTTTTTGACTTAGAATGCCAATCACATGATCTTTGTCCCCTTCATAAATTGGGATTCTAGAATACTGATATTGTAAAAAGGTGTTTTTAATTTCTTCTGTTGTAGCTGTAATATCTACACCCACCATATCCACACGTGGTGTCATAATATCATACGCAGTAGTGGTATTGATATCTAAGACTCCTTGGAAAAGTTCTGCATCTTCGCCATCAATCACCCCTTCTTCTTCCATGGTATCAATAATACTTTCTAGTTCGTTTTCTGTCACAGTTGGATTGGTGTCTTGTTTTACTCTTTTGGTCAATGCATTCTGCATCAAACTAAATAGACAACTAATTGGTGTAAAGATCTTAATAATCATATACATGACAGCAGAATATTTCATAGCTAGTTTATCAGGACTTATTTTTGCTAAACATTTTGGCATAATTTCCCCAAAAGTTAAGACAATAATGGTCATAACTACTGTATTCAAAACGTTGGCAAGCGTAGGACTGGTAAACAATTTTCCCAGCACTATAGCACACACTGTGGTACTGGCAATGTTTACTAAGTTGTTACCAATAAGAATGGTAATAATAGTCTTATTGTAATGATCCATGATCCAAAGAGCACGTCTAGCTCCTTTGACCTTATCTTCAGCGTAAGATTTCATGCGAAGCAAATTTGCTGTAGAATATGCTGTTTCTGCACTGGAAAAGAAAGCAGAACAAGCAAGTAAGATGATAATAACGAAAATTAAAATATAATCTACATTTCCTGTAAATACTTTTGCCCCTAACAGGCTACTGGGTGGCAACATAAAAAATCTCCTTTGTTTTTAAAATTACAATCATTATATCATATATATTATCATTTTACAACAAATGTTCTTTATTTTTATCTTCATTTCCTACACATATCATACCTATTCCTGTTTTCTGTACAAAAAGATTGTATTCCTTGCCATTTTTTAAAGCGAAAAAAAGAACACACTATAAAAAGTGTATTCTTTACGAATTATAAAGTGATGAAAAAAACACCTTATAGATAGGCAAAAACTGTAGATCTATACTCAATGATTTTCGTAAACGTAACTACTACATGGTATAACTTATACCATATCTTATAGTATAGTATTCTTAATTTTTACTGTTGTATCTATATAACACTACTACGAAATATACTACAACACTCGCATTACCTATCTTGTATTACTAGCAAACACAAAAAAAGTACTCCTGCGAAGGCGTACTTTTTTCTCATCTATTAAATATTGTAGACTCTTGAACTTGGCTAGTCTTA
>CALVJJ010000008.1 GCA_944332185.1 uncultured Clostridia bacterium
TTTCAGCGCCGAAGATACTTGCTTAGCAGTGAGTTGGGAAAATAGGACGTTGCCAGTTTTCCAAAAAGACTTATGGAATATCCATAAGTCCTTTTTTTGTTTATATGATACATACATTTTGTGTATTTGTTGTAAATGGATAGCCAATATTAGAAAAAATAGATAAGTAGTACGCATGATAGTAATGGTATTTGCTTACTAGTCTTATGATCTAGGATAGTCTACTTACCAATCTCATACGTGATACCAATAGGATAAGGAAAGTCTTAAAATACATAAACTATATAAAAGTAGGGTATAGATCTAAAAAATACCATCTTGACAGCATGGGGAAATGGTATTATACTTATTAAAATATGAGGTAGTATATGAAAAAACATCCAATGAGCATGAGTATGCAAAATGAACCAAATAACCATGTACAAAATACAGAACATGGTCAAGATATGATGACAAAACTAATTGAAAAATTAGAAGCATTGTCCATTCTAGAACAAATGGGGAAACAATCCATAGATTTTGCCACTGAAAAATGTAAAAATAGAACAAAAACTATTGAAGAATTATTGCAAAAATCTTTAGAAGATCAATGTTTTGATATTATGAGAATATATCATGGACTATATCAAGAATGGAATTCTGCAGATGTGACAGCAGATTCGTATGGGGACTTATCGAATGATGTCTATGATTTTGTACTTGAGCTACTAGAAAAAGAATATCATATTATCCATTTTTTAAATTTAACAAGCAAAGCCATAGAACATATGGTGACCAAAAGTGAAGTTGTCTTAAGTCACTCCAAATCAGAAAAAATATACCAATTCTTGCAGACACTTTGTCAAGATTATTTATTCATGGTACAAGATATAGAGATTGCTATGGATCAAGTAGTATTAGAAAAAGAAATCAAACAACCTTTGACAGATATGCAGTTGATTTGGTATCTAAAAGAATACATGATGCAATATCTGGATCCGGTTGATCCAAATCCTGAAGCTATGACAGAAGTGTTTATGATCCTTAAAAACCATGAATATTTCTTGGATCATGTAGAATATGTGGTTCATCAATATTATCAATATAATACGAACGTAGAAAAAATTGTCCATATATATAAAAACATGATGGATCATACCATTTTTCAATATCAAGAGATGATAGATTATCAAGAAAATAAGCATATTTTTGAAATCATATCTACATTAGTCACTGCGCTTAAGCAAGAACAAAAGAATCATCAAAAATTGACAAAAGAAATGGTCACCGAATATGTAAAAGAAATTGTGCATGATAGCTATCAATTAGAAGATCATGCTTCGTCAAAACTAGACTATGATATGCAACAAGATGCTAACACAATTGCATAAAAGGAGCGAATATGTATAGCCAAAAAGATTTAGAAATTTTGCAAAAGAAATGGAATATAGCAACGAATGAAAAATTATCAACCATTAAAGAAATATATGATCCTTATTTGGTTAATGAATTAGAAGATAAGATTCTAAAAATCTATGATCAATACACTAAAAATCCAGATCTTATTGTCTACAATTTTACGAGTATTGAAAAGAAATACAAAATACAAGATGAGACCAAAAACAATCAATCCCAACAGTCTAGTCAAAAACTCCCATATATGGGTTTTGTCAACAAATTATTAGATGAATCTGTTGATACACGTATGGCAAAACTATATGAATTATATTTGTTTGTGTATCATATTGAACAAGATTATACTACTTATAATAATGATACGGTCTATATGTATAAAAGAGAATTTTACCATATTTTAACTTCACTACTGGCAAGTAACTGGAGTTATTATGATGATATGAATATACTAGCAAAAAGTATATCTTCTATTGCATCAAAATTGGATCAAACAGTTCACAATGAGCATACACAAAGGGTGTATGATTCTTTGCATATGCATAATATGTTAAAATCCATGATTGTATTGTTTAATAATTTTGATTATGTATTGGATTTTTATTTGGATTATACACAATATGAGATAGGGAACAATTCTCTAATTTCTATAAAATCATTTGAAAGTGATTTTTACACCTATTTGGAAGAAGCGTATCAACAAAGAATGCATGAGCATCAAACAAATATAGGAAATGCCAATAGCAAAGATTTGTTTTTACAATATTTATTATTTCCAAATAAAGAAAGAAAACAAATGTTTTATTTAGTCAAAGATGAATATGAATATTTAAAAAACGTATTAGATGTTTTGCAATGTTACAAACATGAGTATCATTTTTTACAACATGAACTGGATAGGCAAGAAATACCTGTACTAGATCCATCTTTTCAAACAGAAGAAAATAGAGTAAAAAAAGAAACTTTTATCTTTATAGAGTCTGTTTATACTTCTATGCTTAACTGTGAAGAATATAGAGAGCAAGCTTTACAAAAGAAAAAATATACCATGCAAAAGAAAAGATTGACAAAAGAAGATGCTTTAAAAGTGATTTTTGATCATCATCTAACAAGTCTCGAATGTTATCCTTATTATGACCAATACATTAAAACTGGGAAAAATAGCATCTATAGAATAGAAGGTGATGGCATAGAAGAAGAGGACATAGAAAGAGACGAGTTGGACATAGAAGAAGATAGTAGTGTAATCGTATCATAAGACAACTAGTAGGGAAAAGCATAGGTCAAAACCTAAAAAATGCCCATTTTTACAAATACAGTATTGACTTTTTTTACATTTTTGAGTATACTATTTATAATAAAAAGTATGCAAAGTGAGTGATTGCAACAAAATAGATACTTTATGACAATAATACATAAGTAATTGTCATAAAAATAAAAATATGGAGTAAGATATGAAAAAATTTTTAATATACTTAGTTTCTATATTGATCGTAGTAGCAATTGGATTTACGGTTTTTTTTGTGGTACGAGATGAAGAAAGAATCTTTATTTCTGCTAACACTTTATATGTAGACGTCAATGATACTTTTACGATTGATGTGACTTTTGAAAATAAGAAGTCCTATACTACGGTAGAAATATCAAGTGAAGTACCTAGTGTTGTTAGTTACAATAAGGAAACAAATACTTTTACAGCTGTTGGTGGAGGACTTGCAAGAATCCGTTTTAAAACCAACAATGTAAAATTCCGTAATTTGTATTGTGATGTATATGTAGGCGATGGATCAAAGACAGCACCTTTCTATATTCAATCTGCAAAAAAACTAGCAAGTATTGGATATGAACAAGTTGCAGTAGAAAATGCTGATGGTAGTGTGGACATGGTAGCAAAATATCCACTTGATGCCAATTATAAATTAGCCAACAATATTGATTTATCTACCTATAATGGTGGATATTGGCAACCAATCGGCAGTATTAGTGTACAAAATTCCAATGCATTCACTGGAACTTTTGATGGGAATGGTTATACCATATCTGGTATGCGTATTGACATGCAAAAGATGAATGAAGAAATGGACACTGCTCAAACAGCAGAAGAAGTAGGCTTATTTGCAAAATTAGGTGTGAATGCTACTGTTTCCAATATCAAATTTTCTAATGTCAATATTGATGGAAGTTATACTTATGGTGGTATTGTAGCAGGAACAAGTCTTGGTGCAACCATTGAAAGAATTGAAGCAAAGAATGTTTATATCAACAACAACAATTTGAATACCCCTTATAATGGTGGTATCGTAGGATACCAAAATGATCAATACGATGAAGAATATGCTTATACGTATGTTGCAAAAGTAGATCGTTGCAGTATTACCAATTTAAAGATGGGAAAACGTTTGAGCCCTGATGGTGTTACCTATGAAGATGGTAGTTTAGTAGGATATATTGGTGGGCTTGTTGGATACAATCAAGGTGGTATTGTGATATTTAGTTATATCAGTGATGCAGACATCAAAGCAAGTAATGGCAATGTACTTGCAGCTGGTGGACTTGTAGGGTACAATACACATTTTGATAACAATGGAAAAATTACCAATTCTAATGATTGGGTTGGTGGACACGTAAAAGATAGTTATGCTAGTGTCAACTGTGAAGGCGTAGCCAATTCTTATGGTATGCTGATTGGGTATTATGATCTAAAGACCGTAGTTTTGGATAACACCTTAACAACACAAGATGGAAAAACTGTGGAAAAAACCATTAGCAAAGTTTATGGACTGATTTATGACAACAGCAAGTCTTATGTGATGAATGACGTGACTCCAAATAATATTGCTATTGGTAACTATCCTGATCAACCAGTAAGCCTTGATGCAAAATATGTTGCTTATGGTCTTACACCAGATGAAATGCAAAATTCTGCAAATTATATTTCTTACAAAAAAGAAATTGGAGAAGAAACCTATACTTATAAATGGCCAATCAATGATGTTTGGTATTTCAAAGGATCTTCTGTCAATCATGGATATCCAGTATTAGATTATGCTGCTAAAGTCGTAAGTTACGGTATCAGTGATATTGGGGACGCGAATATTATTAGTAATGTCACAGATTTTAAAAACATGAATCCTAATAAAGATTATGTTTTGACAGCTGATATTGTTATTGATAACACAGAAGAAGAATGGACAGGAATAGATAATTTCTCTGGTAAATTCTATGTGGCAAAAAATAATGATGGCACATATCCAACCATATCTTTCAAGAAAACTTCTTCTGCTCCAATCTTTAATACGATTACCCAAGAGGGTGAAGTTCATAATTTACACGTAGTCAATAGCACTTTTGAAAATTTGGTTAATGAATACTTTGGTATCATTGCTGGAGAAAACTATGGATTGATCGAAAGCGCAGTGATTACAGATTGTAGTATTACGGGAGCAAAAATTGTAGGTGCTGTTGCAGGATATAATGCAGGTGGTATTACAGGAAAACTTGCAACAGAAGAAGGACAAAGTGATGAGTACTGCATGGTATCTAATACCAGTGTACTGATTAAAGCAGGCAACAATACTATGATGATTGGTGGAATTGCTGGCTTTAATGAAGGTGGTAGTATTCGATATGTACGTGTAGAAAATTCCAATGTAGAAGTACAAGCACAAGTTGATGATACTACACAATCAGTTACCTTTGGTGACACACAAGCAGGTGGTATTGTAGGGAATAACTATGCAGGATTAGTGGAAGATGCAATTTACTTTAATCCTACAATTAGTGGTGTAAAAGTAGCCAATGCGATTAGTAATGTGATGGTTGGTGGTATTGCTGGAGAAACATCAGGCAGAATGATGGATTCTTATGTATATGCGAACATTAGTGGTAAAAACACTTATGAAAATGTAGATAGTTCTTTGGTAAAATCTTATGCCGGTGGTCTTGCTGGTAAAGTATCTGGTGATCCTACCAAGATTGATGATACCTATGCAACACATATTGAAGATTGTGGTGTGATTGGTGGATCTGTTTCTGGATATTATGCAGGTGGATTAGTTGGATATATGAGTATTGGCAACAATCCTACTAGAATTTTGACACAAGATATTTTTGAATATTTCAAAGGATCTGGTTACAATGCTGTAACAACCAATGAAGCGCCAATAGATCTAGCTTCTTCTTATACCAATGCATCTGTTTCTGGATATTATGTTGGAGGATTGGTGTCTTATATTTCTAATGGTAGAGTACAAAATTGTTATGCTAATTCTTCCTTAAAAGGAGCAAGCGACGGAGCTCAAAAAGCAGGTCTTGTTGCTCTTGCAAAATTCTCTTATATTCAACAAAATTCTAGTTGTGCAGGCGCTGTGATTGAATATTGTTATTCTAACTGTGAATTTGATACAACTGGAGAAAATTATGCTTTAGCAACTGGTAATTTTAGAAAATCATCTTTCCGTGATTTTATCAATTTAGGACCAGGAAGACAAGATGGTTTCTTCTTAAAATGTTTGTATAATGTAGACCGTTTGAATGCAGGGGAAGCAAAATTACCTTCAAGCGATGATGTAGCAAACTTTGTGTTGGGTTCTTGGGTCATCAATATCAATACACAAGACTGGATGTCAGGTTTGCAAAATTTCTGGAACAAATTATGGGGTACGAATGTAGAATTCAATCCTGTATTAGTTGGAGATTATAACAACATTGTTTGCCGTGAAGCAGATATGAAAGGAGAAAATCCATACGCATTTATCGATAAGAATGGATACAACAAAGTAAACTGGATATATCAAAATAACCAAATGCCAACGCTTACAAATTGTGACTACTATGTTGTAGAACAATTAGAAGATGGTTCAAGAGTGTTGGTAAAACAATAAAAAAATGGAAGGCAACTTCCATTTTTTTATTTATTATTTAGTCATATGGTAATCATCATGATAGCATCATATTGTATTGTTTTCTAATGGTATATTTTTTATATTTTAAATTTTTAAAATATGTGTAGTATATTACGTCTTGATTGTTGTCGGTGAAAATCCTATCATTACATATTAGTTGCTATCGTAAAGAGAATGAAAATGATCTATCAAAGATACGATTTTTCATAAAAAAGAAAAACACAACAAATTGTTGTGTTTTTTTATGCTTATATTTGGGCACACCAAAACATAAGATATATTATTTTCCTAATTCCTTATGAAAAGCATCAAGAACAAGTTTTGTAACCATTTCACGAGTAGCTGTGTCTAATGGGTGTGCAATATCTTTGTATTGTCCGTCTGGTGTTTTTCTTCTTGGCATATTGACAAAATATCCTTGTGCACCTTCGATGACTTTAATGTCATGAACGACAAAGACTCCATCAATGGTGATAGAAGCAAATGCTTTTAATTTGCTGTCTTCTTTTTGCAATAGTCTCACTCTTACATCTGTAATATTCATTTTGTTTACCTTCCTTTTTTGTTTTAAAGCATCTTGCTTTATACCATATTTTACCATATACAAAAATAAAAATACAACTTTTTTCTATATATTTCATATATAATTTTGAGGTATTTTTATAAAATGATACAAAAACATATACATTTTATTGGAATTGGTGGAATTAGTATGAGTGCCCTTGCCAAACTATGTTTACATCAAGGATATGAAGTATCTGGAAGTGATATGCATGATAGTATAGAAATACAAAAATTAAAAGAATTGGGTGCAACTATATACATAGGGCATGATGCTACGCATCTAAAGAATGTCGATATGGTTGTATATTCTGGAGCAATTCCTACGAATAACTGTGAAAGACAATATGCTCAAAGTCATCATATTCCTTGTTATGAAAGGGCAGAATTTTTAGGACATATTTGTGCTTTGTACAAACATACTATTGCCATTGCAGGAACACATGGCAAAACCACCACGACAAGTATGATTGGTTGGATTTTTCAAGAAGCAAACTATCAACCAACTGTTCACATTGGGGGAGAAAGTGTCAATATGGAAACCAATATGGTATTGGGAGAAGACACTTATTGTATTACAGAAGCGTGTGAATATCGCAATTCCATGCAATATATTCTGCCAGAAACAGCTGTCATTACTTCGATAGAAGAAGACCACATGGATTGCTATCATGATTTGCAAGATTTAAAAAATGCTTTTCATAACTTTTATGCTAAAGCAAAGGTTGTTGTGAGTCCACTTTCTCTACCTATTGGGAAAGGACAACATTTTGTCTTTTGTGGGTGGGAAGAAGAGGACACTACGGTATATGCTGAACATACATTTTTAATTTGTGGGGCAAAAGAAACAAAAGATGGGTGCTGGTTTGAAGTCAAAAAAGATGGGTATTACTATGGACATTTCTACCTTACTATGCATGGCAGATATAACGTTATGAATGCCCTTTTAGCCGTGGCTGTTGCTGATTATTATGATATACCTTACACAAGAATTTATACGGCTTTAAGAGCCTTTCAGGGCGTAAAAAGAAGATGTGAAACGTTAGGATATGTTGCAGGGAAAAAAGTCATTGCTGATTATGCCCATCACCCTACAGAAATTCATGCTTTCTTATCTTCTTTACAACCATATTACCCTAAAACTTTGTGTGTCTTTCAACCTCACACTTATTCTAGGACAAAATCACTATTGTATTCTTTTCAAAAAGTGCTACAAGAGTGTACCTATCTGTGTCTGTTGCCTACCTATCCGGCAAGAGAAGAATATGATGCAAAAGGAGATAGTGGAACACTTTTTCAAAAGATTAGGAAAAAGAATAAAAAATATATCAGTCATTTGCAAGATATTCCAGCTCAATGGATAGAAAGGTGTTCTGTCATTGTGCTTGTGGGAGCAGGAGATATCTATGAGAAAGGAAAACTTTGGCTGGAAAATCAAAAATAATCTAAAAAAATAAAAAATAATGTTGACTAATACGTAAAAATCTATTATAATAGTAAAGCAAAATCGAGAGAAAAAATGATAGAGGTGATAATATGAAAAAAGGTATACATCCAGATTATCATGAAGTAGAAGTAGTTTGTGCATGTGGCGCTAGTTTCAAAACTAGATCCACTCATGCTGGTAACGTAGTAAAAGTTGACGTTTGTAGCAAATGTCATCCATTCTATAGTGGAAAACAAAAACTAGTTGATACTGAAGGTAGAGTTGATAAGTTCAAAAGAAAATACAATTTGGACTAAAAATAAAAACCTATTAAAGAGTGGATATATCTATTCTTTAATAGGTTATTTTTTATATGGTGAGTGATGAGTTTTTTAGAATTAAAACAGCAATTAGTATCTTTATTAGGGTGGGAAGAATATCAAGTTCATAATTTTTTAGTAGATTATTTTGAATGTGCAGACCGATATTCTTATCCACAAAATATAGAGCAACAAGATGTGGATAAGATAAGGGACATGATACCACAGTTACAAGCTGGTATACCAAAAGAGTATGTACTACATAAAGCATTTTTTTGGCAATATTATTTTTATGTAGATCAGCGTGTTTTGATCCCAAGATTTGATACAGAGATTAGTATAGAACAATCACTTCCTTATGCTGAAAATGCTTATATTTTAGACCTTTGTACTGGTAGTGGTATGATAGGCATTACTTTATTAAAAAATACCAATCATAGCCATATTATGCTTGCTGATATTAGTCAAGAGGCATTAGATGTCGCAACTTATAATGTGCAACATTTGTGTACAAGTAGCGAACAAGAAAGAGTGAAACTAGTAAAAAGTGATCTATTCCAAAATATAACAGGCACTTTTGATTTGATTGTGAGTAATCCTCCCTACATTCCTACCAAAGATGTGCAGTCTTTAGATACAAGTGTGCAGTACGAACCACATTTGGCATTAGATGGAGGAGTAGATGGCCTAGATTGCTACCGAGCTATCATTGAAAAAGCTCCTTACTATCTTCATAAAGGTGGAGTGTTGGTATTAGAAGTAGGTATAGGCCAGGCAAAAGATGTAACAAAATATTTGGAAAAAGATTTTAAATATATTACAATAATAAAAGATAATCATGGAATAGAACGCACCATTCGTGCTGTCAAAAAATAAAAACAAAAGTAGATCAAAAAAGTGATCAAAAGGAAAAGAAATGATAGAAAAATTAAAGACATTACGAGATAAATATCATGAACTAAGTAAGACCATTATAGATCCAGCAATCATTGCTGATAACAAGCAATATGCAAAGCTTATGAAAGAATATGCAAGTCTTGAACCATATAGTGTCAAATATGATGAATATGTAAAAATCGAGCAAGATTTGGAAAGTGCTGAGGCAATGATCCATGATAGTGATCCAGAAATTGTAGAGATGGCACATGCAGAAATTGCACAATGCAAGGAAAAATTGCAACAGTTAGATGAAGAAATCAAAATCATGCTTTTACCAAAAGATGAAAATGATGAAAAAGACGTCATTTTAGAAATTCGTGGTGGAGCAGGTGGAGAAGAATCTTGTCTGTTTGGGGCAGTACTTCTTAGAATGTATCGTATGTATGCCGAACGCAATCATTGGAAATTTGAAATTACTGATCTTAATGAAACAGAACTTGGTGGAGTCAAAGAAGCTAGTGTTGTGATTCGTGGACACAACGTGTATTCCAAAATGAAGTTTGAAGGGGGAGTACATCGTGTACAACGTGTACCAGAAACAGAAAGTGGTGGCAGAATTCATACCAGTACAGCAACAGTGGCTGTGTTACCAGAACAACAAGATGTAGAGATCGAAATCGATGAAAAAGATATTCGACTAGACACCTATCGAGCAAGTGGTGCAGGTGGACAACATATCAATAAAACAGATAGTGCCATTCGTATCACCCACTTCCCAACAGGCATAGTTGTTACTTGTCAAGATGGACGAAGTCAAATTCAAAACAAAGAACGTGCTTTTGAAATTCTAAAGAGCAAACTATATGATTTGTACAAAATGCAATCAGATGAAGAATATGCCAAAAATCGTAGAGGTATGGTAGGGACAGGGGATAGAAGTGAAAGAATTCGTACCTACAATTATCCACAAGGCAGAGTCACAGATCATAGAATTAACTACACAAGTTATAATTTGGAAGGATTCCTAAATGGTGATCTAGATGATATGATTGATAATTTGCAAATGGCAGAACAAAAAGCAAAACTAGAAAATGCTTAAAAAAGGGGAAAACTATGGATAAAAAAATATTATATACTGCAATAAAACCAACAGGTAGAATGACACTTGGCAACTATATTGGTGCTGTCATGAATCTAAAAAAATATACACAAGAGTATTGTAGTATTATTTGTGTAGCTGATTTGCACGCATTAACGATTAACTTGGATCCTAAGGAACTCAAAGATAATTCTTATGCAATCATTGCATTTTATTTGGCTTGTGGACTGGATCCTGACAAAATCATACTTTATGCACAAAGTCATGTTAAAGAACATGCAGAACTAGGTTGGGTATTATCGAACTTTACCATGTTTGGAGAAGCAAATCGTATGACACAGTTTAAAGATTATGTAGCCAAAGGAGAAAAAATCATCAACTGTGGACTCTTTAATTATCCAATTTTAATGGCTGCAGATATTCTATTATATGATACAAATGTGGTGCCAGTAGGAATTGATCAAAAGCAACATGTCGAATTAGCAAGGAATATCGCAATTCGCTTTAATCACAAAATAGGAGACACTTTTGTCATACCAGAGCCACTTGTTGACAAAACAGGTGCAAAAATTGGCGGATTGAATGAACCTACGAAAAAAATGAGTAAAAGCACAAGAGGAGATACAGGTACAATCTTCTTAGAAGATAGTGATGATGTCATTCGTAAAAAAATACGAAAAGCAGTTACTGATAGTGAAGGTGTTGTGAAATACGATATGGAACATAAACCTGGTGTTAGTAACTTGTTGCTCATATATTCCAAAATGAAAAATATAACCATTGCTGAAGCTGAAGAACATTTTAAAGATGCCAACTATGGTACATTAAAAAATGAAGTTGCAGATAGTGTGATCGAAGTCATTGCGCCAATTAGAGAAAAATTCAATACCTTACTTGCTGACAAAGACTATTTGGATACCATTCTAGAAAAAGGTGCACAAAAAGCAGAAGCTATTGCTAAGAAAAAATTAAAAGAAGTCTATGACAAAATTGGTCTTATGCCAAGAAAAAGTTTGCAATAAAAGAAAAACACTTTACACTAGTAAAGTGTTTTTTATACTATAAAAAGAAAAATGCAAAGATAAAATAGTAAAAATATCAATAACAGATAAAAAATGATAAACAGAAGAAAAACGAACAGATTATTTTTAGCAAAAAAAGACAACTTAAAAAAGTTGTCTTTTTTATCGATTATTACTACAAGAGCAAGGACAACTACTAGAACTGCGATTGTTGTCAATAGATAATATCAGTAGTAGTAATAATAAAAAGTTGGTATTATTATTGAGATCAGTATTGGTCGAAGATGTAAAAATTGATAATAATAATATAAGAAGCACATCATCGCTAAAATCCATTTTTCCCCTCCATTATACAAGAATTACTCATATTATTTTAGTATGCGACAAAATAATTTATTGTGCATCATGATGAAATTTTATATGATAGAAAAAAGAGGTGGAACATGGAAAGTATGATTATGTTGTCGGAAGAGCAAGCAGAAAGTCTAAAAAAGAATATGCCAGATAAAAGTGTACTAAGAAAATTAGCCGATTTTTTTAGTATTTTTGCAGATCCTACTAGAATTAAAATTATTACAGCACTATGTCTGTATGAAATGTGTGTGAGTGACATTGCAATACTTTTAAATATCAATCAAACAACAGTCAGTCATCAACTGAAATATTTAAAACAAAGTGGAGCAGTCCGTTCTAATCGGGTAGGAAAACTGATCTACTACAAAATCAATTCGTATGTGATAGAAGATATCATGATGGGAGGAGTAGATTATTTGTTAGAATAAACTTTTAATTTTTTAGATTTTGTGTTACAATATACGTATGGAAGATAGATGGAAGAGAATTAAAGAAAAGGTAGCAAAATTACCTTCAAATCCCGGAGTATACCAAATGCTTGATGCAAGTGGTAATATTATATACATCGGGAAAGCAAAGAATTTAAAACACAGAGTGAGTTCTTACTTTGTCAATAACTCTAATCATACTGAAAAAGTAAGACAGATGGTGTCACATGTAGATACTTTTGAATATATTATTACCAATACCGAACTAGAAGCACTGAACCTAGAAAGTAATCTTATTAAAGCCCATCAACCATTTTATAATATCTTATTAAAAGATGGCAAAGCCCACCCTTATTTTCGTTTGCAACTAAAGGAAGATTTTCCAAGATTGGAAATTACAAGAAAAATCAAAAAAGATGGTGCAAAATATTTTGGTCCTTATTTTGGAAGTATTCAAATACGTGATGTAGCAAAAGTCATTGAAGATACCTTTTGTCTTAGAACTTGCAAACACAAATTAAGTGTGACAAAGGGATTAAAAAGAGAGTGTCTAAATTATCATATTGGTAGGTGTCTTGCTCCTTGTACTTTTCGTGTGACAAAAGCTGAATACAGAAAAGAAGTGCAAAAAGTAATTGATTTTCTAAACGGAGATCAAAGTATAGCAAGAGAGGTTTTAACGAAGAAAATGTATCTTGCTTCTTCTATGGAACAATATGAAAAGGCAATGGAATATCGAGATCATATCAAAATGCTAGATTACTTAAATTCCAAGATGATTACCGAACTTACCGTTGATGTAGATCTAGATGTCTTTGGATTTTCGACCAATGGACAGTTGTCTTGTGTAAGTGTACTTGTGGTACGTAATGGAAAACTATTAGGTGCCAATCAATTCACTGTGCTAGATGCAAGTATTCAAGAAAAAGATACGATACAAAACTTTATTACACAATACTACCACAATAATAACATTATCCCTAAAGAAATTGTCATAAAATATGAAGATGATGACAATATTATACAAAATTGGCTCATAGAACAAGCACAGCATAAAGTAACTGTCACCACTCCACAAAGAGGGATCAAAAGACAGTTGTTAAAACTAGCAGATGAGAATGCCAAAGATTATCTAGAAAGAAATATAGAAAAAGAAAAGCTATATGAATTAAAAACGATGGGTGCTATGACAAGATTGCAACAAGTCTTATCTTTACCAAAATTGCCAAGACGTATTGAAGGTTTTGATATTTCTAATATTCAAGGAAGTCATATCGTATCGAGTATGGTGGTCTTTGTCAATGGGGAAAAAGCATCAAAAATGTATCGTAAGTTTAAAATCAAAACGGTGGAAGATTTGCCAAATGATTTTGCAAGTATGAAGGAAACACTATCTAGAAGGTTACAAGAATTGAAGGGTAATGATATTAGTTTTTCTACACCTCCAGATTTGATCCTAATTGATGGAGGGAAAGGACAACTCAAATATGCTTATCAAGTGATGCAAGATTTAGGATATAATTTTCCAATGATTAGTTTAGCAAAACAAGATGAAGAAATTTATCTTCCTCATCAAAGTGAACCAATTCGACTATCCAAAGATGATTATGCTTTAAAATTATTACAACATGTACGTGATGAATCTCACCATTTTGCTATTACTTTCCATCGTAGTTTGCGAGATAAAAATATGATTCATAGTGAACTGACAGATATTCCACTTATTGGAAAGAAAAAGGCAAAAGAATTATTACAATATTTTCAGACGATCGGAGCTATCAAGAACGCCACAAAAGAAGAGTTGGCATTCGTGCCAAGTATCAGTACAAAACTAGCAGAAAATATATTTAATTATTTTCATAAGACAGAACAAAAAAAATGAACCATTCATATAACACCATATAGAGGTGTTTATGAAAAAAGTCAAATTATCTAAAATCATCAAATATGGTAAGATAGAGAAAAAGGTAGATTTAAAAACTTTAACCAGTTTACAAATTGGTGGGGTGGCTGATTATGTTGTCCAACCAAGTGATTTAGAAGAATGTTTTAAACTGTTGCAGTACGTACAAAAAAATAAAATACCATATATGATTTTGGGTAATGGTACCAATGTTTTGTGTTCTGATGATGCCTACCATGGTGTCGTGATCAAGATGGGAAAATTATTTGCTTCTATGCAACACGATCAAGAGTGGTTTCAAGTAGAAAGTGGGTGTGCTTTGTCCCAGTTTATTCGCTATGCAATACAAAATGGATATGGTGGACTAGAAGGTCTTATGGGGATACCGGGTTCTTTAGGGGGCGCAGTTCGTATGAATGCAGGGGCATTCGGGTATACCATTAGTGATTACCTACAGGGAGTTATGTATTTGGACGGCGATACCATTTACTACAAAAAAAAAGAAGAATGTGATTTTGGGTATCGACATAGTGTTTTTTGTGATCATAAAGAATGGTTGATCTTACGAATAGATTTTTCTCTCCCACAAAAGACAGAAAATAGCGACCAAATCTTAAAAGAGTGTATGGAAAAACGCCTAAAATCGCAAGAATTAGCCTATCCTAGTGCTGGATCGGTGTTCAAACGTAATGATTTGTTGCCAGCACCAGTCAGCAAAATCATAGATGATATGGGACTAAAAGGGTATAGAATTGGTGGTGCTATGATCAGTCAAAAGCATGCTGGATTTTTTATAAATTTTGCTTCTGCTAGTAGTCAAAACATGAAAGATTTGATACAATATGTACAAGACTTAGTGTGGGAAAAATATCAAGTACGTTTGGAAACAGAAATTGAAATGCTGTAAGGAGGATTTATGAAACTATACGGAGATTATCATACACATACCATTTTTACACACGGACATGGAACCATTGAAGATAATGTAAAAATGGCTGTGCAAAAAGGAATGAAACAAATTGCTATTACCGAACATAGCTTTAAACATTTGGCACACCCTTTAAAAAAGAAAAATTGGGCAGTCATGAAAGCCGAGGTGGAAAGACTCAAAAAAATATATGATATTGATATTCTACTGGGCCTAGAAGCAAACTTGTTAAGTGAAGATGGGGATATTGATGTACCAGAAGAAATTTTAAAGGAAGTAGATATATTAGTTCTTGGTTATCATAAATTGTTTTGGACAACCCCAAAAGCCTTTTTTAATTTTCTAGTACCTAATACCTTTCGTGTAGGAAAGGCAAGTAAAAAAAGAATAGAAAAAAACACACTGGCTTATATTCGTGCTATGGAAAAATATCCAATTAACATTCTTGCACATTTAAAGTACGCTAATTGTGAAGTGGATTGTGTAAAATTAGCAAAATTTGCAAAACAGCACAATGTAAAAATTGAACTCAATGGAAAGCGTATCAATTTTACCCAACAAGAAATGCAGGATATGGTAAAAACAGGGGTGGACTTTATTATCGATAGTGATGCACACGATAGTGAAAAAGTAGGGCGTAATGATCATGCTATATCACTTGTCATACGAGGGATCATTCCTGCTAGTATGGTGTGCAATCTTGATCAAAAACCAGATTTTACAAGGAGATAAATATGTCTTTTGCTACAGATGCTAAAATTGAAGTATTATCCCAAAACATAGACAACACTTGTTGTGCTATGGCTTTTTTGAGTGGACTCATAAAATCAGCAGGACAGTTGGGAATGTCAAGCAATGGCATGGTAGTAGAAATTTATACTGATCTAGAACAATTATATGATAAAGTGGCTGCCATTACAACTCAGATATATGGGATTACACCTGAAAAAGAGTATGTAGAAGCTGGTATGGGGAAACCACAAAGAATCAAAATTGTGTTTCCTACCAATATTGCTCAAGAGTTGTTGTTGGATCTTGGAGTACTAACCATTGAAGATGGGTGCCATGTGATTCAAGATGGTATTGAGTGGTCACTTGTCGAAGAGGATTGTTGCAAAAATAGTTATATCAAGGGAGCTTTTGTCGGGTGTGCCACTAGCAATATTGTCATCAAAAGTTATGACAATATGAAAAAGAACACAAGTGGATATCATCTGGAATTTGTATTTGCGTATGAGAATTTGGCAAAAGATTTTATACAATTATTACAGCAAAAAAACATTCCAGCCAAAATGACTATGAGAAAATCTAGTCCTATTGTGTACATCAAAGAATATCAAGTGATTTGTGATATTTTAGCATTGGTGGGGGCAAGTAAAGCTGTTTTGCAATTACAAAATGAGGCAGCCATTCGGGAACTAAGGAATACTGTGAATAGACAGAATAATTGTTTTAGTGCCAATTTGTCCAAAACCGTCACAGCTAGTGTAAAACAATTAGAAGCAATAGAACTGATCAAAAACACGATTGGAATTGATGCTTTAAGTCAACCTCTTAGTGAATTATGTCTAATTCGACTTGCAAATCCTGACCAACCACTAGACAAACTCAAAGATTTGTACTATGAGCCTGTCACAAAGAGTGGGATCAATCATCGATTTCAAAAGATATTAAAAATTGCAGAGAGTATCAAAAACGGGACATATAAAGGCTAATAGGGAAAAATAGTCAAAGGCAATTTGGCTATTTTTTATGAAAGTATAAAAAATTTGTGCAATACCACTAAAAGAAAAAAAGAAAATAGAAACACTTGACATTTTAGATACAATAGTGGCATCTTAAAAATACTAAGGAGAAGGGAAATGAAAGATTTTGTGCATCTACATGTTCATACAGAGTTTAGTTTGCTAGATGGTGCAGCAAGAATAAGTAAACTTGTTAAAGTAGCCAAAGAATATGGTATGAAAGCCTTAGCCATTACCGATCATGGGAATATGTATGGGGCAGTCACATTCTTTGATGAATGTAAAAAAGTAGGGATCAAACCTATTTTTGGCTGCGAATGTTATCTAGTTGAAGATCATTTGCTAAAATCTGCAGGGATAAAAAACAATCACTTAATTTTGCTTGCCAAGAATGAACAAGGGTACTTGAATCTTGCAAAACTCAATGCTATTGCCTTTAAAGAAGGTATGTACTATGGAAAGGCTAGAATTGATTATGAGATGCTGGAAAAATATCATGATGGACTAATTTGTTTAAGTGCTTGTCTTGCTGGCCCGATTCCTCGAGCAATTTTGCAAAATGATTTTGAAAAAGCAGAAAAATTGGTACAGTATTTTAAGGATTTGTTTGGTGATGATTTTTATCTAGAATTACAAAATCATCATATGGAAGAACAAATGCTTGTCAATAGGTATTTACGAGAATATTCCAAAAAATATGATATAAAAACCGTTGCCACCAACGATGTACATTACATCTATAAAGAAGATAGTGATATTCAAGATGTTTTACTTTGTATCCAAACAGGGAAAACGGTAGATGATCCAGATAGAATGAGAATGCCAGAGGGAGAGTGGTATTTTAAGACTTATGACCAGATGGCAGAAGTATTGCCAAATGATCTAGATGCACTGGATAGAACAGTAGAAATTGCTGATAAATGTAACTATGAATTTGAATATGGACATTATCATTTCCCTAGATACATACCAGAAAATGGTGATGATCCAGAAACCTATATGAAAAAACTCATTGAAGAAGGGGTGCAAAAAAAATACGGTGGCTATACCGATCAAATTCGTAATAGAATTGATTATGAATTTAGTATTTTGCACAAGATGAGTTTCGTAGAATATTATCTAATTGTTTGGGATTATATCAATGCCGCAAGAAAAATGGGTATTTCTGTTGGACCAGGACGTGGGAGTGGTGCAGGTTCGATTATAGCATATCTTATTGGTATTACCAACATAGATCCCCTAAAATATGGACTCTTCTTTGAAAGATTCTTGAATCCAGAGCGTGTCAGTGCGCCAGACTTTGATGTGGACTTTGAAGATAGTAGAAGGCAAGAAGTTATTGACTACGTTCGTAGAAAATATGGAGATGATCGAGTTGTCAAAATCATCACGTTTGGTACTATGGCAGCAAAGAACGCTATTAAAGATGTGGGACGGGCTATGCGTGTACCATATAGTGAAACAGATAAAGTCACCAAAGCCATTCCTAGTTCTATTACTAGACCAAATATTATTCAAAAAGCTTTTGGTATCAATCGAAAACCAGAAGAACCAGATCAATCAGTACCAGAACTTGTAGAAATGTATCAAAATAATCCTGATATTAAAAAGGTTATTGATGTTGCATACAAACTAGAAGATATGCCAAGACAAACAGGTATTCATGCTTGTGGTGTCATTATTGGAGCCGGTGTTCTAGAAAATATGATTCCATTATCTCGTAATGGCGAAGATATGACAACCCAGTTTACAGGACCACAAATGGAGCATTTGGGACATCTAAAGATGGACTTTTTGGGTCTTAGAAACTTGTCTGATATCAAGATGGCTATTGAATATGTAAAACAAAATCATGGCGTAGATATAGATTTTGATAAAATGTCTTATGATGATCCTAATGTGTTTAAGCTAATTTCGACAGGGAATACCAAAGCCATATTCCAACTAGAATCTGCTGGATTTCAAAAATTCATGAAGGAACTAAGACCAACCTGTATTGAAGATATTATAGCAGGGGTGAGTTTGTATCGACCAGGGCCAATGGATTTTATTCCAAGATATGTGCACAACAAACACAATCCAGAAGATGTTACGTATGCACACCCTATTTTGGAAGCAACATTAAAAGAAACCTATGGTGTAATTGTCTATCAAGAACAAGTGATGCGTGTCGTACAAGATATGGCTGGATACACTTTAGGACAAGCAGATAATGTGCGTCGTATCATGGGTAAAAAACAAAAAGACAAAATGCCTGCAGAAAAGGAAAAATTCTTAAAAGGGGCTAGTGAGCGAGGGGTAGATACAGCGATTGCTGAACAAGTTTGGGCAGAAATGGCAAACTTCGCTTCTTATGCCTTCAACAAATCTCATGCGGCAGCATATAGTTATGTGACTTATCAAACGGCGTATTTGAAATGCTATTATGAACCAGAATTTTTGACGTCAGTCTTAAATAACCGTATTACCAATATGGACGAAATCAAAAATTATGTTGCATATTGTAGAGAAGAAGGAATAGAGATTTTGCCACCAAATATCAATAAAAGCCAAACATATTTTTCTGTGAGTAAAGATGGAAAAATACGTTTTGGATTAGGAGCTTTAAAGAATGTTGGTATTGCGTTAGTAGACGATATTATTCAAGAACGAAACGAACATGGTGAGTATAAAGATATTCAAGATTTTATCAATCGTATGGGAGATACAGCTATTAACAAACGTTGTATTGAAAGTATGATTTTAAGTGGGGCTTTTGATTGTTTTGGAAAACATAGAAGTCAACTCATGCGTGTGTATCCAGATATTATCAATCAAATGACAAGTGATAAGAAAAATCGTGCTACAGGACAATTTTCCTTATTTGATACCTTACTAAAAGAAGATGTTGTCAATAAAGTAGAATATCCTGCTATTGCAGAATTTGATGACGAGACCAAATTAAAAATGGAAAAGGAAGTGGTTGGTATTTATTTAAGTGGACACCCACTAGATAAATATTCTTATAAATTTAAGACATACAACTTAACAGCTGATATGATGCAACCTGTCGAGCAAGAAATAGAAAGTGTAGATGATGACCAAACAGAGCAAGAGTTTGATCGCATTGAAGATGGTATGGAAGTAACTTGTGGGGGAATGATCACAGAGGTTAAAAAACTGATGACAAAAGTTGGCAATAAGGAAATGGCTTTTGGAAAACTAGAAGATCTCTATGGTACGATTGAACTTACCTTTTTCCCGAATGTTTTTGCGAAAGTAAAATCGATGGTGGCAGTAGAAAAACTAGTCACCATTATAGGAAAAGTCAATATTCGTACAGGAGAGATCCCAACAGTACTTGTGGATCAAGTCATTCCTTGGGACACAGAAGATAAGGTACAACCTACCGTACAGGAAAAACCTAAAAAATTGTATCTAAAATATGATACAACCAATTTGGGACTACATGAACAAATCATGGATACCTTAAAAAGTTATCCGGGTAGTACAGATGTGATTGTCAAATGCAGTGTCACCAATCATGCCTATCAACTAGGTGTTAAGATCAATCCCGATAGTTTTGTGATCAATGAATTACACGCATATATTCCAGATCAATATATCAAATTATGTTAAAAATACTCTTTTCAAAAGAGTATTTTTTTTATTTGGTTGGCATAATCCAAAAAAATAGTGTATACTACTTGTAATATGGAGATCGATATGAAAAAATTAGGAATTTTATGTAGTGGTGGAGATAGTCAGGGTATGAATGCTTGCATCAAGACCATTGTGAATTGTTGTCATCATGCAGGGATTACACCTGTTGGTATTTATTATGGGTATGAAGGATTGCTATCAAGTAGTTTTAAAGAGATAAGCAATGAAGAAGTGGCTAGTATTGGACTATTGGGGGGCACATATTTAAAAACGTCAAGATGCCCAGAATTTTTTGATATCAAAAATGTGGAAATAGGGGCGAACAATTTAAAAAAAGCAAGGATTGATGCTTTGGTTGTGATTGGAGGCAATGGCTCTTATAAAGGAGCATACGATTTGCAAAAATTTGGAGTGTCATTGATTTGTATTCCAGGAACGATTGATAATGATCTGTTTTATACAGATATGTCTTTAGGTTTTGATACAGCTGTATCCAATGCTGTATGGGCTGTGGATAATATCAAACAATCTATGTTTTCCAATAACAGAGTGTTGGTTGTCAAAGTTATGGGAAGAAAATGTGGACATATTGCTTTACACGTTGCGACTGTTTGTAATGCTAGCAGTCTTGTTGTGCTAGAATGTCCAAAACAACTAACAGATATTATAAAAGATGTCAAAAATGCCTTAGAGTTAGGGGTGGTAAGTCCTGTAGTTGTGATGAATGAAAGTGTGCCTTTTTCTTTAGATGAAGTAAAAGATGCTATTGAAAAAGCCTTAGATATCGAAGTTCGTTGTAGTGAGCTAGGCTATATCCAACGAGGAGGAACACCAAGTGTAAAAGATAGACAACTAGCTATTATGTGGGGTGTGAGTGCAGTAGAATGTTTTAAAAAAGGTGAGTTTGGGATTGCATTAGGCTATACCAATCATCAAGTACGTAGAGTCCCATTAGAAGAAGCTATTCATTCTGAAGATGTGTTTGATCAAGAATTGTATCAACATTTCTTGGCACTGCATCAAAAATAATTGCATAAAAGTATTGCATAGAATACAATCATAAAGTACAAAACATAAAATAAAAAGACAAAAACAATCTAAAAAAATCCTATATCAATTTTGACAAAACACTTGACAAGAGTGGATAAGTTCGGTATAATAGGCACAGTTGAATAAGTAAAACGAAACCATAGACAGTACGTACTGTATAAGTTTAAATATCGTACCGAGGTTAGTGAGAGAGATTTTTTACCTTGCACTAACGATGGTGTAAGGTTTTATTTTTTCAAAGGAACATTTATAAAGGAGGCTAATCATGAGTGCGAATTTTGAAGCAAAGAAAGTATTGGTGGAAGAAATCAAAGAAAATTTGAAAAA
The DNA here is from genome assembly GCA_944332185.1 of uncultured Clostridia bacterium. Taxonomy (GTDB): domain Bacteria; phylum Bacillota; class Clostridia; order Christensenellales; family UBA1242; genus CALVJJ01. The sequence goes on from CALVJJ010000008.1 coordinate 21,981, forward strand.
TTCAAAATCTGCTGTGATTCTTGATTATCGTGGACTAAATGCAGAAGAAGATACCAAACTTCGTAAGAATGCTAGAGCTAAAAACGTTATTTATAAAGTTTATAAAAATCGTTTGATGGTAAAAGCTTTGAATGAATTAGGTATTACTGGCTACAATCCTCAAGATTTTGAAGGAACAACAAGTATTGCTTTTGCACAAGACGAAGTGTCTGCTGCTAAAATTATTAGCGATGCAAAGAAAGAATTTAACAAAATAGAAATCAAATTTGGTATTCTTGATCAAGCAGTTATTTCTAAAGAAGAAGTGGAAAAATTATCAAAGATACCTTCCAAAGAAGTACTTATTGCTATGTTGCTTGGTGGACTCAATGCACCTATGGCTGCATTATGCCGTGCATTAGATGCTATTAGCAAAAAAGAAGCATAAATAACAAAATAAATTTTTAAAAAAGGAGAAAAACAATGGAATTAAAAGATTTTGTAGAAGAAATTAAAAAACTTTCTGTTATGGAAGTAAGTGAATTAGTAAAAATGTTAGAAGAAGAATTTGGTGTAAGCGCTGCTGCTCCAGTTGCTATGATGGCTGGTGGTGCTGCTGATAATGCTGGTGCTGCACAAGAAAAGAGCGAATTCAATGTTGTTCTTAAAGAAGTTGGCGCTAACAAAATTGCAGTTATCAAAGTTGTTAGAGAAATCACAGGTCTTGGTTTGGGTGAAGCAAAAGCTCTTGTTGACAAAGCTCCATCTACAATCAAAGAAAATGTTCCAACAGAAGAAGCAAAAGCTATGGAAGAAAAATTCAAAGCTGCTGGCGCTACTGTTGAACTTAAATAGTCTTACTATAAATGTTCATAATACGAGAGATACACTCTCGTATTTTTTATGACATTCGCCTATAGACAATGACTATAGACAATATATTTTTTATGATAAATGACAACATTTTTTCATACAAAGATACATAGGTAGATTGAGTGTCAAAAAAAATAAGATATAGGACAAACCATATATCTTGTTTTTTATTTATGTATTCTTTATTTATATTATGTATTCTTTATTTACATAGATTGAACATCTACTTTGATTTGGACTGTTACCGTTGGGTGTAATTTGATCTTTGCGACATATAATCCAATATTTTTGATAAGATCTAATTCAATTTTCTTTTTGTCAATGACAAATCCTAGTTTTTCTAATTGTGTAGCAACTTCTTTATTGGTTACGCTTCCAAATATCTTCCCATTATCTCCGGTTTTTACTTGTAATGTGACAGTTACATCTTGTAATTTGTTGCCTAACTCTACTGCGGCAAGACGTTCTTGTTCTTTGTGATAAGCTTGTGAAGATTTTGCTTGATTGGCTTCACTGATGGCTTTTTCACTGCCAGCGATTGCAAGTTTGTTAGGAATCAAATAATTACTAGCATATCCATCGCTAACAGATACAACATCACCTTTTTTACCAATATTTTTGACATCTTTTAGTAATACTATTTTCATAAAAGCTCCTTTTTTTCTGTCTATAGTGTAGCAATCTTATCCAAAAAAGTCAAACTACCTAATGCATTTTGTATAATTTTTCTTTTTTTGCAAATGCTAGTAAAAAAAGGATATACTTTATGGATTTAAAATGTAAAAAACTAAATTGTGTATACAATAAAAAATATAGTTGTAAAAGAAAAAATATAGTGATTTCTTCTAAAGATGAATGTCATAGTTATCAAGAATGTAAAGAATATCGAAAAGGGCAAGATCAAGATAGTAGTCTAACGATGTTTGAGGCAGCACCTAGTTTTGAACCATTTCGACATAGTAAAACAGTAGATATACAATGCCATGACAAAGATTGTTTGTTTAATTGTCATAAAGTCTGCCAAGCAAATGGAATTACGATTTCTCATGGAAAGCACGCTATTTGCCTAACAGAAGTAAAAAAATAGATAAAAAAAGCATCTTGATAGATGCTTTTTTTAATTATCATTCCTTGTGATCATTAGTAAATAAATAAGTATTCTTAAGAATTCTACTGCATTATATAAGAAACTTGCAATGTAGGTAAGGGCTGCAGCACTCAGTACTTTTTTCGCACCATTGAGTTCTTGAGGGGTTAATTCTTGGCTATCTTTTAGGTAGCGCAATGCTCTTTGACTAGCATTAAATTCTACAGGTAAAGTAATTAAACTGATAAGCATAGATAGAGCATAGATTGCTGTAAAAATCATGACTAAATACACACCCACATTCCCAGAAGTAGGAATAAAGATGGCAAGTAAAATACTAAGTATCAGTAAAGGGAAAAATGACTTTGATACAATATTAGATACATGAATGACCAAATGTCTAAGACGTAAAGGTATATAATTTTGATGATCTTGCAAAGCATGTCCAGCTTCATGGGCAGCAACACCAATAGCAGCAATGGACGTGGATTCATAATTTGATTCTGATAGCGCAAGTACCTTATGTTTACTATCATAATAATCGGTTAGTGTGCCCGGAACTTTTTTAATGGTCACATTCTTAAGTCCAGCTGTATCTAAAATGGTTCGTGCCACCTCTAAGGCTGTGCGATTTTTGGTAGTGTTGACTTGAGAAAATGTTTTATACACTGTGTGGACTTTTGTTTGGGCATATCCTGCGAGAATAATGACAGGAATCAACACCAAACATAACAATAAATATAACATAACTACTCCTATAATTGTAATAAATTTCGAATGGTAGAGGTAAAGATAAAAATACCATCAAACAATCCAGCAATATATGTTTGTGCTGCTGTATTTAATAATTTTTTTGCATTTTTATATTCTTTAGGGGATAAGATTTGATATTCGGTCAGTAGTGCCAAACCTCTTTTACTAGCATCATATTCTACCGGAATATTTGATATTTTTAAGGTAATATTACATAAGAATAAAGCTAAAGCAATGTATAAACAAATTAGTCCTCCAAGAGTGTGCCAATTCGTAGCATATAGCAACAGACCTAAAAAGAATAATGGTAAAATAAAACAATTCGTAAAACGGGTGATCTTTAACAAAATATAATTACAATTAAATTTTGTTTGATTGGTTTTATGTTGCAAAGCATGTCCAAATTCATGAGCAACAATGGTTAAACTTGCTAAACTTTTTTCATCTGCGACAGCATTAGACAGTACCAATACTTTTTGCTTGATGTAGTAGGCATCTGCTAGTTTGTGGTCTGTACGAGCAAATTGCAGATCTTCTAATCCTAATTCATGACGCAAATAAAAAGCTAATGTTTTTCCATCAATGCCTTTTGTGTTAGGGATACGTATGTATTTTTGATATGTTTTGATCATACGATCTCTTGCTGTTAAGGTAAAAAGTAGAACAATAACGAATATGACAATGAATGCAATAATAATATACATACTATCTCCTATATCTTGTACAATACTATTTGTATTATACAAAAAGAAACCCTTTCCTGTCAATGAATGTCATCTTGTAATTGGAAAATGTACGATAAAACCTTATGAGTATGATTAGACATGAAAGGGAACTATAAAGTTAGGAAAAGTAGACAACAGTAAAATGAAATATCTAAGTATTTAGTATTACGATTGGCTTATATTAAAGATGCGATTGTTTTTCATAAAAAATTTGTATTTTTTAAATATCTGGTCATTTTGTAAAGTATAACAAATAGCATCATCTTGTTTGCCAGCATAAAAAATATGTGTAAAAGATCCAAAATATTGTTGCAGATGTTCAGGGGTAGTTTGTAGATCTTGGCTGAGTAGCAAAGTGGCTTTTTCATAATCTTGACAAAAAAGACATTCTAAAAATACTTTTGGAACTAAGGTGTCTTCTAAATATTCATCAATTCGATTACTTGTATATACATAGTACTCTTGCTTTCCATTGGTAGAAAATTTTGTAACTTTTGCATGATGATAATAATCAAAAACAGGGTGCAAGAGGGTAATTGTATCGTTAGTGAATTGATACTCTGAGACTTGATCTTGATATATTATTTTTTTTGTATTTAGATCTATCACAATAATAAAAGTATACTTAGGTTTAGAACAAATTAAATAGTAGTAATGATCAATACAATTACAATTAAACTCATCACATGGATCAAAATAGCTATACCCACATGGAATAGAATGATCATAGTAACAACATTCATACTGTGTATCTGCTGTGACTACAATAGAGGTGTCTTGATCTTGGTGTTGAAAAACAACCTCTTTTTTACCTGTAGATGGAGAGGTAAAATGCAGATAAACATCATAATCAAATGTATTTCTTTTGATAATGGTATACTCTGGGGTACATTGACCATCTGTTTGAATGGTTTCTACTGTAATATGTTTTGTAAGATTATGTTGTTGTGCTTGTATGGTAATAGTTGGTGAAGATGATGAAATCGTGGCAAAAAATATATGATTATTGTCAATTTTATAAACACTATTGTCATCGATAATAATACTACAAGGTGTTGATGAAAAGATACTAAAAGAAAAATATTGTTCCATTTTATCTACTCCCATGATTTGTTAATGTATATATATGTGGGAACTAGTCAAAAATTGCCTAAGAAACAAAAATTTGTGGAGGGGACAGTGAACAAAAATATTACCAGTCAAAAAACTACTTTTCAAGATATCGAATTATTATTTGGTGGTTTTTTAAAACTTATTAAAAAAAATCTAGAGATGGAAGTGAAAAAAGAACAGATGAAAGAGATGGTATCTTTAAAACAACAACTTACATCACTAACCATTCAAAACGTAAAATTAAAACAGCAACTAGCAAAACAAGATATCAAAATAAAACAAGCAGAAACCTATTTAGGCTATTCTTTAGATACTTTTGAGGAAGGTAAAAATGCCTAAAATTTTTAATTGTCAATCCTGCATTTGTTTGGTATAATAAGGGTGACAATTTGTTTTACGAAATTACAAAGGAGAAAAGATGTTAACATTTTATGTTGGTCCTACATTGTCTGTTGCGAATCAAAAGATGCTAGAATGGGCAAAAAAAAGAAGAAGTGATGGTAGAAAACTGCTGATATTAACACCTGACCGTATGAATTTTTACATACAGTCTTCTATTTTTGATGTTTTAGAAGAAAAGTCACTATTTGATGTCGAAGTCAACACCTTAACAAGAGTGGTACAAAAATATTTAAGGAATCATGCGACCGATCAAATGATTTTGAGCAAGCAAGCAGGCATCGGCATTATGAAACACATTCTATTACAACATAAAGAAGATTTTGTAAGTTTTAGAAAAGCCTGTGAATATGATGGATTTGCTAGTGTAGTGTATGAAATGATTTGTATGTTCAAATCTTGTAATTTAAAACCACAAGACATTGCTGAATCCACACATCATGGACTATTGACACAAAAATTAAAAGAATTAGCTTTTATCTATCAAGAATATGAAAACTTTTTATCCAATCAGATCACCGATAGTTTTAATAGGCTTGATTTGTATTGTCAAATGATCAAAAAAGATGATTTTGTAGATACCGATATTTTATGGTTAGGGTTTGAAGATGTGACACCTAAAATGATGAATATTGTGCTAAAAATGTCACAGCTTACACAAGTTGCTTTTTCTGTTAGTTATCAAAAAAAGCAAGAGACAAGTAATTGGCTATTATATCGAAGTGCACCCTATTTGACAATGGTAGATTATGCGATGAGTAAAGGAATTGCCACTCATCAAGTATGGTGTCAATACGAAGATAAAGACAAACAATTTTTATCGAAACATTTGTTAGGAGTATCTTCTAACAAGTATGAACTTCAAAATATGAAATATACAATACTAAAAGCCAATTCTAGAAAAGAAGAAATAGAGTATGCTTTAAAAGTGATAGGATTGCAAGTCGTAAAAGGACAAGCAAGTTATGATGATTTTTCTCTTATCCTTTCGCAATTTGATCATGATGAAAAAGAAGTGGAAAATATAGCAAAAAGCTGTCAAATTCCTTTGTATATAGATAAAAGTATATCTTTTATAGAACATGGATATGTACGCATGGTATTTGGATTACTAGAACTGCTATCTTCTACCATGGAGTTAGCAAAATATTTTGCTATCATAAAATATCCAATATTTTCTGTTTCTAGAGAAAATATAGAAAAAGTAGAACAATGGGCTTCCTATAATGGATACCAATATATGAGTTCTGCTGTGGAAAAGTACATAGAAAGTGAAGGAATGGAATCATCGATGATCTCTTACTTTCAACTTTTTAAAAACACAAAAGAAAAGTTGGATCATTCTTCTACATTTCAAGAAAAGACAGATATTATCAAAACCCTTTTAAATACAGTAGGGTATGTGTCTTTTTTGCAACAAAGACAGCAATGGCATCAAAATCAAAAAGAATATGAATTAGCAAGAACGACTGGACAACTATATCAAAAATGGGAAACTTTATTTCAAGAACTAGAAAAAGTACTTGCTACGACTCCTTGTACCACAATAGAATATGTACGAATTCTTAAGTCTGTAGCCACAGATATGACCATTAGTTTACCACCTGTTACACATCATAGTGTAAAAGTTTACAATCTAGACAAAAGTGAAATCACACCTACAAAATATATGTATTTTATAGGTGTGAATGCAGGGTGTTTTCCTACTTTATCCCAAGATAACGGGATTGTGACTGATGTGGAAATGTCGCAATTAAGCTATGCAAAACAATTATCTCCTACCATTGCTCAATTAAATGAAAGAAGCAAAAGAAAATTATTGAATATCTTGTTGACATCAAACCATGTTGTTTTATCTTATGCATCATCTGATGAGCAAGGGAATGAATTGTTGCCTGCAACAGTTATTGATCAATTACATAGTATGTGTAATATTGCTATACAACCTATATCTTCCAAAATGGATATTGGTGCTATTATTCATTTAGAAGATAAAGAACTGCTAGCTTTTCATAGTTTTTCTCATACGTTGGCACGTAATGTCCTTGCAAAATTAGTAACTAGCCAAACAGGGCAAAAATCAGAATTGGTATGTTTATCTGTACTCAATCAACTTTGTCATCAGCAACAATATCTACAACAATATTATGACCCGTACAAAAGACAACCAATTCACAATGCATTTTCTTTATTTTATCCAAATCATACATCAAGTGTTAGCCAATTTGAAAAATATTTTTCTTGTCCATATCAACATTTTGTGCAGTATGGACTAAGATTGCAAGAGAATCTGGATAGTTCTATTACGAGTAGAGAATTTGGGGATATTCTGCATTTGTTTTGTATGAAATTCTTATTGTGTATGCAAAAAGAAAAAGATCAAAATTGGGATATATCTCAAAAAGCAATTCGTATTTTAGATGAAATTTTAAAAGAGGAAAAATATCAAAGATTTTTACGTGATGAACGAAATTTTTATGCAACGAATAGTTTGTATAAAGAAGTAGTACGTATTGCACAATACATGGTGCAAGAGCGTCAACATAGTCAATTTGTTCCAGTTGTTTTAGAAGGTAATTTTGAAAAAGATGCCTTAAAAATCATAGATCAAAATTATGAAATATCTTTAAAAGGGAAAATGGATAGAGTAGATAGAAAAGATGGTGTATTTCGAATTGTGGACTACAAAACAGGATCTGACACCTTTTCTTACACTGATGTGGCAAGTGGCAAAAAGATTCAATTACTTATCTATGTGTTGGCTTATCAAAAACAATCTCAAGCAATGCCAGTCAGTGCTGTATATCTACCAATACGCAATACCTTTGTCAAAGAAGAACAAGGATCATATAAATTTGATGGATTGATACCAGACACAAAAGAAATGTTGATTGACATGGACAATAGACTTTCTGCCAATAACTATGCAAGTACTATCATAAATGCGAGCACTGATAAAAATGGGCAACTAACAAAAATACATGACTTTATGATCTCGGGGAAAGAATTAGAACAGCTATGTGATATTGCTTATCAAAAAATCAAGCAGGCTTTTCATGAGATTTGTCAAGGGAATATTACACCAAACCCTTTAAATACTGCAGGTAAATGTGTGTGTGATTATTGTCAGTATTTGCCTATGTGTAAATTTTCAAAATATAAAGGAGATCAAGAAAGAGTCGTTCAAAAACAAAATTTGCAAGATTTGTTGCCAAAGGAGGATCAAGATGAAACCAACTAAAAATCAACAACAATTTTTAGATCAACATCAAAGCAATGTGTTAGTTTCTGCGAGTGCTGGTTGTGGAAAAACAACAACTATGATTCAAAAATTGATACAACTCATCTTGCAAGAAGGTATTAAAGTAAAAGAATTACTGGTAGTAACCTTTACCAATGCTGCTGGGGCAGAAATGAAGCAAAAACTGTATAAAGCTTTGTACCAAACAATTTTGCAAGAGGATCTAACTGAAGATGAAAAAAATGCATTGATTGATCAGTTGGAAGATATAGGACAAGCAGATATTGGAACATTACATAGCATCTGTAAAAAAATTATCGAAAAATATTTTTATACGATTGATATGGATCCACAGTTTGTCATCATTGAAGGCAACGAACAACAATATTTATTGACAAAAGCTGTTCAAAATGTATTATCGTCTATGGATCACCATGATACAGTTTTTGAAAACTTGTATGAATATTTTAATAAAAAAAGAAAAAATGAATTGTTCATGAATACTCTTATACAATTATATGGGTTTTTATCTTCAAAAACAGATCAAAAAGAATGGGAGACTTATATTCTGGATCATGTATATGTAGAAGATATGGAACATAGTGTTGTGATACAGTATTTGTTAGAATATTTTTTAGAAAAATTCGAGGCACTACTTTTAAATGCACAAAAACTTTATGAAGAAAGTGTGATATTGGGTTTAGAAAAATATCAAAATTCACTTTTAGATGTTATACATTTTCTAAAAGATATTCAAGGTGTGACCTCCATCAAAGTATTAGATCAAAAAATACAGGCATTAGATACGAAGTCTATTCGAGTAAGAACTCCTAAAAATTTGGATCCAGACTATATAGATTTTGTGACAACTTATCAAGAATTCATTGGAGAAACTAAAAAAGTAAACTGGGATAGTGTACGTGGAACACTAGCAGGTTACAAAAAATATGTACAACTAGAAAAAGATAAAATTGATTTTGATGTAATGCAAGAGCAAACCAAACAAGTAAAAGTATTAGTGCAAAAACTATTTGAGCTAGAAGATAAAGTAAGTCAAGAATATCAGCGATTGAAAAAAGATAGAAATGGTTTAGATTTTAATGATCTGGAACAAAAAACCTTAGAAATTCTATCTTATCCGGAAGCTCAAAAAGAAATTATGCAATCGTACAAAGCCATCTTTGTAGATGAATATCAAGATATCAATGAAGTGCAAGAAAGTATTATCACTAGACTTAAAACAAATGTGAATTTGTACATGATTGGTGATGTCAAACAAAGTATTTATGGGTTTAGGCATTGTACACCTACTATCTTTTTACAGAAAGCAGAACTTTTTCAATTAGATGGTAAGAAAAACGTTTTATTAGGTCTAAACGATAATTTTAGAAGTCATAATAATATTTTGGAATTTGTGAATGCTGTTTGTAAAAAGCTCATGACCAAGAAAACGATTGGGATTGACTATGAAAAAGAGAGTATGTTACAAAGTGGGAATAATGCACAAAAAACACCACAAGACCAGAATGTGATTTTACATATCATAGAAAAAGATGATCTCGAAAAAGATGATGTGATTCGTTCACAAGCTAAAGCTGTTATGAAATATATTGTGTCAAACATTGGGAAACCATATTTTAATATTGCTACCCAACAATATGAAACATTAGATTATAAACATTTTGCAGTGCTTACTAGAAATAAAACTGAACTTGTGGAAGAAATATATAATTTGTTGACAGAAAACAATATTCCTGTGTCAGCAAGTTTTAATTCCTCTTTGTTTCATACAGAAGAAATAGGGACACTGGTTGCATTTTTAAAAGTGTTACAGAATAGTCGAGATGAAATATCTTTGGTATCTATATTGACAAGTCCTATGATTCAATGTACCGAAGATGAGTTAGTTATGATCAAACAAGATCCTAAAAAATCATATTATGACAATATGAGAACGTATCAAGGGGAAGATCAAGTGACTAAAAAATTACAGCAACTATGGTCTTTGCTAGAGACTTATCGTGAAAAATTACAGCACAAAACAGTGGTAGAAACACTACAAGATCTAATACGACAATATGATTTGGAAAATTATTATGGGACTTTACCAGATGGTATCAGTCGAGTGAATCGTATTAGATTATTTTTAAATATTATCAGCAACGATAGTACCAAGTATGCACTGGAAAAAGTGGTGGAATATATTGAGTTGTTGTCTAGTCAAGAAAAATTTGAGATTTCGGTGGCAACACAGGAAAATGCAGTACAAATGATGACAATGCACAAATCCAAGGGATTAGAGTTCCCTTGTGTCATTCTAGCAGGATTGTCCACGAATTTTAATGAAGATAGTGCCAGAAAGGAATTGGTGGTATCTAATAGATTTGGTATTGGACTTCGATGTCGAGATATGAATAAAAGAACAGAAAGTAATCATATTATTCGTAGTGCTTGTTTGTTGCATACGATTGAAGAAGAAAGAAAAGAAGAAATTCGACTTCTTTATGTAGCTATGACGCGAGCAAAAAACACTCTTATTATGATAGGGTGTAAAAAAGCAAATCAAACTATTATCAAACAACCTTTACAGTGTAGAAGCCATTTGGAAATGATTCTCTCTACGATTTCAGTAGCAGTACAAGAGAATTTTTCTCATCAAAAGCAGATCACTATTACACTGGATCAAAGTACACTTACCATTCAAAATGAGAAAAAAGAAGAAGACGAAGAGTTTTTGCAAAAACAACAAAAACCAATTCTACCAAATTATGATCATGACCTTTATGAAAAATTACATACCTTGTGTGTACAAAATGATGAACTGGTAGAAGAAGATCCGATTGCTTTAAAAAATACTGTGAGTCAAATGCTTATGGACGAACAAGAGGATTATACACAGGTGATAGAAACACCTACATCTTTTGCTATTTCGGAAAGTAGTATGGCAACAGTTGATGGTAGTCAACTTGGTACAGCATATCATAAAGTCATGGAAAAGATGGATTTTGATTTTGGTCAAAATGCACAAAAAATTGTAGAGCAATTATATGCCTCTGGACAAATAAATTTGCCAATAAAAAATCAAATAAATATACAAAAAATAGAAAGAGCAGTTGTGCAAATTAGCCAGTTAATTACACCAGATAGTCAAGTATATAAAGAAGCACAATTCATGTATAAAGACAAACATTGCAACTTGGTCAAAAATAGTACAAGAACTGATGCGATTTTAATACAAGGTATGGTGGATTTGTTTATAAAACAAGGGAATATAGGCATTTTAGTTGATTATAAAACCAATAAAAATATTTCTCCAGATGACCTAAAAAAGAAGTATGCCAAGCAACTAGAACTGTATGCTCTAGCAATTAAAGAGGCATATCATTTGGAAAAAGTGGAACAATATATTTACTCTTTTGAATATGAAAAATTGTTAAAAGTATCCTCGTAAAATAAGAGGATATTTTTTATAATTTTTTGAAAAATATTGTAAAAAGTTTGGTAATTATAATAGATTGTGTTATACTACTACAAAGATAAGCGTTTTTTGGTTAATTTGACCAAAAGATAAAACAAGGAGAAATGTAAAATGGAAAATTTTATGCTGGGAGCTTCTGATGTTCATGTATTCCAATTAGTTGCCGAATTTTTAGGTAGATTGATGAATATCATTACCATGGAGTATTTGCTATATGGAGCAGTGGGATTATTAGTTTTGTTATGGCTCATATCCATAATTAGAACAAGACATTCTTATGAGCTTCGTATGGTAAAATCCTTAACAAAGATCAATAAATATCTTCAAAAAAATCCATATATTAAAGAAGACAACTTGATCGAATTCAATAATAAAATGAAATCTGTACCACAGACATTACGTTATTGTTGGCAAGAGTATATGTTAAACCGTGACAAATTACCAAGTGAGTATATGAATGTCAGTAATTGTATAGATCAACCAAGTAAGACAAGTAGTTATACTGGAACAGTAAGAAGTTGTAAATTATTTACCATTATTCTTGCTGTGGTAAGTTTCTTATTAGGAATAGCATCAGTAGGGATCGAATCCCCAATTCCTAATTCCAATATTTTTTCCGGCAGTATTTCTTCTGTCATTGTCAATATCTTTGTGAGTGCAATTATTCCGGTATTGATTTTGACTTTTGGGTATTTGTTCGTAGTCTTTTTGAATGCAAGACAATCAGCATTGGTTGCTGATTTATACTATACATTCCATGAATTCCAACGCAGTATTGACAAAGCAAGTGCAAGTTTACCGGATTTTATTGATTATGAACTTTTGTTTACCAAAAAGGAAATCAAAAATGGAATTCCAGTCTTACAAGAATATTTGGAAAAAGTTGCTTTACAAGAACAAAAGCAAAAAGAAGAAGAATCTTTGGCTCCTGTGCAATATGAAGATTATGAATTTGAAAAATTGGGCGTAGATAATTCTTTGCTTTTAGATAGAGCTATGAAGGAAAGTGAAAAATATCTTACCATTCGTAATAATTTGAATGATCGTATTAAAGATGTTGAGAAAAAACAATACACACTAAAGAAAGCATACGATGAACAAACAAAAGATTATGAAAGAAGGATTCAAGCAAGTAATGAAAGCATTGCACAACTTAATGAACAAATGCAAAATACAACGAGCAAAATTGAATCCAACTATATAAGAAAACGTATCAATGATGAACAACAAAGATTGCAACAAGTGTTATCTGATCAAGACAATGCCAATCAAAGATTCCAAAAAGACCAAGGCATGATGCAAGATGAGATTGACAAATACAAAGAAGACATTGAAAAGAGAAAGACACTTGCACAAGATGCAATGATTGCTGAATGTAAAACCTATGTCAATAAAGTATATGAAAAAGTAAGTCGTGTAGCATTAGAAAAAATAGAACCATATACACAACAATTAGAAAAGCAACAAGTAGAACTCCAACAACACATTACGGATTTGGACAACCAAGCACTTGAAAAAATGGAAGTAATGAAAGCTATGGAAGAAAAGTTGGCTGATCTAGAACATGAGTTCAATGTAAAAACAGCAGAAATTGAAGCTATAAAATCTGTTAAAGAATATTTTACTTCAGATGAATTTTTCAAACGTGTTGCTTTGCAAAAGAAAGAATTGAAAAATTATGTCAAATCAGGAAAAGGGGAAAGGCCACTTCTTGCTGAAAAAGAATATGATGGCGCTTTAGCTACTGAAGACCTTGATCAAGTATATGCAAATAATACGGAAGTAGAGAATACTTCTTTAGATCAAGCAGAAAGTACAGTATCTACTGACTATGAAAAAGTCATTGCAGATCTAAAGACTCAAAACGAAACTTTGCAAAAAGAAAAGGAAGAACTAGAAGCTGAAAAACAAAAAGTTAGTGACCAAAACGCACAATTACTAGAAGAAAAAACACAACTAGTAGATGAAAAAGAAAAAGTAGAAAAACAAAACCAAGAAGTGCTTGCACAAAATGAAAAATTGGAAAATGCAAATGCGACATTAACCAAAGAACAAGAAAAATTAAAAAAGACCATTGATGAAACGTTGACAACGATTTCGCAACAAGAAAAAGAAAAGGTGCAAGACAAACGTGTACAAGATCTTAAAAATATTAAGTTAAGTCATATCCCATACACAGGGAAATACACAGTAACTACTTCTTCTAGAAAAACTAAAAAATCCAATACACTAAAAACCAGTCTTAACAAATTATTACAAACTGTAGAAAGACTCAATGATACAAAAACAGTAACAAAGAATGCAAAGGTAAATAAAAAATAATGCCAAAATTATATTTTAAATATGGTGCAATGGGTAGTTCTAAGACAGCTCAAGCACTTATGTGTCGATTCAATTATCTACAAAAAGGGTATAGAGTATGTTTGGTAAAACCTTCGATTGATACAAGGTTTGCAGATGGAGCAACACAAGTCATTAGTCGAATTGGAATCAGTGCTCCTTGCGTGACATTTTCTGCTACCCAAGATCTATATGCATGGTATTTAAAACAACAGAAACATAACCCATTTGATGTGTTGATTGTAGATGAATGTCAATTTTGTACCAAGGGTCAGATCAATGATTTGAAGCAAATTAGTAAAGATATTCCTGTACTTTGCTATGGATTGTTGACTAATTTTAAGACAGAATTATTCGAAGGTAGTAAAAGATTGGTAGAAATAGCCGATAGCCTTATGGAAATCAAATCTGTCTGTCGATGTGGAGCAAAAGCAACGGTCAATGCTCGATTGGTCAATGGCCATGTGGTAAATCAAGGCAATGAAATTGAAATCGGTGCTGAAGAAAAGTACGAAGGTATGTGCTATTGGTGTTATCAAAACAAATTGAAACAAGAAAAAGACTCTCATCAGTAAGAGTCTTTTTTAATACATATTGTTATGTGTACTAAAATAATGTGAAAAAAATACACGAAGTGAAAGACAAAATACTATGGTAAAGATGGTGTGCTAAACTCCATCAGTTCTTTTAATTTGCCAAACATTCTGGCTTTGTCAATTACAATAGAACTAATACGACTATTTTCTTTTATTAAGACATCACCGTTGCTAGCAAGAATATTTTTCTTTACAATTCTATTGATTAAAAAATTGTAATTTGCAATGGTCTTATTTGGTAAAATAGTTGTATGATTACTAATAGTTTGTGTTGCTGGTTGTGTTACTTCTTGAATGGTGACTTTTTGTTCGGGTACATATTCAAAATCAATATGTTTTCTTGGACGGAATTGTGATCTATGTAAAGTGGTCTCTTTTTCTTTGTAGAGTATGGTTTGGTGGGTAAAACATACAATATTGTCTAGTGGTAGTATTTCGTTTTTGTCATTGATAAAATTAACAATTTTGTATCCTTTTGATAAAAGAACATCTTTAATATACCCATAGTTATTGCCATAAACATCTATAATTGTGTCAAAAATAGGATTATAATAGCCACTAATTTCAAGATCCAAATTTTCATAAGGTTGCATACAAGAAGTGTTTTTGATCGTGACGACATCATGACCTAATTGATAAATATGTTTCATAGGAATCACAAAACGATGAAAATTTTCTTCTTCATTCACGACAATCATGTATGTTGCTTTTTTTGTTTTGTTACTAAATAATATATTGTTAATGACACCTACCTGTTTCATGTCATACAGACTGAATATTTTTTTACCAATTTCATTGCTAATATAGTACATACTTGCCTCCAACGTTAGTAAAAGTATATTCAATCTCAAAATCAATTAGAACGACGCTAGAAAGGTTTTGTCAGTCTTTTATGGGAATTTTATGTTTTACGATGTAAAAAATTTGATATTTTTGGGGATTATTGATATAATAGGTGCGAGGTAATGCTATGGGTATATTTTCAAAAATTTGGGAATTCTTTGTAAGTCCTGTAGTTTTGAAGAAAGAAAAACCGGAAGAATTACTTGTTCCAGTTCGTTTCAAATCTTCCAGAGTAAAACTCAATAAAACCATTATTGTGCCAGAAAATTGGTGGCTTGTTTTTGCTGTCAAAGATAAACCTTGTGATATTTTACAATCCGGTCACTATAAAGCCAATGAAAATGATTTGCCTATTACGACAAGAACGAGTGGGGCTATGAAAAGAACAAAAAAAGGAAATGTTTTTCCTTGGATCAAATGTTCTGCTTATTATATTCGTCAAAATGCTGTAGTTGGACATCGTTTTCGAGCTGGTATGCCTTTTATTGTCAAGACAGAGACATTTGGAAGAATTAAAGGTAAAATAGAAGGGGTGTGTAATGTTCGTGTTACCAATCCAGAATTGTTTTTAAAATGTTTATTCGTAGAATATTTTCGTATGAATCGAAAAAGTGGTCTTAATTTTGTGCGAGATCTAGTAGTAGATGAAATCAATGCTCTTTTAGAACACGAAGAAGATCATTTTGAAAAAATGTTGTTAGATGCAGAGTATAGAAAAGAAATTGTCAATCATATTATAACTGCAAGATTACAAAAAATAGGTGTTTTAGTCGAGGATATTACCATTGAAAGTATGATACTATCGAAAAAAACACAAAAAATAGTGAGTGCTTATCTTGCAGAGAACCAGATGCGTTCTGCACAAGTAGAAAAAGTCGTAGCAGCAGATGGAACTATTGTAAATACTTTAAATGAACAAGCAGTAGACGACTTGATTGAAGAAGCAAAAGAAAGTAAGACAGCGTCTGCAACAGAAGTGAATCCAACAACTTCTTTAGAGGGAAGTAGTAGACCTCAACTATATGATCAAACACAACAAAATGATTGGTGGGTGCAAGCACAGCCTATAGAAACAAAAGACAACGGTGTACCAGAAAATATTGTAAGAAGAAGTAGTATAAGTGAGGAACAGTTGTCTAATCCTGCTACTTTTGATGCTTTACCAAATCGAGATAGAAAGATTGTGGATTTTACGGTGTCTAATACAGAGGAAAATGGAAATCCAAGATCACAAGATAATGACATGGATACCTTACTTACTCAAAATCGAAGAGGGGACAGATTACAGAATTTTTCAGTGGATACAACACCCTCTTTAGAACAATCTCAATGGCAATCTTTAGATAGAGGAAGAAGACAATCGTTTGATTTTACACAAGGGAATGAGAGGGATAGTCTAGATAGGTTAAGAAGAGATAGAAGTCAAAATTTTGATTTTACCCTTTCTGGAAGAGCAAACCAGAATGATACAACACAAAGTAAGACAAAAGATATTTTTGCTGGAACTACAGATAAAAAACAATGTAAATATTGTGATAAACTCATTGGAATTGAATATCAATATTGCCCATTTTGTGGCTTTAAACAAGATAAATAAAAGGAGAAAGATATGAAAAAAGTAAAATTAACTAAAGATTATACGAAAAAAGGAAAATCATTCAAAAAATCTATGACAATCGGGGAAGCATTGCAACTAGATAGCAGAGCAGCTACCGTTTTTATGGGTTTTGGTATGCATTGTTTTAGTTGTCCTGTAAGCCAAATGGAAACATTGGAAGAAGCAGCTATGGTGCATGGTGTTGATGTGGATTTTGTACTAGAAAAATTAAATGAATTATTAGAAAAATAAAGAATGAATGCCTCATTCTTTATTTTTTATGATTCAATATTTTTTATGATGAAATATGAACAAAAGGACAGATATATTGTTTTACGATAGAATAGATCTATGATCAAACAAACAATTTTCCAAAATATAGTACAGCAAATATAGTAACACAAATAAACCAGTGTATACAATTTTGTGTGCAATGTGTAATTAGTCCCATTTATAAACCTATTTATTTATATAATATATATACATATACGCGTATGCGTGTGCGCTCGTACCTATATAAATGTACATTTTTTTGCTTGCATGATTGTTTATAATTTGTTAAGGTAGCCAAACATGGATAATGTTGGACTTTGATTGGTGTGATACAAAATACTAAACAATATAAACATAAAAATTATAATTTTGTTGTGGATCACAAAAGACATGACAAGGGTACGATGATCTAAAAGGGGAGAGTAGGTGTATTTTTGAAGCAAAAGAAAAGTTATAGAAAAAAATTTTATTTTAAAAAAAACACGATATAGATCTTATAAAAATAGGTATCAATTTGCTATACATATATGAGGGTATAAGAAAAAATAGGGTGTAAAAATGACTTTACCATCACGCTGATGGTGGGCTAAAAAAAGAAGAAAAATTATGAAAAATGTGTTGACATTTGACTAAAAATATTGTAAACTAACAGTGCTGTAATATGGGGTGAAGTGCGAAGTTACTCTAAATGTGCCGAAATTTAGGGATAATTTGCATGGACAAGAGTGACCGACTTTGATTGGTTACGACCAAGATATTTGCATATTTTTTTTGAGTTACAGTGTGAAACACACGGTTACGTGTTTTATATATTAGTAATATGCATGATAATTTCTTGGGTAAATTAGTTTTTAAGTAAAAAGGAGAAATTAATGGCAACACAAAAAATTAGAGTTAAGTTAATGGGTTATGACCATGTGCTAATCGATCAAGCATGTAAAAGAATTGTAGACACTGCTTTGAAGTTTGGCGCAAAAATTAGTGGACCAATTCCACTTCCTACCGATAAAGAGGTAGTAACAATTTTAAGAGCTGTTCACAAAGATAAAGACAGTCGTGAACAATTCGAAAAAAGAACACATAAAAGATTGATTGATATTTACAGTCCTTCTGCAAAAGCAGTTGATGCCTTGATGAAGATGGAACTTCCTGCTGGCGTGGACATTAATATTAAACTATAAAGAAATGGACAGGTTAAAGGAGAAAAACAATGAAAAAGGCAATATTAGGTAAAAAACTTGGTATGACTCAAATTTTCACCAACGAAGGTATTGTTGTTCCTGTAACTGTTGTGGAAGCTGGTCCTTGTTATGTTACACAAGTGAAAACCCTTCAAAAAGATGGTTACGAAGCAGTACAAGTTGCTTTCGATGAAAAGAGAGAAAATTTGGTTAACAAACCAGAATTAGGACAATTCAAAAAAGCAGGTATTACACCAAAAAGATATGTCAAAGAATTCCGTTTTGACAATGCAAACGAATATAATCTTGGAGACAAAATTGAATGTACAGTTTTTGCTGAAGGCGATGTTGTAGATGTAACCGGAACAACAAAAGGTCATGGTACAAGCGGTACAATCAAACGTTGGAACTTCCGTCGTCATAGAATGAGTCACGGTAATGGTCCAAACCACAGACACCCAGGATCTATTGGTGCTGGTACTTTCCCTGCTAAAGTTTTCAAAGGCAAGAAAATGTATGGCAGATATGGTAATGAACAAGTTACTATTTTGAATTTAAAAATTGTTAAAGTTGATGCTGACAGAAATGTTCTTTTAATTAAAGGTGCAATTCCTGGTAACAACGGTTCACTCGTTTCTGTAAGAGAAGCAGTAAAGAAATAAGTAAAGGAGTACATATATGGCAACTGTAAAAGTTTATAACTTATTAGGCGAAGCTACTGGTAGCCTAAAATTAAGCGATGAAGTATTTGGTCAAGAATACAACGAAGCATTGATTCATCAAGTTATCGTTGCTCAACTTGCAAATGCTAGACAAGGTACAAAAAGCGCTCTTACACGTAGTGAAGTGAGAGGTCATGCTAAAAAACCTTGGAGACAAAAACATACTGGACGTGCTAGACATGGTTCTACAAAAGGTCCACAATGGAGAGGTGGTGGTATTGTATTTGCACCAAAACCAAGAGATTTCTCTCAAAAAGTGAACAAGGAAGCAAAACGTGTTGCTTTCCGTAGTGCAATCAGTACAAAACTTGCTGATAAAGAAATTATTGTTGTTGAGAATTTGAACATTGCTCAACCAAAGACAAAAGAAATGGTTAACGTTGCAAAAGCATTGAATCTTAGCAAATCTGTTTTGCTTGTAACTGAAAACTTAAATGACACAGTGATTCGTGCAACAAGCAATATTGAAAAATTTGAAGTAACAACTGCTGAATTACTTAATGTATATGAAGTTGTTGCATTCGGTACTTTGGTAATCACAAAAGATGCCATCAAGAAAATTGAGGAGGCTTATAAAGGATAATGAAACAATTCGATGTTATTATTAAACCTCTACTAACAGAAAAAAGTTATGCAGATATTGCAAACAAAAAATATACTTTTGTTGTTAGAAAAGATGCGAACAAAATTGAAATCAAACAAGCCGTTGAGTCTATCTTCGGTGTGAAAG
Organism: uncultured Clostridia bacterium; assembly: GCA_944332185.1. Taxonomy (GTDB): domain Bacteria; phylum Bacillota; class Clostridia; order Christensenellales; family UBA1242; genus CALVJJ01. The sequence goes on from CALVJJ010000008.1 coordinate 41,911, forward strand.
TAAAATCTGTCAATACCACTAATGTTCGTGGTAAATTAAAAAGACAAGGAAAAACACAAGGCTTCACTTCTGACTATAAGAAAGCTATCGTGCAATTAACCAGTGATAGCAAAGCCATTGAATTTTTCGAGAGTCTTCAATAGGATACGGAGGAATAGATTATGGCTATTAAAACATACAAACCTACATCTGCTGGACGTCGTTTTTATACAACTATTCAATCTGATGAAATCACTAAGACAACTCCTGAAAAGAGTTTGCTTGCTACTAAAAAGAAAAGTGCTGGTAGAAACAACCAAGGTAAGATTACCGTTCGTCACATCGGTGGAGGTAACAGAGTAAAATACAGAATCATTGACTTTAAAAGAGATAAAGATGGTATCCCTGCTAAAGTTGTTGGTATTGAATACGATCCAAACCGTTCTGCAAACATTGCACTTTTGGTGTATGCTGACGGTGAAAAAAGATATATTCTTGCACCACTTGGACTTAACGTTGGTGACACCGTTATGAGTGGTCAAAATGTAGAAATCAAAGCAGGTAACTGCTTACAATTAAAAGATATCCCAGTCGGTGTTGTGATTCACAATATTGAATTACAACCTGGTAAAGGTGGTCAAATTGTACGTTCTGCTGGTAACGAAGCAAGACTTATGGCTAAAGAAGGCAAATATGCTACTGTCAAATTACCTAGTGGAGAAATGCGTATGGTTTTACTTACTTGCCGTGCAACCATTGGTCAAGTAGGAAACATCGAACACGAAATCATGTCTTTAGGTAAAGCTGGTCGTGTTAGACACATGGGTATTAGACCTACCGTTCGTGGTTCTGTTATGAACCCAGTAGATCACCCACATGGTGGTGGTGAAGGTAAGAGCCCAGTTGGTAGAAAATCACCTCTTACTCCTTGGGGTAAACCTGCTCTTGGTAAGAAAACAAGAAACCACAAAAAACATAGTAATAAGCTTATTATTAAGCGTGCTAAATAGGAGTTATGTATATGAGTAGATCATTGAAGAAAAAACCTTTCGTAGAAGAAAGATTGTTAAGTAGAATCAAAGCAATGAATGAAAGTGGCAAAAAACAAGTAATTAAAACTTGGTCACGTTCATCTACAATTTATCCTGAATTTGTGGGACATACCATTGCTGTACACAACGGTCAAAAACATATTCCTGTTTATTGTACAGTTGATATGATTGGTCACAAATTAGGTGAATTTGCACCAACAAGAACATTCCGTGGACACGGTGGCGGAAAGACAACGAAGTAGGAGGAGATAAGACATGGCTAAAAGAATGAGAGAAAAAGCAAAATTAAGAGAAGAAAACAAAGACACTCGTCCTACTGCTACTGCAAAATATGTTAGAATGGGTGCAAGCAAAGCAAAAAGAATTTTGGATACCATTCGTGGTAAAAACTACAACGAAGCTGTAGCTATCTTAAAATTCGGTCCTAGTGCAAACAGTGACGTTGTTCTAAAAGTTTTGAACTCTGCTGCTGCAAATGCAGAACACAATATGGGTTTAAATAAAGAAGACCTTTACGTTGCTGAATGCTACGCAAACCAAGGACCTTCCTTCAAACGTGTTATGTTTAGAGGAAGAGGTGGCGTAGACACCATTATTAAAAGAACTTGCCACATCACAGTTATTCTTGATGTTGTAAAGAAGTAAAAGGAGTGAAGATATGGGTCAAAAAGTAAGTCCTCATGGTTTTAGACTTGGTGTCAATAAAGATTGGAATTCTACTTGGGTTTGTCCAAAAGACAAAATCGCAGAATACATTCTTGAAGACCACAAAATCAGAGAATTCATCAATAAAAAATACAACGTTTGCGGTATTGCAAAAGTTGAAATTGAAAGAACTGCAAATCAACTAATTGTTAATATCTTTACTTCTCGTCCAGGAGTACTTATTGGTACAAAGGGCGCTGGTGTTGAAGAAATTAAGAAAGAGTTGAAAGCTATCAGTTCTATGAAAAACGTAAACATCAACATTAAAGAAGTTAAAAGACCAGATCTTGATGCAAGTCTAGTTGCTCAAAGTATTGCTAGTCAACTTGAAAAACGTATGTCTTACAGACGTGCAATGAAACAAGCTTTACAAAGAGTGATGAAAGCTGGTGCGCAAGGTTGTAAAGTCATGGTTGGTGGTCGTTTAGACGGAGCAGAAATTGCTCGTACCGAATACTACCATGAAGGTAGACTTCCACTACATACATTAAGAGCAGATATTGATTATGCTACTTGCGAAGCGCATACAACATTTGGTGTTCTTGGTGTGAAAGTGTGGATTTGTAAAGGTGAGATTTTAGGCAAAAACAATGCTAACAAAGTCGCACAACCTGTAGAAGGAGGTAACGCTTAATATGTTAATGCCAAAACGTACAAAAAGAAGAAAACAATTCCGTGGCAGAATGACTGGTCGTGCTATGAAAGGGAACAAAATCGCTTATGGTGATTATGGCCTTGTTGCAACTGAATGTTGCTGGATGACTGGTAACCAAATTGAAGCTGCCAGAATTGCTATTTCTAGATATACAAAACGTGGTGGAAAACTTTGGATCAACGTTTTCCCACACAAACCAGTTTCTCAAAAACCAATCGGTACTCGTATGGGTAAAGGTAAAGGTGCTACAGAATACTGGGTAGCTGTTGTGAAACCAGGTAGAGTTCTATTCGAAATCAATGGTGTCACTGAAGATATTGCTAGAGAAGCTATGCGTCTTGCTAGTCACAAACTTCCTTGCAAAACAAAATTCGTGAAAAAAGAACAGCTAGAAGAAAAAGTTCAAGGTGGTAACGAATAATGAAAGTTAAAGAATTAAGAGACATGACAAATGAAGAACTTAATGCAAAACTTGTTAGTTTAAAACAAGAATTATTTAATCTTCGTTTTTCAAATGCTACAGGACAACTAGCAAACACTGCACAACTTAGTGCTTGCAAAAAAGATATCGCTCGTGTAAAAACCATTCTTACAGAGCGTGAATTAAAAAACAAAGGTAACGCATAAGGGAGGGAAACATGGAAGAAGTAAAACGTAACGACAGACGTACAAAGATCGGTGTTGTTGTGAGTGATAAAATGGACAAAACTATTGTTGTCGAAATTACTGAAAATAAAAGACACCCTCTTTATGGTAAAGTTTACCAACAAACTAAAAAATTCAAAACTCATGACGAACAAAATGAAGCAAAATTAGGTGATACTGTTGAAATTATGGAAACAAGACACCTAAGCAAAGACAAATATTTCCGTCTAGTTCGTATAATTGAGAGAGCAAAATAAGGAGTGAAGTTATGATACAACCACAAACAATACTTAAAGTTGCTGATAACAGCGGTGCTAAGACCATTATGTGTATCCGTTTACTTGGAGGTTCTTTTAGAAAGAGTTGTAACGTAGGTGACATTATTGTTGCTTCTGTCAAAACTGCTACTCCTGGTGGAACTGTGAAAAAAGGGGACGTTGTCAAAGCAGTTATCGTTAGATCTGTTAGAGGCGTAAGTCGTCCAGATGGTTCTTATGTTCGTTTTGACGACAATGCAGCCGTCATCATCGACAATCAAAAACAACCTAAAGGTACTCGTATCTTTGGACCTATTGCAAGAGAACTACGTGATAAAGGATTTATGAAAATAATTTCTCTTGCTCCAGAAGTATTATAAGGAGGATAGTTATGGCTAATAAGTTACATGTGAAAAAAGGTGACAACGTAGTTGTCCTTGCCGGGAAAGACAAAGGCAAAACTGGTAAAATACTGACTGCTATTCCTTCTGATAATGCAGTAATCGTAAAAGGTGTCAATATTATTACCAAACACCAAAAACCAAAATCTCAACAAGATAAAGGTGGTTTACTTAAAAAAGAAGGCAAAATTGATGCAAGCAATGTGCAAATCATTTGTCCAGTTTGCGGAAAAGCAACTAGAGTTGCTCATGAAGTGATAGATGGTAAAAAACACAGAGTTTGTAAAAAATGCCATGCTAGTCTTGATAGCGTGAAAAAACCTGTTAAGAAAACAACGAAAAAAGTAGAAAAAGAAGTAGCAAAAGAAGCTGAACCAAAAACAGTGAAGAAAACAGCTACCAAATCTACAACAAAGAAAACTTCTGCTACAGCAGAAAAGAAAACAGTTGCTAAAAAAGCAACAACACAGAAAAAAGTAGTGAAAAACAACGGAGGAGATAGATAATGGCTAAAAAAGATAATAGATTATATCAACATTATGTCAATGACGTTGTTCCAGCAATGATGAAACAATTTGGGTACAAAAACAAACTTCAAGTTCCACACATTGAAAAAATTGTCATCAACCGTGGTCTTGGTGATTGTAAAGACAATTCCCAATCTTTCAACAAAGCTGTTGAAGAATTAGCTTTGATTACTGGTCAAAAACCATTAGTAACAACTTCTAAAAAATCAATAGCTAACTTCAAATTGCGTGATGGTATGAAAATTGGTGCAAAAGTTACACTTCGTAACGAAACAATGTATGAATTTTTGGATAAATTGATTTCCATCGCTTTACCTCGTACTCGTGACTTCCAAGGAATTTCTCCTAAGTCATTCGATGGTCGTGGCAACTATACTTTGGGTCTTAAAGAACAACTTATGTTCCCAGAAATTAGTTATGAAAAAATTGAAAAAGTTAGAGGTATGGATGTTTGCATCGTTACTTCTGCAAAATCTGATGAGGAAGCTAGAGCTATGCTAGATTTGCTAGGTCTACCTTTCAAAAAGTAAGGAGTTTATTATGGCACGCGCAGCATTAAAAAATAAACAACAAAAAACACAAAAATTTTCTACACGTGAATACACTCGTTGCAGTCTTTGTGGCAGACCACATTCTGTTTTGAAAAAATACGGAATCTGCAGAATCTGCTTTAGAGAACTTGCATACAAGGGTGAACTTCCTGGTGTAAAGAAGTCAAGTTGGTAAGGAGGAATAAAGAATATGATAGTTACAGATCCAATTGCAGATATGCTTACAAGAATGCGTAATGCACTTACTGCGAAACATAAATCCGTTACCATACCTGCTTCAAAAATGAAACTTGCTATTGCTGAATTACTTCTTAATG
>CALVJJ010000009.1 GCA_944332185.1 uncultured Clostridia bacterium
AAGACTAATTGATATGTTTGTAAATAGAGTTGTTTTATATGACGACCATTGTGAAATTTATTTTAATATTACAAACGATAAAAGTAAACAATTAAAGATAAGCGAAAAGCCAGATATATCACAAGAAATTGAATATATAGAAAATAAAAAGGAGCAATCAAACCCAAAGGGTTCGGATTGCTCACAATTGGCGGAAGGTTAGGGATTCGAACCCCAGGAAGCTTTCACTTCAACGGTTTTCAAGACCGCCGCTTTCGACCGCTCAGCCAACCTTCCATAATATAAAGTTGTAAAAATGTTGTATCTAGAAAATTGACTTTATTGATTCGCGGTCGAAAGTGCCTTTCGTCCAAGATCTTCCGATTAGCAGGTACTACGAATGTACACTGTACATTCTCTCCGCTCAGCCAACCTTCCATAATATAAAGTTGTAAAAAAGATGTGTTTTCTTTCCTAGATTGGTAGATACGTTATCTATTATAAAATATTCCAGTGATAAAAGCAAGTCTTTTTGATAAAAAAATCATAGAACAACTGTCTATGATTTTGATGTGGTTTGTGTATTTGTAGTAGTCACAGCCCAAGCGTAAAGATCTTTTGCACTTTTTTCGCCTAAATCGACATAATAACATCTGCCTTCATATTTTCCATCATTACCACGAATAATGGTAAAACCATGATCATCTGGTTTTAATTCAAGGAGAAGGGTATCAAAAGGCATATCTTCCACAGTTTGTGTTTGAAGATAGTTAAACTTTAGCCAAGTACCACGAGATAATGCTTCTTGTGTATAAGCATCTATACTGACACCAAATGCAGGCATCATATGGCTACCGATAAGAATATCTTTTAAAATATGAAGCCCATCATCTTCCTGAATTGTGATCGTGTTTTGATTATGAATGACTTCCAAACTATCATACTGTAACAATTTTTTTTGGATATCCATATAGTATCCTCCTTGTACAGATAGTATAGCACAAAGACTGGCTAGCAAACAACTTTTTAAAAACATAGGTTTTTCCTCTTTACTTTTTTCTAAAATATTCTATACCAAAAATCAAAAACTATACCAAAAAAATGGGTTGTTGATAATAAAAACCAATCTCATTAGGATAAGTGCATACTTGGGTAAAAATAATTGTTGCTAAATACTATTTTTTTAGGTATACTATTTATGATGGACAAAAAGGAGAAAATATGAATAAAGTAGTCATCATTGGTTGTGGGAATGTGGGAATGAGTTATGCTTTTGCATTAGTAGCACAGCCTAATCGAGTGGATCAATTAGTCTTAATAGATGTGAATCAAGACAAAGCAATTGGAGAAGCAATGGATCTTAATCATGCTTTGCCATATTCTAGTCATCATATAACAATCAAGGCAGGCAGTTATGCTGATTGTGATGATGCGACCATGATCGTGATCTGTGCTGGTCGCAATCAGGAAATTGGAGAAACTAGACTAGATTTGATCACAAAAAATTATCAAGTATTTCAACAGATTATTGCAGAAATTCGTAAAACAAAGTTTTCTGGAATATATCTTGTAGCGACAAATCCACTTGATGTCATGACATATATTACATATAAATTGTCAAAAAGTCCAGCAAATAAAGTTATAGGCAGTGGCACAACACTAGATACAGCAAGACTAAGATGTTTACTTGGAGAAAAATTGCAAGTCAATCCTAAAAATGTACATGCATATGTCTTGGGAGAGCATGGGGATAGTGAATTCATACCATGGGATCAAGTAATGATTGGAAGCAAAGCTATCAAAGATTTTCATGTATCGAATGAAACAAAAAAACTTATAGAGCAAGAAGTAAGACATTCGGCTTATGATATTATTGCCAAAAAAGGCAATACATCTTATGGAATTGGAATGTGTTTGGTTGCTATTACGAATGCAATTTTAGAAGATAGTAAAACAATTTTTACTGTTTCGACTTATGATAAAGAAAATGATTGTTATTTTGGAAAACCAAGTGTACTTGGAACAGATGGAATAGAAGAAACATATTTCATACCTCTAAGTCCGGAAGATGAGAAAAAATTGGCTCGTAGCATTCGTGTCATTCAAGAAGTGATTCAGCAGTTATAAAAGGGGAGTATATATGGGAAAATTTGTGATTAGAGAAAATATTTTGAATGGGTTTTTAACGAAAAAAGGACTGATTTGGACAGGAAAAATTCTAGATGGGACAACCATTCGTAAATTAAAGAGTGATGATTTTGAAAACCAAACAGAATTCTTATTGTTTATGTACAATCAGTTTAATGGAATGCAAAATGTAGAAAAATTTGAAATTACAAGTGAGCAACTGATCTATAAAGAAAAACATGGAAGCACGGAAATTGTTCACAATTTTTCTGATGAATGGTCAAGATATATTGCAAAATATTATTTAGGCAATGTGGTGACACATATAACCAATCCAAAAAAGAAACAAGTAGAAGAAGATCTGTCTTTGGAGATGGAATAAAAAAACGGCATAAGGCCGTTTTTTTATACTTAAAGTGGAGTTTTGTATGTTTTTGCCATCAAATAAGCTTTTTGAATGGTGTATGCAGTAAAATCTACTAACCTGCGAACCATGTCTTTTTCTACCAAATATAATTGCGCTACCTGTTCTAAAGGATAAGCTTTTACATTTGCTAGGATATGGGAATTGCCTATTTTTTGAGGGTGATGCAAGATATCAACCACACAACTAGTATCTTGAAAGGATAATGTCCCAAGGTAAGGACTAGGACACAAGGCGCTATCTAGCACCAAAATACCATCATGATACTGTAAGATCATAGTATAAAAATCTTGTAAAGAGCTAGAAGTGATATTCCTATCTTTTCTTCCGTATATGTGAATGGGAATATTGTATTTTGAGATCAAACTTTCTCCGACTAAAGGACCAAAACAATCTCCTATAATTTTACTATTGCCTACGCACAAAATAGCTGGTTTTTGATATTGCATAAAGAATTTTGCTACTTCTACGACAAGGCGTTGACGACTGCTGGTTTGATTGACAGTGATAATCATAAACTCTCCTATGTGTAGTAAGGTTATGGACCAAATAGAATGAGTTTATTCTTATTTTTCTAGATAAAACGCAGAATGGAAAATGATGGCAAAAAGGACAGTACATAATTTTAAATACGACTCACACACTATCTATAAAGGAGAAAATCAATGAAAAAAGTATTTTATACCATGATTCCTTTCGTGATGGCGATGAATATGACAGGGTGTACGTATCAAAATGAACAACCACAACCTAGTGCCTATCTTTTAGAAGATAGACAAACTAATGAGTTTGCTTCTATTGCAAGCATTGCTGTAAAAGCAGTTGTGGCGATCGATAGTGTCAATAGCGTGGAAGAAAGTATTGGGAGTGGTGTGTGTGTCAATGAACAAAGTATGGTAGTAACAAATGCACACGTAGTATTAGATAATGGGGTGCATACCTTAACATTAAGTGATGGTACACAAGTACAAGCTACTGTCATCTATAAAAATGAATTAGAAGATATTGCTGTATTGCAAGCAAAGAAAAGTATTCCGTATTTAAAATTGTCATCTAATCCAGTAATGCTTGGAGAAACGGTGTTTGCTATAGGGACTCCACTCAATATGACTTTACGCCATACCATTACTAGTGGTATTATATCTGCCACAAATAGAGATATTATTGTCACAAGCAATACAGGTAATGTCACAATAAAAGACTTGATTCAACATGATGCTTCTATCAACCCAGGTAATTCTGGAGGACCTTTGTTGAATGCAGAAGGGGAGATCCTTGGAATCAATACGTTAAAAATCTTATCTTACGAAGGGCTGGGGTTTGCTATACCTAGTACACAAATTATTAAAGTGTTAGATAGCCTAGTAGAATAAAGGGATTTTATAAAAAAGGCCATAAGGTCTTTTTTTTATTGGTATCTTATCGCTTTTATGCTATAATGTAAAAGATATTTGGCAATGCATAGCTACATCATAGATACCTTGTTGACTATGATATACCCTATGTGCCAGAAAGGAAGATAACGAATGAAACAATCTAAACAAAAGAAATTACAATATAGAGTCACATTTTTAGTCCTCATTTTACTATTTGCTGTCTGTTTTTTACTATGTTATACCTATTATGCTCCTTTTACAACATGGATCAATGGCAAGTTTGGTATTGGTAAAAAAGATCAAACGACACAAACCACGACCCCTCCTATTCCTGCAGGAGAAACACCAACAGTCGCAACTTTAAAAGATTTGGAAATTGTATTTTTGAATATTGGACAAGGGGATTGTATGTTGCTTTGTTTCCCTGATGGGCGAAATATGCTCATTGATAGTGGAGATACTGGAAACAAACAAAAAAACACGATTGATCAAGTGCTAGAAGAAAGAAATATAAGTAGGTTAGATTATGTATTGCTCACACATCAAGATGCAGATCATGTGGGGAATATGGACTATGTATTTGAAAATTATGAAGTAGATATGTTTTTAAAACCAAATGTAAAATCCACCAATCCTATTGCTGATCAATTACCAGCTACTTTTAATAGTGGACTGACAAGTGCAGAAGGAGGCACGGTGAGTAAAAATAATAGTTATGCAAATACTCTAGTGGCCGCTTATCAAGAAGAAGGGTGTACGACCATTACTTTCCAAAAAGATACAGATATTACCCATTCGTTTATTTATGAAGACAACACATATACCTATACATTAGATTTTCTCACACCTACAGCGCAAGCCAATGAAATTGGATATAAAAACGCCAATAATTATTCTCCCATCATGATCTTGGAATATGGGGGGACAAAAGTCATGTTTACAGGTGATGCTGAAGAGGAAGTAGAAGAAGAACTATTGTCCTACTATTCACAATCCTTAGATGTGGATATCTTAAAAGTAGGACATCATGGTAGTACCACTTCATCAAGTTCTGCCTTTTTAGATAGAATTACACCAGAATATGCTGTCATTCAATGTGGAGTCAATAATAAGTATGCACACTCTAATCAAGATACTCTTGTCAAACTAGATGCCGATCATACGACGATATATAGGAATGATCTCAATGGGGAGATTACTTTGTGGATAAGTGCATTTGATCAGTTTCATTTTGAATTGGAAAATGAAGATTGTACACAAAATTCCGTAGGAGGAGAGACTTTGTATCCAAAAGAATCAAAGGCAATAAGCTATCTATGGAACAATCTTACACCATGGTATATTGAAGAAAATCAACAAACGAAAAAGGAATATTTGGTAGCATAATATATGGAAAGATATCAAGAAATAGAAAAATCAATTATTAAAAAATACCGTAAGGAAATTTGGAAACGATTCATTGACGGAGTCAACACCTATCAAATGATTCAAGAGGGTGACAAAATTGCTGTTTGCATTAGTGGTGGCAAAGATAGTATGCTACTTGCAAAATGTATGCAAGAGTTGCAAAAACACGGGAAAATCAAATTCGATTTGGTATTTTTGTGTATGGATCCGGGATATAATCCAGTAAACAGAGCAAAAATTGAAGAAAATGCAAAAATTTTAAATATTCCTTTACACATATTTTCCACAACTATTTTTTCTTCTGTAGAAAATATTGAAGATAGTCCTTGTTATTTGTGTGCAAGAATGAGACGAGGGTATCTGTATAAAGAAGCTCAAAAGCTAGGGTGCAATAAAATTGCTTTGGGGCATCATTTTGATGATGTTATTGAAACCATTGTAATGGGTATGTTCTATGGTGCTCAAATTCAAACCATGATGCCAAAATTGCATTCTACCAATCACAAAGGAATGCAACTGATTCGACCACTCTATATGGTCAAAGAAAAAGACATTATTAGATGGGCAAAAGGCAATGAGTTATCTTTTATTGCTTGTGCTTGTCGGTTTACAGAAAAGAGTGCAGAAAAAGAAGATTTGTCAAAACGTCGGGAAGTGAAAAAACTCATTGCTTCCTTATGTGAAAAAAATGAATATGTAGACATGAATATTTTTCGGTCAGTACAAAATGTGAATTTGTCCACAATTATTAGTTATAAAGATAAAGAGGGAGTGCATCATTTTTTAGATACGTACGATAAGGAAGAATACCATGACAGATAAAAATACAACAATAGAAGAATGTAAAGAACTGGTGCATACTTTTTGTGAAGAAAGAGATTGGACAAAATATCATACTCCAAAAGAAATGGCCATTGCTGTACTGACAGAAGCAAGTGAATTATTAGAAATTTTTAGATTTCATGATGAACGTGAAGTTGAAGAAATGCTACAGGGAGAAAAAAGAATTGCCATAGAAGAAGAGATGGCAGATGTATTACATTGTTTGGTAAGAATGGCAGATGTGACAGGAATAGATTTGGCTAGTGCACTAGAAAAGAAGATGATACAAAACCGAAAAAAATATCCAGTAGAAAAAGTAAAAGGTAAAAATAAAAAATATAATGAATACTAGTACCAATCTATTCAGTATGGCATTAAAACAAAAGTAATAGGGAAAACAAAACATGTTGATACACAAAAAAAAGATAGAGGCATCTATCTTTTTCTTTTTATGTGTATTTGATTTTTGTAATGATGAAAAAATCTACACGATTTTTCTTATATGCATCAATCATAATTTATGCTATATATGCAACATATCAATAGACAAAATCATCACTTTCTTGTTCGATTGGTTCTTCATAATGTTCCAATCGTTCAATTTTACGCGTGGTTCTATATAGAATAATTTTACTTTGCAAGGATTGTTGTACACGTTCTACAATAGAGGCAAGCATCAATACAAGGGGTGTAATATCTCGACTCAATAAACATTGATCAACAAGCTGCACAAATTCTTCATACTGACTACCATCTAGATAGATAGAAGGATATCCTTCTTTTTCCAATACAAAATTGAGAGCCATAAGAGCAACACGTTTGTTGCCATCTAGATGTGGTTGGATTCGAATATATTCCACCAAGAATTTTACACCTTTAATCAGTGCAGGTTCATGATACCATTCAATATTATATAAAGAAAACAATCTTTCCATTCTCAAATCAACCAAATCGCCATCAACAGGATTAAAAGTTCCACGACCAATGATGATCAATCCATCATCTGCATTACGAAATCTAGGTCTTGCTTTAGAGCGATAATTTTCTGCATCATAAGAGCAAAGAATGGAATGTGCTTTGATAAGCAAATTAGCTTCTAGTCCACAGTTTTTCATATCTTTTTCTATTCCTAAAGCACACCTATGAACGTATTCACAAGCTTCTTGATAGGCACGTGCTTTTTTGATTTTTTCTTCTTCAATGAGTTTATCGATTTCGTTTTTTTGTGCTGTTGGGATCATGTCCATGGTGGTTCTATCTTCTAATGCTAAAAAGGATAAAGCGCATTGCAAATGTCTTCTATCGTTATGTACCACCATAGATTGGTAAGCATCAGGGTGGGAAGCCCAATAAGATTGTAGTTTTGCTTTATCTTTGTCGATGGTGGAGAAAATAGATTGTACTTTGTCTTGTTGATAAGAAAAAGGTTGTCTATCTAGTTGTTCTGTAAGCCATAATTTTGCCATATATGTATCTCCTTTACATACTTGTAGTATAACACACAATCTTTACATGGTCAATAGGGAAATATATTCATGTTTTTTAGTTACAAAAAAAGAAGGACAGTGCCTTCATACTTTTTTTAATGCCAGTCAATCGGAGTAATCCCATGGTTTTGTAAAAATTGATTGCATTGTGAAAAATGTTTACAACCTAAAAATCCCCGATAAGCAGATAAAGGACTAGGGTGTGGAGCTTTTAAAATCAAATGCTGAGGGGCAATCAGTGGAGCAAAACTTTGGGCATGACTTCCCCATAACATAAAGACAATAGGTTGTTTTTGATTTCCCACTATCTCAATAATTTTTCTAGTTAAAATCTCCCAGCCTTTGTCTTTATGAGAATTGGCTTGTCCACGTCTTACTGTCAAAACAGTGTTGAGTAGCAATACCCCTTGCTTTGCCCAACGAATTAAATTCCCATTTTTTTCACAAGTAATATGCAAGTCACTTTCTATTTCTTTCATAATGTTGACTAAAGATGGGGGAATAGTTTCTGTTTCTGGAACAGAAAATGCCAAACCTTGTGCTTGATTTGGTTCATGATAAGGATCCTGTCCAATAATCACTACTTTAATATCTTCTAGACGAACATAATTTAGCGCATTAAAAATATTTTCTACTTTTGGGTAGATCGTATATGTTTTGTATTCTGTGTCTAAAAATTTTTGCAAGTTTATAAAATAATCTTTTTGAAATTCGCCTTTTAAAAGGTCATACCAACTTTTTCTAATGTTTATCATGTTTATAGTATACTTTGTTTTTTTTGATCGGTCAATAAAAACAAATGATATCTTAAATTAACAAGGTAGTACAGAATCAATATCAAGTACATTTTTTATTTTTAGTCAACAACAGTGTCATTGTATTGGTAACAAGTGTGTAATAATGTAAAACATAAGTACATGGTCACAGAATTGTGTGCTAGAAAAAATAAAAATTGATAATTTTGTGTATATTCTATAGCAGTATCTTGCTTTTGCACTTAATATCTTTTATAATAGGGAAAAAGTGATGGAGGTGAAAGTATGGAATATAAAGTAAAAAAAAGAGATATCCACAAAAAAGATATCAAATATCTAGAAATATATTTTAAAAACGGTGATTTCTTAACCATTAAAAACAATGAAATTATAGACATATCTCTTACTCTAGCAGATGAGTTAGTAGTAGGAACAATGTATTGGAATGAATTTTGTCCCGTGATTCACAGTGGATATCTAAAAATAAAACCTTTGAAAAAACGACAAGGAAGTCTTGATGAAAGATTTTTATTCGATGACCAAAAGTATCAAAAAGATAGAGTACAGTACATATTTGATAGGTTGATACAAAGAAAAGACAGTGTTGTAAGTATACAACTTTTTAATGAATATAATCATTGTACTGCTTTGTACGGCATCTCAAACAGCATGGTCAAAGAAGATAATATCATGATTACCTTTTCTTCGATTGGTACACAGTCTAATCAAGAAAAATACCATACGATTGCTTTACCGGAGTTACAACAATCTATCATTGGAAGATTGGAGTTGGATTTTGAAAACTGTGATGGTATATATATTAGTCATAAAGAAATTGTAGAAATGAATATTTCCTTAAAGCCAGAATTAGAATGGTACGGAAATTATTACCGTGTTGTGCAAAAAGGATATCTTAAAATCAAACTCGATAAAAATGAAAATAGTGATCGAGAAACTCGTTTATGGAAGGCATTGCGTCATGGAAAAAAAGGAAACAAACAAATTGAAAGACGTATCTATGGAAAGAAAGGATATGGATTACATGATATATGTAATTTGTATATAGAATATAGACCTGCTGGAGTTGAGTTTTATAGAAAGGAATGTATTGTTGTGAACGATATACGAACGAGTCAAGAATTGAAAACGATCCAACATTGGGAAGCAAACAAGCAAGAAGAATACCAGCCTTGTTTTGTAGGTGGGTATGCAAAAAAAGACGGAGATATGATTTTGATTGTGTTTGGTAAAGAAAATTTAAATGATGAGGATTATCAAAAACTACTAAAAAAGTTTTAATCCAATATTTTACTTCAAACTAAAATCATTATCTAAAAGAGGAGATTAGACATTTGGAAAACAAAAATAATGTTACAAAGTCACTATTTTAGACAATCTGTAGATATGGTAAGAAATAGGTATGAATTGATTGTAGATTGTGGTTATTTTTGGTAAAATAAAAAGGGAATAGATATTGTAATTGACAAAAAAAGATAGCTATTCACAAGCTATCTAAATGGAGCTAATGACGGGATTCGAACCCGTGACGGCGTCGCAAATCTCAAAGTTGTAAGACTTTGATTGCATCAAAGTCATTGGACATTTCGTTTGCTCCTTTTCCCCAAAAGATAATAAAAATATTCACCTTTGGGGACCCCAATCATACGGATGAGGTCACAAAAAAAAGATAGCTATTCACAAGCTATCTAAATGGAGCTAATGACGGGATTCGAACCCGTGACCTCATCCTTACCAAGGATGTGCGCTACCTGCTGCGCCACATTAGCAAAGTGCTAAAACTGTACATAGTATATCTATTTTTTTAAAGTATGTCAATAAAAAAATTAAAATTTTTCATTTGGAGGATAGAGAAATGGCAACACCACATAATGCTGCAGAAGAAAAAGATATTGCACCGATCGTGCTTATGGCGGGAGATCCTTTACGAGTGAAGATGATTGCTAAAAAATATTTAAAAAAAGCAAAATTAGTCAGTAAAGTGCGCAATATCTATACCTATACAGGGTATTATAATCATAAAAGAGTCACGGTCATGGCTCACGGCATGGGAAATCCTTCTATGGGGATTTATTCGTATGAATTGTTTCATACATACCATGTAGAAACCATTATTCGTGTGGGTACTATTGGATCTTTAAGAGAAAATGTACATGTGAGAGATGTGATTGTGGCAAAAGATTGTTATACGACAACCAACTATAGTCATATTTATGAACAATATGGACCTACCTTTTTGAGGGCAGGAGACAAAGTGTTGCAACTGGCTGAAAAAGTACAAAATACCATCAAATCTCCTATTCATTGGGGATCTATCTATTCTTCCGATACCTTTTATTCTGATCAAGATGATACAAAACTTGCAAAAGAAAAGAATTTGTTAGGGGTAGAGATGGAATGTGCTGCCTTATACTATAATGCACAGCAATGTGGTAAGCAAGCACTGACAATTTGTACAGTATCAGATAGTCTTGTTACCAATGAGAACTTGTCTGCAATAGATAGACAAAATAGTTTTTTAGATATGATAGAATTTGCTTTAAAAATCATAGAACAATTATAAAGATATCAAAAGGAGAAAAAATATGAAAAGAGAATTGATACTAAAAAAATGTGACCACTGTGGAGCCATGGTGGAAGTGATGCAAGATTGCCAATGTGCAGATTGTGGATTGATTTGTTGTGGAAAACCTATGAGAACGATACAATCTAATTCTGTAGATGCAGCTTTTGAAAAACATGTTCCAACTTATAGAAGAATAGAAAATCAGCTATTGGTCACGGTCAATCATGTGATGGACGAAGATCACTATATCGAATGGGTAGCATTAGTAACGGATAATCGTGTAGGTAAAAAATTCTTACAACCAGGAAACAGTGCAGAAGTATTATTCCCATATGTTCCAAATGGTACATTATATGCATATTGCAATAAACATGGACTATGGAAAAAAGAAATTGAACAATAATTTTAAAGAGGCATATAAGCCTCTTTTTTTGTTAGTCTTTTGTATGGGTTGTATCATATTTTTCCAAATAAAATTTATGATTCATCAAAGCCGTTTTGTTGGTAGGATCTATATCTAGTGCTTTTTGATTGTAGTAGATAGCTAACTCATATTGTTGTACTTGATAGTAACACAAAGCCATCTCGATGTAAGGAATAAGATCATGGTATCCGACATGATAGAGTCTGCCAATGCTTTTAGAAGGTGGATAGATAGCTTTTTGGTACCAATAAATGGCATGATTGTATTGTTGTTGCTGATACAAAATCCGAGCAATTTCACAAGCAATTTCGCTTCGAGGTAGATCATAGACAAAAGAATGATATAAAATAGCTAAAGCTTTTTCTAATTGATTTTTTAATTGGTATAGTTTAGACAAATTGTAACAAGCTTGTATTTTATTTTCAAAAAAACCGTCAGTTTTTAAAAATTTTTGATAGGCTTGTATAGCTTCTTTGTATTTTTTATGAGAAAAAAGTTCATTTGCCCAATAAAATAATTGCCTAGGAGAAAGTGTTTTGCCTTTTTTTTGCAAATTGTCTAGTATATGAAAATTTCTATCGGGATCTGTTGTTTTTGTTTTATGATGTTCAATGGGGTATTCTTCATACTCAATGATACCATGAGGAATAATGATCTCATGAATTTCGCCTATCCACTGATCATGATTGTTTCTCTTAAGCAATCGTTCTCGGTAAAAACTGCAAATGGCTTGTTGTTGAGTAGGGGTAAATATATGGTAAGGCAACATCACAACATCTGGATAGGTTGTTGCTACTTTCCATTTTAAAAGTTGTTGTTGGGAAAACACAGGGACAATATCATCTGCATCAAGCCACATACAATATTCTTTTGTTGCTTTGGAAAAACTAAAATTTCTTGCTTTTGCAAAATCATCACACCATGGGAAAAAATAAACATGAGAAGTGTATGTTTTGGCAATGGATATGGTTTTGTCAGTACTCCCTGTGTCCACAATAATCAGTTCATCACAAAAAGAAAGTACACTTTCTAGACACCTAGCCAAAACACCTTCTTCGTTTTTGACAATCATGCATACACTAATGGTTTTCATATAGTCTCCTTTATCAATATGTATGAAAACCAATTATTTTGGTGTGAAAATTATATATAATGACAATAATATGTATAATATTGATAATAAAAAAGACTTGACTAATGTCAAGCCTTTTAGATAGGACTAGGGACCAGTAGGACCTTGTGGAATGGTAAGATTCAAGAAAAAGTTTGGACTAGTTCCTGTAATAGATGCAGCGGCATCTGTACCCGGATCACCCGTGGTGACGGTACCAATCGTAAAAGTAATGGAAGGCCCAGTTGGTCCCGTAGGACCGGTAGGACCCGTAGCGCCTGTTGCACCCGTAGGGCCCGTAGGACCGGTTGGCCCTGTATCACCAGTAGTTCCTTGTATTCCTTGAGGACCGGTAGGACCAGTTGGCCCGGTAGCACCGATTGTGCCCGTTGTTCCTTGAGGACCCGTAGGGCCAGTTGGACCAGTTGATCCCACTGTGCCTTGCAAACCTGTAGGACCAGTAGGACCGGTTGGCCCCGTAGGACCAGTAGGACCTGTCACACCTTGCAATCCTTGAATACCTTGCAGTCCCTGAACTCCTTGAGCCCCTGTTGCTCCGGTAGGCCCAGTTGGTCCCGTAGGACCCGTAGCACCAGTTGGTCCCGTAGGACCTGTAGCACCTGAACCACTAGGACCAGTAGGACCGGTTGGACCTGTGGCACCCGTAACACCTTGTAAACCTTGAACGCCTTGTAATCCTTGGGCACCTGTAGGGCCGGTAGGACCAGTAGCGCCCGTAGGACCGGTAGGGCCAGTAGGGCCACCTGAAGGTCCCGTAGGACCGGTAGGACCCGTAGGGCCAGTTGGTCCAGTTGTTCCTACAACATTGATTATTCTTTCATATACTGTTGTATCGTCTGGGCAACTAGGACGGCAACAGCCTCGATGATTAAAAGACATAGTTTCACCTTATAATTTAATTTGGGATTGTTTCCCTATTACATCATATTGTAATAATGAAAAAAAAGTTCTTGACCATTAAATAAAAGATATTTATAACATATCATAATCATGAAGAAAGTATAGAAAATCACAAAGATAAGATTGCACAAAATAGAGTTTTATGATAAACTACTAGTACTTTATGACCTCGTAGTAAAACAGGATATTACGGAGCCCTCCTAAGGCTTTGTTCTGGGTTCGAGTCCCGGCGGGGTCACCAATTAAAAATGATGAAATTCATGAAAAAAGAGAAAAGAAAAATATTTTTCTCTTTTTTTATGTCATGATTTTTATCATAAACTACAAGATAGTAAGCAATGAAAGAATATAACACGATATAAGTAAGAAACGTATAGTGTGATAAGAAAAAAGATAAGTGGTCGTGAGTATCAAGATGACTAGCCTAAAAACACAAAGAGTACATAATTTTAAAATATAATAAGAAAGTGATATGAGTATAAAACAAGTTATCGTATAAAAAACAGGGATCTTTCCCTGTGTTTATTGTAAATATTGAGATAATTTTGTTAATTTTTCTTCTAGTACTTTACGAACTTTTTCCTCTCCCACCCAATGTGTTAGTTGCTCTATACATAAAGATACATCAGCAATTTCTTCAATAAAATTTTCTTCAATTTTTGGATTGTTGGTATACTCTCCATAACAAGTTTTTCTTTTTAGTTTGTTAATGGCTACTGTTAATTCTGCCATTTCTTCAATACATTGGTCATACTGTGCAATTTTGCCCCATTTTTTTTCACACGCATCATAGATAGCTAATCTTTCTTGTTTATTCATGACTGTCTCCTTTTTGTTGTGTAGGAACTTGTGTTGTCTTGGATTCAGGAGATTCTTTTTGGTCCTGTGTTTGTTCTTGATCTACTAAGTCTACAGAATTTGTTGTGCTATCTTGACATTCTTGTGGATTTTGTGCAGCATTGAGACTGTCCTCTTTTTGTTCTTTAGAGGACGTAGACAAATCTTGAAGTCGTTTTTCTTCTTCGATTTCATAATGAACTTGATCTAATACTTTTTTGACTTTATCGTTTTTTGCTTTTCGTTTTTTTAGCCAATCATATAAGTACCCTCCACCGACAACGACAACGTAAATTCCTAGTAAAGTCAATCCTAATCCTACTTCTTCCATAGCTTCCTCTCATACTTATTATATTTACTTTTTTATATTAAAATACTTCTATTTGTAGTATATAAAAAATTGAATAAAAGCGCAAATCTTTTTGTTTTCTTTTTAAAATCTTATAAAAAAAGAAAATTGCGTTGAAATATTTGTCAAATAATTTATGTTTTTGATATAATAAAACGAAATTGAAAAAATAGGAGAAAAAGATGAGCCAATTTTTATTGTCTACAGATACAACGTGTGATGCATTCAAATCAGAATTAAAAAATAACCATATCGAATATATTCCTATGTCTTTTATTTGTGATGGGGAAATATATCAAGATGATTTTGATAAACCTGAAGATTATCTTGCTTTTTATCAGTCTATAGAATCTGGCAAACTATATACCACAACCGGACTGAATCATACCGAAGTGGAAGAATATTTTACGAGATTATTAGATACTTATCATCAAGATATTGTACATTTAAGTTTGTCAAGTGGACTGAGTTTGACTTGTGGACTAGTAAAACAAGTAGCCAAAGAACTGAATGAAACACATACAGAAAAAATCTATGTTGTCGATAGCTTGTCAGCAACGATTGCTTCAAAATATTTGTTAGAATATTTAAAACAATTCCGTGATGAAGGAATGACAGCTATAGAAGCCTATAGCAAAATCAATGATTATGTAGAACATTTAGATGTCAGCTTTTTCGTTAGCAACTTGGATTGTTTAAGACGAGGTGGACGTATTAGTGGGGCTGCAGCTATGATTGGGAAAGTGCTGTCCATTCGACCAATGCTAGAAATTGATAAAGAAGGAAAATTGCAAGTGATTGGAAAATGCATGGGAGATAAAAAAGCACTAAAATCCATGATAGACCGTTTTAAAGAAAGATATGATCAAAAAGGACACCCTCCAGTATTCATTGCTTATGCAAATAATGAAGCTTTAAAAAATGAACTACAATCTATGTTGCTTGCCATAGATCCAACTTTAAAAATTATTAGTGGGTATATTGGACCAGTGATTGGATCGCATACAGGTGGACAAATTGTAGGAATGGGATATTTATCTGAAAAAGAAAGAGAATAAAAAAACATAGGAAAATTCCTATGTTTTTATTTTGTGTATGAACTATTCTAGTCTTACATTTTACTTGTACAATATCGTAAAAGCGAGAGGTTTTATTTGTCCCAAGAGGATACAAGATTTTGTAAAAATTTCTTCATGTCTTCGGAAAAACGATCATCTAGCAAACTTTCAAGAACATTAGCTTGAATAAAACCTAGCTTGTTGCCTAGATCATATCTTTTCCCATGGATTAAGACGCCATGTAACTGTTGTTGTTCTGCAAGTTTGGAGTATAGCAATGTAATTGGATATTCGATTAAAGGTTTTTGATTTTGATGTAAGAATTCATCAATCATAGTAAAAATAGAAGGATCCAAGATGGCAGGACCGATATAACTAATATTACTAGGAGCTTTCTCTATCGGTGGTTTTTCTACGAATTGTGAGATTGTGATGATATCTCCATGTTGCTCTAAAGGTTGTATGATGCCATACCTAGATACATCTTTTTTGTCTACTGGTTGTAGAGCTAGAATATTGGCTGAACCTAATTGTTCGTATGCATCTAAAAGCTGTGCTATTTCTGTTTTTGTTTTGCAAGACACATATTCATCTCCAAAAAGCAATAAAAAAGGTTCATTCTTCACAAACTTTTTCCCATCGTTGACAGCAATCATAGTTCCTTTTGTTTCTTTTTGAATGATATAGGTAATCGATGCCAAATTGGAAATGTTTTTGACTAATTCTAATTGGTCATAATGTTGGTATTGTTCTAATTTTTTCTCATAATGATAATTTCTTTCAAAATAGTCAATAATACTATTCTTTTGATCTGACATAATCATGGCTATTTCTTGAATGCCACAGTTAGCGCAATCTTCGACTAATCGATGTAAAATGGGTTTATCTAGTAATGGTAGCATTTCTTTGGGAACGGTTTTTGTAATGGGCAACATTCTGGTTGCTAAACCAGCACAAAGAATGATAGCTTTTTTGATGGGCTGCATACTTTCTCCTTCTTTCATTATAACAATATGGATTGGTATCTTAAGTATATAATATTTTCATAAGATTGTAAATACCGACATTTTAAAAATATGGAAATTTTTGTCAATTTTTCAAGTTGACAAGTTGCATTCATGTGTGTACAATGATTGTAATAGGAGTGAATATGGAGAAAAAATCAAGCAAATGGTTGAGACACGTCTTTGTCATTATGATGATCCTACTTTTTTGTGTGTATTTTATCTATGGCTGTGGGACAGCATTTACATTTATAGGGGATAAAGTAAAACAATTCCAATCTCTTATAGAAGATATAGATCAAGTAGATCCATCTACTTTGTACACAACGAAGGCTAGTGAATATACTATAGTTTATGAACAATTACAACCAGAATATGCTGAATTATTTTTAGATAGTGGGGATATCAATCGTTTTGTAGTTTTACAAAAAGAACTCACTCTTACTTATGCTGATTTTGCAAGTATTTTGAATAACTTGATTCAAGAAAAAGAAAAGTATTTGTCTTTACAGAGTTTTGAGGTTAGGAACAATCAAATACAAATGGTTTTTCGATTGAATATAGACCTTGCAAAGGAAAAGTATGAACAATTAGAATTATTTTCTTTATCTACTATGTACCTAATAAGTCAATGTTCTTACCAAATAGAAGAAGATACGATCTTGTTGGCTTCTGGAGAGTTTTGGATAGGGGGATTAGAAAAAGAAGGAGAAAAAATGCAGTTTTTAAAAACATATTTTGCAGATTTGTTGCAGCAATGCCAAAGTCTTGTGCAAAATATTGCTACAGAATGTATGCAAGTCTTTTTACATGCGCATACTATTGCTTTTTTAGATAAGGTAGTCATTACACCAAAGGAGGAATTGTGAACAAAAGCGGAAAACAAATTCTAGCAATGCTGGAAGACAGATACCAAAAATATGGGAAACAAAAATTGTTATTGCATGTTTGTTGTGGACCTTGTAGTAGTGGGGTACTAGGACAACTCCAACAATATTTTGATGTGACACTATATTACTACAATCCTAATATTTTCCCTAGTAGTGAATATGACAAAAGAAAAGAAGAATTGCCTAAAGTGATAAAAGGATTACATTTGGATTTTCCTATTGTGGTAGAACCGTATCAAGCAAATGAGTTTTATTCAAAAATTAAAGGGCATGAATTAGATCCAGAAGGAGGGGAAAGATGTCATATTTGCTATCAGTTGCGTATGGAAAAAACAGCCCAATATGCAAAACAACATGGTTATGATATCTTTACGACCACACTTTCCATTAGTCCTTATAAAAATAGTCAAGTATTGAACGAAATTGGCTATGCTTTAGGACAACAATACGGAATAGAATATTTGTATAGTGATTTTAAAAAAAATAATGGCTATTTAAAAAGCTGCCAAATCAGTCGAGAACTTGGAATCTATAGACAAGACTATTGTGGTTGTGTATATTCTTTGCAAGAAAGAAAGAGGCAAATAGATGAAGTGGATAGAAAATAAAATACATCTTTTATCAAAACTTAAGAATTGTCAAGACTACTATCAAGATATTACCTATTTACAGACCGTATCTCATAGAAACATTAAAGCAGAGATGATCCAAGCTATTAGTCATATGGTAGAAAAATATAGAGTGTGGATAACTGACATTGGGCAATACGAACACCCTATCATAAGACCTACAGTGACAGAAGAAGAATATGATGTATTGTATACAGGAATAGAAAAGATGCAGTTGTTGGATCAAATAGCATGGTTAATACGGTGTATTGTATTGGGTACTTGTATTACCATTGGTATCTATGGATCCATTCAAGAAGCACTAACAGAGGAAAAACATGAACAAGAATAAAGTAGAAATATTAGCCCCATGTGGAGATATGGAAAGTCTAAAAGTGGCAGTGCAAAACGGTGCAGATGCTGTATATTTTGGAATGCCAAAATTTAATGCGAGAATGAAAGCAGAAAACTTTGGTATGAATCTCCAAGAAGCAGTCAACTATTGTCATCTTTTTGACACAAAAGTATATATTACTGTCAATACCTTAATTAAAGATTGTGAAATACAAGATTTTTTGCAGGAAGTGGACAAAGCGATAGATGCTGGAATTGATGCAGTGATCATACAAGATCTGGGTATGGCAATGTTACTAAAGAAAAAGTATCCTACTTTAGAGATGCATGCTTCCACCCAAATGGGAATACACAATCTTCCTGGAGCAAAATTCCTAGAAGAATTGGGTTTTAAAAGAGTAGTATTAGCACGAGAAACAAAACTGGAAGATATTAAACAAATCAAAGAACATACCAATCTAGATATTGAATATTTTGTGCAAGGGGCACTTTGTGTGTCTTTTTCTGGTAACTGTTATTTGAGTTATTTTGTGAATGGCAATAGTGGAAATCGTGGGGAATGCAAACAACTATGTAGACTGTGTTATCAGGCAAGAAAAGATAATCAACTGCTAAAAGAAGGGTATTTGTTATCTCCTGCAGATTTGTCTTTATTACATGAGCTAAAAGAATTGGTTGAAGCTGGTGTCACTTCTTTAAAAATAGAAGGTAGATTGCGTAGACCGGGATATGTAGGAGTAGCTGTACATCATTACAAATGGGCAATAGACCACAATTTTTTGGTAGATGCCCAAGCAGATGCTGATTTGGCATTGGTTTTTTCTAGAGGAAAATTCAATCAAAAAGCATATTTGGAAGATGGTGTGAATTATCCTATTATAGAATCAAGGTACCAAAGCCATATTGGAAAACGTATTGGATATGTTGTGGATTGCAAACCATTCAAAGATTTATACAAAATTACCATTAAAAGTATATATCCATTATCTCCTCACGACGGGCTAAAAATGTTTCGACAAGAAAAAGAAATTGGGTCGCTTGGTGTAGGGAATGTGGAACAAGGAAAAGAGGGACAAATAATTTTTTCCAAACACAAATTCTTACCTAACGATGTGGTGCATTTGATTGTAGATCATCAATTAGAAGAAAAGTATTGTACTCAAAAAAGAATTCGTTCGGTACAAGTTCAGTGTGAGATACATAAAGATCAATTCCCAACTTTATCTTTACAATGTGGAAAGTATGCAGTCACTGTCCAAGGGGAAGAAAAAGTTCAAGAGGCAAAGACTTGTCCATTGACATCTTTGCAAGTGCAAGAACAATTACAAAAATTTAATCATGATATATTTGTCATGAATACTTGTAATATTTGTCTAGAAGATGGGTGTTTTATGACAAAAAGTCAAATAAACGAACTGCGCAGACAAGGATTACTAGCTTTAGAAAAAGAGATATTACGTCAAAATAAACCAGTGTATGATAAGGTGCAAGTAGATAATCTAGGAGAAAATATCTCCCTACCATTTTCCCAAGACAAGATTGGCATTGTCAATGAATATGATGGTACAGATCGTGAGATTCTTTGGATTGCTCCGACTACGTATACAGAAAATGTGATAGGAAAAATCAAAGCAAAATACAAAGCAAAACAATATTATTTGGTATTGCCAGTTGTTGCCAATCATCAGGATCTTTTCGTATTAGATAGAATTTTGGCAAAACATATAGTTGATGGGATTGTGATTGAGAATTATTATGGTGTAAAATATACAAAAGAATATCCGTTTATGATTGGACCTAGAATGAATGTGTATAACTTACAAACAGCAAAGTTTTGGTACCAATTAAGTGCACAGCTTGTGACTAGCAATTATGAAATACAGATTCCACAATTACCTAGTATATCGGGAAGGCAGATTCTTATGGTATTATGTCATTGTCCTTACCAAACTGTTTTTCACAAAACATGTGAGCAATGTCCTTATCAAGAAAATCTAAAGTATGAGAATGAAGATAGACAATATCCAATTCGAAGGTATATCGTATCTAGGTGTTATTTTGAACTCTTATCTCCAAGTATAGTAAAAGGCAACATAAGGGCAATCGAAGATATGAGAAATCGGTAATAGGTTTGTGTAATAAAAAAAGAAAAAACACGAAAAGTATTCGTGTTTTTTTATGATCTAAAATGTTTTCATATATTTTTTAAAAATTGATTTCGTCATCTTGTGTACTATTTTGATCTATTATTGCTTGCTCTTTTTCCATATTCTTAAGCATAATTTGCAAATTGTGATCTTCCACAAAATCTTCTGCAGTAAATATCATGATACAATCATCTGGCATATCACAACGCAAATGAATACAATGCTCTTTTAAAATAAAAGGATAGGTGGTGAAAGATTTTAATTGTAAACGGGAAGGATTGACTAATATTGTAAACAGATCGATGTACTTCATATCGTCAAATGTCAGTTTTCCTTTGGTTTTCGTCATCATTGTACTAAGAATTTTTTGGGCTTGTTCGTTAGTAGTCACACAATCTGGTACAGTAGTGGATATAGTGACGGTAGCAGTATCTTGATCGAATTTTTTTGGATAATACTTTAAAAAAGTTTGATAAGAAATATATAGTGTTGGTTGAGAGCGAACAAGATTGGCTTGTTCTTTTTTAATGGTATCAATTTGTTGGTCTATGGCTTTTTGTTGATTGCGTAGGTTGTCTATTGTTTGTTTTAGATTTTGATAGGTATCTAACATTTCTTGATAATTCATAATAATCCCTTTTTTGTTTTTACTATTTTCATCAGTATACCACAGCAAAGTCAAAAGATCAATACCAATTTTTGAAAAAGCAGTTTACTTTTGAAAAGGTACTATTTTCCATACAAAAAAAAGATGGATTAGTATCCACCCTCTATCAACATTTTATCAGCAACTAAGGCAATAAATTCTCCGTTGGTAGGTTTTTCATTATTACTATAGACTCTGATACCGAATAATGCGTTAATATTTTCTATTTTTCCACGATTCCAAGCTACTTCAATAGCATGACGAATAGCACGTTCGACTTTACTAGCACTTGTATCAAACCTTTCAGCAATGCTAGGATATAATTTTTTTGTAATAGAATTGATGACTTCTGGATTGTCAATAGCCATTTTGATGGCTTCACGTAAGAATTGATACCCTTTGATATGTGCAGGGATACCCACCGTAATGAAAATGTTGCTGATTTTTTCTTCTAATTGTTTGTTTCTAGGGGTTTTTATCGGGGTTTTTGTTTCAAAGTTTTGTACTACTTCGATCATTCTTTCTGCAATGGTATCATTGTCAAAAGGTTTTTCAATAAAGTAATCAGCTCCCATCTGTAATCCTTTGGCAATAAAAGCATCACCATGAATAGCACTTGCTAATACAACTTTGGTATGAGGACTAATCTTTTTAATATTTTCTGTTAAGAAAAAACCATCTTTACCTGGTAAAATTACATCACTTATGACTAGATCACAAGCATTTTCTTTGACATATTGCAAAGAAGGGATTGCTTCACTAAATTCTTCTACCGTAAGACCACTTTTTTCAAATTTGTCCTTCAATTCTTTTCTATCATTTTGATTGTTACTGACAATCACCACATTTAACTTTTCTTTCATTTTAAATTACCGTTTCCTTTTTTTTTATATATTTTTGTTGTTTGAGAAGTGCAACGCGAATATCTTAGCATAAGAAAAAGAAAAATGAAAAATATTATCAAAAAATATTTTGAAAAATTGTGCTACTTTATATGGTTATATTTCACTTTTTGTCGAAACACTGATCTTTGCTAATATTTCGTGAATAATTTTTGATAAAAAGTCAAAAAAATTAGCATTTTGGTAAGTTATGTTGTGTTATTTTTTAATATTTATTTTTTGTCTTTTTTAAAAATGGTTTAAAAGTCATGGTTTTTATCAGGTATTTTTTTAGTTATTTTTAGCAATATTTTGACTATTTTTTGCAATACATATAGATAGAAAAAACCGAACTTATTTAAAAGAGAAAAAATAAGAACATAAAAAGTATTGTCATCTCATTGTTTGTAGCAAATCCATACTAGGGATAGATATATGGGAAAGGGAGGGAATAAAAGAATCTAAAAAAATAGTAGGACTTTCATACATTTATTTGATTTTTTATCATAAATTCCGTATACTAATCATATAAAATAAAAAAAGGAGATTGTTATGAAAGATTTAGTTAGAGCATTTGACAGCTTACCAAAATGGGCAAAAGTAATCCTTGCTTTGCCTTTCCTCGACATTGTTTGGGCTTTTTACAGACTTTGCCGTAGTATCAGTAAAGGAAATGTGTTAGGCATTGTGCTAGCTATTGTTATGCTGATTGTATGTCCAATCTTATTCTGGATCTTAGACATTATTACCATTGTGTTAATGGATAAAGTTCTATGGATTGATTAGAAAAGAAAGAGAAAGATCTCTTTCTTTTTTTTAAAACATAAAAAATAAATAAAAATCTTTGATTTTTTTTGTATTTGTGGTACACTACTTTTGAAAATATCAACACATGGAATCAAATATAATGAAAAAAAACAAAAACTTTTGGGAAAGTTTAAAACACGCAATCGATGGACTTGTTTGTCTATTTCAAGAAGAAAAAAATATGTGGATACACACGCTGGTGGCTATTTTTGTGGTTGCATTTGGATTTGTTGTGCAATTAAATCATATTGAGTGGTTGTTGGTGGTATTGTGTATTGTGGCTGTGATAGCGAGTGAAATCATGAATACTTTAATTGAACGAATGATGAACAGAATCTCTACAGAATATGATGAGCAAATCAAAAAGATCAAAGATATTAGTGCAGGTTTTGTCCTATTAGTGAGCATTGGATCTGTGATTGTAGGTCTGCTGATATTTGTTCCAAAACTGATTAGTTTTTTTGCATAATGGACAGAGAAACGATGTTGTGCGATCTCAATATGCCAAAGGCCAATATATACTATGTAAAAGACTGGACGTAAAAAATAATCAATATATAATATAAAAGAAAAAAGAGGGCAAACCTCTTTTTTGTTTTTTAAACAATGTTTTTAAGATTATAAGATATAAATATGCTATTGTGATCTTTTTTATATTTTTTTTATATTTTGCAATGCTTGTATGTTACGTTGCAGAAGGGATAGGACAAGGGGTAGGCAACAGAAATTCTTTTTCCTCTATTCTGCCATAATAAACAGCTAGAGTAGGTGTAGCAAGAGAGGGATCCTCTTGTGATTGTTGCAGTTGATTCTTTTCGCTTGCTGGTTTCATATTCTCAAAGACATCATAAATTACTTCATCGGGATACATTTTATCTAACCATTCTGCAAAGGTAGTTCTGGCTTCTATGCCTTTGTGCCTCATAGATTGACGCAAGAGTGCCGAGCAAGTAATTCCCATATTTAAAGCCATAAGAACAATACAAATCCATGTCATAACGTTGCCAAAAGTATAAGGGATCTTTTCAATCCATTTTGAGCAAAAAGGATAAATCACTTTCACCACTACCATGAATAAAAGTCCCCAAAATACCATATAGGGAATGGTTGTTCTGCCGTTAAGATTCAAAAATCTTGCAGAGTAATCCCAAGAAACGCTATGAATAAAGATTTCTTGTAGCCAAGATAGAATATACTCAAATCCACCCCCAATGAGTCCACCTAGTGTCCAAAGAAGTTTCCAATCTTTGACTCTATGTAAGATCAAAACGCAAAGAACGGCACCAAATCCATAAACAGGATTGAGTGGTCCATAGAGCAATCCTGCACGAGAAACCCAAACTCCTTTTTTGCATAGTGTCAGTATTTGTTCGTAATATGTTCCTGCAATACAACCAATTACAAAAAACCAAAAGTATTTGAAAAAACAGTATCCTTTTGCAAAAACTTTTTTTTGTTGTGTAATA
This sequence comes from uncultured Clostridia bacterium, assembly GCA_944332185.1. GTDB lineage: Bacteria > Bacillota > Clostridia > Christensenellales > UBA1242 > CALVJJ01. The sequence continues at coordinate 24,465 of CALVJJ010000009.1, forward strand.
GGTGTTGGAATATTGTCATGTTCTTGTAAAATAGAATCCATAATTCACCATATATTTATCATTTACCATCGCAATCTCAGTATAACAAAAATATCTAGGTTTGGGTAGTATTTTTTTGAAAAAAGTGTAAAATGTCATATTTTTTAGATAATTGTCACAAATTTTATTTTTTTTTGATCGTTTTGGACACACTAAAAGAAAAATATTTTGCATAGTTTTTTATCGATATACCATAGGCGCTAGATATTAAAAACGGTATCATTGTAAGTTGTTTGATCACAATCCATTTTCTTGACAATAATCCATCGTATGAAAAATCTAGAAAATGAATGTTGGAAAATTTAAGTAAAAAGTATTTTTATTTGTCTAGATTTTGTGTTATAGTAAATATATATGCAAACTTTATGGGAATAGTCTAATAGCTTAGGTTACCAAAAGGGGATAAGATGAAAAGAAAGTTAGGGAATTTGTGGATTATTTGTGCTATGATGTGTCTATTGATGGGGGGTGTAGTCTTACACGCGTCCACAAGTACAAAAAGTGTAGAAGCAAAAGAATTAGAACATAATCAAATTATGGCAGATACGACAGCTGTAGATGAAGGGGTGGCTATTGATTCTAGTGATATTGGAGCCAACCTATATTATGCTCTACAATGGAATTTAAAAGGTACAGAATGGGAAACAGATATTTTGTACAGTAATTCTTTATACAATGCTGGCATTACACATTTGAATTTGAGTATTGCAGATATTTTTTCGGGAGCAGAATATACGTATGATGCAGGTCTTTCGGGACTTAAAAAATTCAATTTGACAAAAGTAGAGTCTATCGATTTGTCTAGTAGCAAATTGACAGAATTTCATGCTACAGATATTGTGCCAGATACAACGATATGGAACAACTTAACAAGCATTGATCTATCCAATAATGCTTTGATAGAAGTGACATTTGGTGGAAAAATGACACAACTACAATCTATAGATTTGCATAACAACACCATCACTTCTGTAGAAATAAAAAGTTTGATTGCTCCAACGATCACAGTGAATTTGAATAACAATGCATTAGCCAAGGTAGAAGATATATCCATGCCATTCAATTCACAATCCAAAGTCACCATCTCTTTATATGCGAATGCTATGGTGAGCAAACCACAAAATACGCAAACACGTATTTTTCAATATGGAATCCAAAACTTAAGTGCTTTATCCTTAACCAGTGGTGATACAGTTGTTTGGGAAACGATGGGAGATATTGTGCCACACATTTTTACTGTTACGTATACTGATGATGGCAATATTGCACAAGAGACATTATACAAAGCACTAGATCCTGACACGGCGAGTTTTACTTTACCAGTGAATACCTATCGTATGAAATACTACAATACGGCAACTAATCAATATCTGCCAGAAACAGAGGTAGAGATCGGGTTGCCTGCATACGAATTTACCATAAGACCTATCACACCATCTTATAAAATATTGGTAGATGGAAAAGAATATGACAAATATACAGATACCATTAACGGTAGGCCAAGTCTTAAGATCTTTGGGGGAGAAGGGCAATTATATTATTCCGTTGGTGGTGCTAATTGGATTGCTGTAGAAAATGGAGAAATTGTGAACCTAGATCAATACTCTGGAACGTACGTGGTACGTATTAAAAATGTAGAAAATGGCATTGAAAGCAAGTATGTTTCGGTGTCCTTATCTACAAGTTTGAATGCCTACTTACCAGATGTCGTCATGTTGGTATTGGTCATTGCCATTGTGCTTCTCATTGCATTTGTGGCATTACCACTTCTTAAAAAATATGTCATTAGGTAAGAATTATGTATAGAAAGAAAATAGAAGATGTTTTAAAATCTTGCCATACGTCATTACAAGGTCTTTCGCAAAAAACAGCACAACATCGTCTAGAAAAGAATGGATACAATAAACTGCAAGAAGGTAAAAGAAAAACCATATTGCAAAAATTTTTAGCACAATTCAAAGATGTGCTGATCATGATTTTGATTTTGAGTTGTATCTTAAGTATGGTGTTGGGGATTGTCAATCGTTCGACAGATGAATTCGTAGATGCAGGATTCATATTGTTTGTGGTGATCATCAATGCTATTATTGGAGTCATTCAAGAAAACAAAGCAGAGAATGCATTAGATAATTTGAAAAATCTTACCAAACCTTATGCCAAGGTTTTACGTGATGGGATCACCCAACACATCAAAACAGAAGAATTAGTTGTGGGAGATATTGTTCTATTAGAAGCTGGAGATATTGTGCCAGCTGATCTTCGTTTGGTTGATGTCAATTCTTTAAAAATAGAAGAATCGGCTTTGACGGGAGAAAGTCAAGCAGTAGAAAAACAGACACACGTCATACGACAAGAAAATGTAGCCATTGGGGATCAAAAAAATATGGCATTTATGGGAAGTGTAGTTTGTTATGGGAGAGGTATGGGTGTTGTAGTAGCAACTGGTATCCATACAGAAATGGGGAAAATCAGCCAAATTCTTGCCGACCAGACTATAGAGCGTACTCCTTTACAACAAAGGATTGATCATACAAGCAAAATCTTAAGCGTGATCGTGATCATCTTAAGTATTGCAATTTTTGTCAGTGAAATGGTATATGGCATGGACTGGGCTCATGCTTTTATGGTGGCGATTAGTATTGCTGTTTGTGCTATTCCTGAAGGACTGCCAACAGGGGTAACGATTACCATGGCTATTGGTGTGCAACAAATGAGTAAGAAAAAAGCCATTGTAAAACATTTGGCAGCAGTCGAAACTTTAGGGAGCACACAAGTGATTTGTACCGATAAGACAGGGACTTTGACACTCAACCAAATGACAGTTGTGGAAAGTTTTTGTTTAAGCGATGACCAAGTGGCTAGAGAGCAAATGTTATTTTGTATGGCTCTTTGCAATGATGTGCACGTACACAAAAGCAAAGACAAAATGGTGACACTGGGAGATCCGACAGAAACGGCTCTTGTGGAATATGCTTATGCACAAAATGTTGCAAAATTGGATTTACTTAAAAAATATCCTATGATGGCAGAGATCCCGTTTGATAGCAATAGAAAAATGATGAGCACGATTCATCAAATGCCACAAGGTATACAAATGTACACTAAAGGTGGGGTAGACCAAATTCTAGAAAAATGTACACATATTCTAGAAAATGGAAAAGAAAGAATACTGACTGAAGAAGACAAAGAAGTCATACTTAAAAAGAATAGCGAATTTGCAAAACAAGCATTGCGAGTGCTAGCTTATGCTACAAAAAATATTCGCCACGAAAAAGAACAATATTTGCCAGAAGATACTGAAAAAAACTTGTGTTTTTTAGGAATAACTGGTATGATAGACCCACCACGAGAAGAAGTAAAACAAAGTATTGTCACTTGTCAACAAGCCGGTATTGAAGTTGTTATGATCACAGGAGATCATAAAGATACTGCTTTTGCTATTGCCAAAGAATTGGGGATCGCAGAGTCAGAAAAACAAGTGCTAACGGGAAAAGAATTGAACACCATGACAGAGCAAGAAATCATGGAAAAAGTACCAGAGTACCGAGTATTTGCACGTGTGAGTCCGGAGAATAAAGTACAGATTGTCAAGGCTTGGCAAAATCATCACAAAATAGTAGCGATGACAGGAGATGGAGTCAACGACGCGCCAAGTATCAAATGTGCTGACATCGGGGTAGGTATGGGTATTACAGGGACTGATGTCACAAAAGGAGTCGCAGATATTATTCTTACCGATGACAATTTTTCTACCATTGTTGGAGCCGTAGAAGAAGGAAGAAAGATCTATCGTAATATTCTAAAAATCGTTCAATTTTTGTTGGGTACGGGCATGGCAGAGATGATTTTGCTGTTTGTCATTATTGCGCTTATGGGACAGTCATTCTTTACCCCGGCCTTAATCCTTTGGATCAACTTTGTGAGCGATACTTTACCAGCTTTGGCATTGGGAGTAGAACAAGCAGAAAAAGATATGATGAAGTGCCCACCCAATCCTAATCGAAAAAATTTGTTTGCTGGAGTAGTGGGACTTAATATTCTCATATTTGGTGTCTTACAAGCATGCTTGGTATTTGGGGTATATTTTGTAGGATTGTATGGGGTGAAACTATCTCCTGTCGTTGTCAATACGATGTGTTTTGCTACACTAGTGATGATAGAATTATTCCATTCTTATAATTTAAGACATGATACACAAAGTTTGTTTGGGGCAAACATCTTTTCCAATCGGTATCTAAATGGTGCATTTTTCATTTCGCTTTTGCTTACTGTTCTAATCATCGTATTGCCAATAGCACCACTACAAAATGCCTTTGGAGTGCATACCCTTACCATACTGCAATGGTTGTGTTGTGTAGGGGTAGCCATTTTAATTATTCCCATGGCAGAAATATACAAATTCATCAAAAGAAAATTAGCACAAAGGAGAAAGTAACATGGTACTGCAACAATTAAAAACCATACTAAAAAAAGCATTTTCTCAAGCAGGATTCAATCAAATAGAACCAAAAATGATTGTTTCTAATCGACCAGATTTATGTGACTATCAGTCTGATAGTTGTTTTATGCTTGCCAAACAATTACATCAAAACCCTTGGGATATTGCACAAAAAGTCTTACTTGAATTGCAAAAAGATAAAGGAAATGAAACAATTTTTGCAAAGATAGATATTGTGAGACCGGGATTTTTGAATTTTACTTTGGCAGATCAGTTTTTGACTAACTGTGTGGAAAGAATGTTGACACAGCCAAAATTTGGATTGGAAGTACCAAACAAGCAAGAAACCTATGTGTTAGATTATGGTGGACCAAATGTGGCAAAACCTCTACACGTAGGGCACTTACGTAGTGCTATTGTGGGCGAAAGTGTCAAAAGAATCATTGAATGGTATGGACACAAAGTGATAAGTGATGTGCATTTGGGTGATTATGGATTACAAATTGGGCAAGTGATCTACGGAGCTATACTCGATCATAAACAACCAAAAGATCTAACTTTACAGTATCTAGACACTATTTATCCAAAAATGAGTGCGTTAAGCAAAACTGATGAAGTTGTCAAAGAAAAATGTGCCCAAATCACTAAAGAATTACAAGAAGGTAATGCAGAGTACAAAGAATATTGGAAAGCCATTGTTTCCATATCCAAAGCAGATATTGCTCGTATTTATGACTATCTTGATGTGCACTTTGATTATTGGCTAGGAGAAAGTGATAGTTATCAAGATATACCTGCATTAGAAAAATATTTGAATGATAGATCCTTACTTTACACAAGTCAAGGAGCAAGAGTGATGGATATTGCAGAAGATACCGACAAAAAGGAAATGCCACCACTTTTATTCCAAAAGTCTAATGGAGCTTATTTGTATGCAACAACAGATTTTGCAACCATTTGGCAACGTATTCGGGATTGGGATCCTGATCATATTCTCTATTTTACAGATATTCGACAAGCTCAACATTTTGAAAGTGTGTTCCGTGCTTGTAAAAAAGCTGGTTTAATTCAAAATGGTAGACCACAACTAGAATTTTGTGGATTCGGTACAGTCAACGGTGTTGATGGAAAACCATTTAAAACCCGTGCTGGAGATAGTCCAAAACTAGATAGTTTGTTTAGACAAGTCAAAGAAGTCTTTATGGGTATTAAAGAAAGCAACAAACAAGCTAGTCAAGAAGATCTAGACAAAATTGTCAATGCAATTATTAAATTTGCTGATTTGCAAAATGCAAAAGAAAGAGATTATATTTTTGATATTCAAAAATTTTCCAATATAGTAGGCAAAACAGGTCCTTATATCTTGTACACCTACTTAAGAGTCAAAAATATTCTTATGAGCAATACTATTGACAATCATAACCAGAGTGGTATAATCTATAATGAAATAGATAGAAAATTACGATTGGAACTTTTAAAGTACTTTACCATTATGCCTGTTGCCATGGAAACAAAAAGTCCAAGTGTGATCTGTGATTATGTGTATAATTTGTGTACAGTAACCAATTCTTTTTATGAATCCAATCGAATTAGTACGCTTGAGAATCTACAACAAAAACAAGATTGGTGCGTATTGCTTGCTTGTGTAGAAAAAGTGATGCACCAATTATTCCATATCATTGGAATGGAAGCACCAAGTGTGATGTAAAAGGAGTGCCCATCATGAAGCAGGATATCATTAAAATTTTGAATCAAAAATTGCATCTTTTAAAAGACTATTATGACAAATATTTTAAAAGAACGAGAAGACAACTCTATGCACATATAGATCTCGATAAGACCGGTGATCCTTTTATGCTCTTTGGGGACTTGGAAACGATGTTTATCTATAAAGTGCAAGATAATGCTGTATCTAGAATTGGAAGCATTGATTGTCAAGAATTTCCAGAAGGATTGTATATCGGTCATTATGATATTTATGAAGAATGTGATCGATACAAAGCGATTGGATTCAAAGGATTGGTATATTTTTTGAGTGTGGCACAAAAACTAGGAAAAGAAAAAGTCTCTCTGAAAGCTTTAAAAAGAATGTATCAAAAAGAAGACGCTAATGTAAAATTGTATGAAAAAGTAGGATTTCACCAAACAGATGATCCAAAATACGATCTTACTCCTATGGAATGTAATGTCAAACAATGGGAGCCGGGAAAAGTGTATAAAATGCAACCTACTGGTATGCCTAAAGTGATTTATCAACAAATAAAATATGTGAACTATCTTTTTGAAGAAAATGCAAAAGAAAGAGAAGAACAAAATAAAATGGAAGAATGTCTTAACAATCGTTAAGGCATTTTTTACATTTTCTTACATAACTACAAGAAATTTTGCATAGAAAGGTGTTTTACAATCAAGGATTAGGGTACAATATTGTTAAGTGTCACAATTAAGTACTAAATATCATGAAAATAAGTGTACAAATATTTTTTTTTATGCTAGAATATAGTGTTTTAAAAGTTATGAATTTTTTAAATGAGCCGTAGGGTGTAGCAAAAAGACGTAACATAATTACACAGTATGACAAATATTGCATATTGTGAAGACATACGATGATATTGGAGGACAGAATGGAAAAGAAAAACAAATTAGGACAGTGGTTTACACTGATACTACTAATTGTGCTAGTTGCTGTAATATTTTGGTATTCTAGCCGTCCAAATTACGGGAAGGAAATATCCATCACCCAAGTTCAACAAGAGATTGAACTGGACGAAGTGGTAGCAATTTATGCACAAAATGGTGTTGCTAGAATCCTTTATAAAGAAGGATTGGAAAAAAATACAGTATCTAAAGAAGAATTTCCACGTCAAGCAGATGCGTATTTCAAATACACTTCTTTAAGTACAGAGATTTTTAGTTATATTATTGAACGTAACACTTTGATTTTACAAAACAACCCAGATTATGAAGGAAAGACAGTGATAGAACTATCTACTCCTTATGTAGAACAAAGTTGGTTGGAAGCTATCATGCCATACATGAGTTTGATCATTATGGTGGTGATTGCTGTTGTATTCTTCCGCATGATTAGTAATGCACAAAAAGGTGGCAGTGCATCAGGCAACGGATTTGTAAAAAACAAAACACGTATTGAAAAATCTACTATCAAATTTTCTGATGTAGCCGGCCTTGATGAAGAAAAACAAGAAACAAGAGAAATTGTAGATTTCTTGCAAAATCCAGAAAAATATAAAAAAGTAGGGGCTAGAATTCCAAAAGGAATTTTATTAGTAGGCCCTCCAGGAACGGGTAAAACATTACTAGCTAAAGCAGTGGCAGGCGAAAGCAATGTTCCATTCTTTAGCATCAGTGGTAGTGACTTTGTGGAATTGTATGTAGGTGTTGGGGCAGCCCGTGTTAGAGATTTATTCGATACTGCAAAACGAAATGCTCCTTGTGTCATCTTTATTGATGAAATTGATGCCGTAGGTCGTAGACGTGGTGCTGGACTTGGTGGTGGCAATGATGAAAGAGAACAAACACTAAACCAATTATTGATCGAAATGGACGGATTCACAGCCAATGAAGGTGTGATCGTATTGGCTGCAACCAATAGAGCAGATGTGCTTGATCCAGCATTGTTACGTGGTGGTCGTTTTGATAGACAGATTACGGTCAACTACCCAGACGTAAAAGGTAGAGAAAGCATCATGCGTGTACACGCAAAGAACAAACCTATTGATGAAAGTGTGGATTTTGGTGCGATTGCAAGACTTACAAGTGGATTTGCTGGATCAGATATTGAAAACTTCCTAAATGAAGCAGCCATCTTAGCCGCTAGAGATAATAGACTTACCATTACCATGGAAGATATTAGTGAAGCCATTCACAAAGTAGCACTTGGTCCACAAAAACGTAGTCACTTGATCAGTGAAAAAGACAAACGTATTACAGCATATCATGAAAGTGGTCATGCTATTTTGTCAAAACTATTAAAGAGTGGCAATGAAGTGCATGAAGTAAGTATCATACCACGTGGTCATGCTGGTGGATATACTTCTTATAGGTCCAATAAAGAAAATGAACAATATTTGACTTATGAAAAACTTTGTAACGAAATTTGTAGTACCATGGGTGGTCGTATTGCTGAAGAATTGACTTTTGGCGAAATTACCACAGGTGCTAGTGGCGATATCAAACAAGCAACAGATCTTGCTCGTCGTATGATTACCGAATGGGGTATGAGTAAGAACTTGGGATTTGCTAGTTTTAGTAGTGGAGAAGAAGTGTTTATTGGTAGGGATTACCAAACACGTACTCCATACGGTGAAGATATGGCTACAAAAATTGACCAAGAAGTGCAAGATTTGTTAAGTGCTTGCTATCAAAAAGCTTATCAAATGCTAAAAGATCATCAAAATATCTTACAACAAATGGCAGAATTATTGCTTGAAAAAGAAACTATCTATAGTGATGAAGTAGATATGATTTTTGATGGTAAAACCAATGAAGAAATCATAAAATTCATTGATCAAAAGAATGCAGAACGTAAAGAAAAAGAAGATAAAATTCGAGCACAAGCAAAACAAGAACAAGAAAAAAAGACTGCTCAAGTAAAATATCAAGCAGCGATTGCTCTTCATAAAGCAGGTATATTATCTGATGAAGAATTGGAGATAATTAAAAAAGAACATGAAGAGAAAGTAGGTTCTTCCCATCATACAGAAGAAAATACAGAAAAAGAGAATACGTCTACTAACAAGGTAGAATCAACTGCTAAAGATAGTCAAGTTGAAAAGCAAGAGACAGAAAAGGAAGACAATAAAGAAACAACCACAGATTCTGTCGAAGAAGGTAAGCACAAAGATAGTGTAACAACCAAGAAAAAGACAACGAAAACAACTAAAAAGAATGATAAAAAGGATAAGGAGTAACATACATGAAAAAAATACTAACCATTATTGCGTTATGTTTGATTGGCGTACTTGCTACAGCAACCATTGTACTTGCTTGTATTAAATACAATTATAATGTGATAGCTTTAGATAATGTTACAGCTGTACAAATTTATAATGGATCTAACAATGAACTATTTGAAAAAGAGATCAAAGTAGATGAATACAATCAAGTCCTGGATCTATATAAAAAAGGTGCAAAACAAAATTTACTGAATGCATTATTTCAAGGGAATTTAGGACATGAAATAGTCGTAGACAGAGTGTCAACAACTACCGTAACAGGTAAACTTGGTTCTACAGGAACGATTGCCATCAAATTCTATGTGCAACCACAAGAATCATTAGTAATTGATGGTAAAGAGTACAAATATAATGATCAAAGTATATCTTATGACTATATCACTATCTTATTAAGTAATGTCAATAATGTACAAGAAACCACATTATATTTTACAAGTAGCAACTCTTCTTCCTATTATTCTTATAGTGTGACTTGCTATGCTAATTTTTATCAATTATATCAATATATTGCAGGATTTGATAACTGGTCAAGTTATACAGCATAAAAAATAGAGGATCTTCCTCTATTTTTTTATATGATACAAAATAACAAGAAAAGATAAAGTTAAGACATAAAGTACAAAATTGTATATTGACATCATGCTGGTATCATGGTATACTATGATAGAGAAAAAAAGAAGGAGAATCAAGGTATGAAAAATAAAACAAACATCATTGTAGTCATTATGTTGCTTGTCATTGGTGTTGTTTTTGGTTTTTCTTTAGAGATGAAGAATTTTCGACTAGAAGAGCAAGATGCTGCTTATAAAGAAAATTGGGAAAATACGCTTGACAACTACGATCAATCCATTGTGGAAGACAATATCCATACTGGCAACGATGATAACAAACCAAGTATTGGTCAATATGATAATTTTTATGATTTGATAGAATATGCTAATTCTACGATTGCAAAAAGCAAATCACTTTCTTCTGAAGCCAATGGGAATATTCATGCAGTGATTACAAAAAGTGGTCTAATTAGTGCAGGCATGAGTTCAGCCATGGTCAATATGATACCGGGCAATGGCATGGAATTGGATGATGTGATTAAGTTTGTGGCTAAAAAAGATAAAATGGGGAATCGATATTTTGGACTTGGATTCCATGGAGAATTGCCAAGTTATGCACAAAACCTCAATATTCCAAATCGTCTCAATGTGGCACATTACTTTGATGGAATGCAATACTATGTAGGGGAAAGTAAAGATATTCGTGTGGAACAAAACTGCGATCCTTATGTAGATCAATTCCGTCCAATGAATTATGATGAATATATGCAAGATTATTACAATGATATTGGAGATCTATTCTATACATTGAATCAAGATACTGTATCCAGTGAGTGTATTGATTATTTTATGACACCAACTTCTCCAAAAGATGGGTATGAAGTAAGATTGACTTTAACGGGAGAATCTTTACAAAAAGCAACGGAAAAAGTGGACAAACAACACAAACTACTTCTTGCTTTTGCAGACTATAGTCATCATAATAGTTTGACGTTGACATTGAGTTTTACGTATACTGGGGAATTAACCAAGATGGTAGTCAAAGAGAATTTTGATACAAAATATGCCGTTCTTGGAATCAATGCACCTATCAATGTAGAATTTCAATTCACCCAAACATTTAATTATAAGTACTCTAGTTTGATAGACATGAGTCCTGTGCAAGCATAAAGATAAAAAAAGACTAGCAAAATGCTAGTCTTTTTTATTATGATATCTTGTAGATTTTTTATAAAATCATAGTATGGCACTATATGGTATATAGATCCACCTATAAAAACCTTTCATATATCTTTTCATAAAAGAAAAAATTATACATTAAAACGGAAAAGCATCACATCGCCATCTTGCACCACGTAGTCTTTTCCTTCAATACGGACTTTCCCTTTTTCTTTAGCTAAAGTATAGCTACCAATGGCTACCAAATCATCATAACTAATGACTTCTGCTTTGATGAATCCTTTTTCAAAATCCGAGTGAATTTTGCCTGCCGCTTGTGGACATTTTGTCCCTATTTTGATTGTCCATGCACGCACTTCTTGTTCGCCAGCTGTTAAGTAACTCATTAGTCCTAAAAGTCTATAACTAGCAAGTATGAGTTGATCAAGTCCACTTTCTTGAAGACCAAGTTCCGTAGCATATAATTGTCTTTCTTCATCGTCTAGGGTAGACAATTCTTCTTCAATTTTAGCAGAACAAACAATGACTTCATTGTTTTCTTTTTTTGCATACTCTTTGACTTTTTTCACATAGTCGTTGTCCGGACCACCCACTTCGTTTTCGCTAATATTGGCACAATAGATAATAGGTTTGCTGGTAATTAAAAAATAAGATTTGATTCTTTCTTTTTCTTCTTCCGTTGCAGGATAAGCTCTGACAGGTTGTTCATTTTCTAATAAAGCTAATAATTTTTGAAGTAGTTCTGCATCAAGTGTTGCTTCTTTATCGCCACCTTTACGCATTTTTTCTGCTTTTTCTAGTCTTTTTTGCACACTTTCCAAATCTGCCAAAATGAGTTCTAGATTGATCACACTAATATCTCTAATAGGATCAACAGATCCATCAACGTGAATAATTTTTCCATCATCAAAACATCGTACTACATGCACAATAGCATCACATTCTCGAATATGACTTAAAAATTTGTTGCCCAGACCTTCACCATGACTTGCCCCTTTGACCAGTCCAGCAATATCGACAAATTCAATGGTAGCAGGAGTGGTTTTTTTCGCATGATACATTTGTGTCAAAACGTCCAGTCTTTTATCTGGGACACTGACAATCCCGACATTTGGTTCGATGGTACAAAAAGGATAGTTTTCGCTTGGTATTCCTTTTTTGGTAATGGCATTAAATAAGGTACTTTTCCCTACATTGGGAAGTCCTACAATTCCTAATTTCATATTGACTCCTTTTTCTGCTACTTATTATACACTAAAACTTTATAAAAAACAATTCATGAAAGCATTTTTTTTGGAATATACTATAACTAGGAGAGCAATTATGGTTTGGATTATTTTATGTGTGTTGGCTATTGTACAGGGACTAACAGAATTTTTACCCATTAGTTCCAGTGGACATTTAGTGTTGTTGTATCAATGGTTTGGCATTGAAGACCAAACCATTTTGCTTAGCGTGTTATTACACATAGCTACACTATGTTCTGTCCTTTTATATTACCGAAAAACCATTTGGGAATTGCTGAAACACCCATTTTGCTATACCAATCGATGTTTGATCGTAGCCACGATCCCAACTGTTGTATTTGTTCTGTTATTTCGTAATATCATTACCTATGCCTTTGGTGGAGATTTTTTATGGTTAGGCTTTCTTCTTACAGGATTTTTGCTTAGTCTTGCTAGTATGTTAACGAAAAAAGAAGGTATTGTTCCTTACCAAACATATTCCGTAACCAAAATGCCAATAGGGTATCTAGATGCGATATTGATGGGTATGGGACAAGGGATTGCTTGTTTTCCTGCTGTGAGCCGTTCAGGGACAACCATCGCTACAGGATTATTTTTAGGATTACCTTCTAGGGTCAGTGTGGATTTTTCTTTTTTAATGTCTATTCCAGTTATTTTAGGATCCTTGTTATTTGAACTGATTGAAAACAAGTTTGTTCTGTATTTATCGTATTCTATTCCACAGATATGTGTGGCTTTTCTCATTTGTTTTGTTGTAGGGATTTTTGCCATCAAATTGTTAAAAAATGTGGCACAGAATCACAAATTATCTTTATTTTCCAAATATCTTTATACTCTTAGTGCGGTTCTTATTGTCCTACAATTATACCAGATGTTTTTTCGGTAAATGATATCGTTTATTTGCATTGTATAGTAGGATATGCTATACTGAAAGTGTGAAATAAAAAAGGAGAATGAAATATGTTAGGATTATGGATTGCACTAGGCGTGATAGCCTTTTTAGTAGTAGTGGCAGTGATTTATGTGGTAGCTACTTACAATCGATTGATTGGATTAAGAAATACGACAGAAGAGTCTTTTTCTACCATGGACGTCTATATGAAAAAACGTTATGATTTGATCCCAAATCTTGTAGAGACCGTCAAAGGATATGCAAAACATGAAAAAGATACCTTGGAAAAAGTGATCCAAGCACGTAATATGGCTATGTCTTCCAATAATGTAGAAGAAAAAGCCAAAAATGAAAATATGCTTTCAGGTACTTTAAAATCTTTATTTGCATTATCTGAAAATTATCCAGAACTAAAAGCTGATACTAATTTTATGGATCTACAACAACAATTAAAACAACTAGAAGAAGAAATTGCACAAAGCAGAAAATATTACAATGCGACAGTGCGTAATCTCAATAATGTTGTGGATATGTTTCCTTCCAATATCATTGCAAAATGGTTTAAGTTTGAAAGAAAGCCAAGTTTTGAAGTAGATAGCGAAGAAGAAAGAAAGAATGTAAAAGTACAATTCTAAGATGGTTTGAGGTCTATAGAGAGTAATAATCAACAAAAAAGAATAGGAATTTTCCTATTCTTTTTTATTTGTTATAGTGATAGTATAGGGATATGACTAGAATAGTAGGACTGTCTATAAAGATGGTTGAATGGTAAAATCTTCTCCAAAACTATAGAGTGTTTCAGTAATTTGACTACTAATATCGACATATCCATTGACATTGATTCCAGATAAAGATACTCTAGCAGCAACATCATAGACAGCTTTGGTAACAACATAATCTTTTCGAATGGTCAGTGTTACTTGCAATTTTTGAGGTGTGGTAGGACACATATAATTGGTAATAAAATTGACAAAATTGATAAAGTTAATAGAACCAGCCATTTTATCAATAGTAGCCACAACTGTATATGTTTCGGTATCTTCATTGTACGTAAAAGATTGGACACTTTCTATGGTATTGGAATTGATCGTAAAAAGATTCTTTACAATATTAACATTAGGGAATATACTTTCAAATTTGGATTTGGAAGCTGTTCTTACTGGATCATAATATTGTTTGTATTTGTATTCTTGTCTTGTGGCATTATAAAAATAGGTATTGTAAAAATCTGGCTTATTGCCAATTAATTTTGTAAAAACATCTTTGACAGTAGAATCTGCAAGAACCCCATTGATGTTAAAGAGTTTGTTTCCTTTTTTATTTTTTGCTCTAGCATAAGATAGATCTGCTGTAGAATCGTACGAAATACCTAAAATATTAGCATGAATATCTACCAGTCCACTAGATAAATATTTGAATGCCATAGCATTCTGTTCTTGTAGTTCGACAGCATCTGCTAAATCATAAAAATTATCATAGATCACAAGTTGAGATTGATCTGGAGTAGATGGGTTGGTAATTTGACTATCATTGCTTTGATCAATTTTATCAAAATAATCTTGATATAATTTTGATGTATTTTCTTTATATTGCAAGTCAGCTTTTTCAATGGCTAATTGTCTGGCACGAAGCCCAAAAGAAAACAATGTGATAAAGCATACGACAGCAAACACGATCATAACATTGATTTTTCTTGATAAACTATTTTTTTTCATATTATCCTCAATCTTTCTATGGTTATACGAAAAGAACATAGAAAGGTAATGTTTATATTTCTATTTTCATTATATCATATTTAAAACATTTTTCAAGTGGTATTTCAAAAAAAAATCGGTATTCTAGTCAATCTAGCTAATTGTCTTAAAAATATATATGTGAAAAATCCTATTTGTGTAAATTTTTTCGTTGCAAAATGGTAAAAAATGGGCTATACTATTAAGGTAGAATGAAAGTGTGTTTTTCTTATGAAATATAGGGAAAACAAGATAATAAAGGGAGTAACAATATGTTAGATTTAGCACTCATCAAACAAGATCCAAAAGCCATGCAAGATGCTCTTGCGAAAAAAGGTTGCATCGTAGATTTTACAGAACTTTTGGAATGGGACAAACAAAAAAGAGAATATTTGGGTATTGTGGAAGGATTAAAAGCAAAAAAGAACAAACAATCCTCTTTAATCCCTCAATATAAAAAAGAAGGCAAAGATACAGCTAGTATTTTTGCAGAAATGAAACAGTTAGGAGAAGAGATTGCACAACTTGATACCAAAGTATCTGATCTAACTAATAAGATTCAAGATTTTATGATCAAACTACCAAATAGACCAGATGATGATCTACTTCCTGGTGGAAAAGAAAACAATCGCTATATCCGTGAGTTTGGCAAAAAACCAGAATTTGATTTCCAACCAAAAAGTCATATTGAATTGGCTCATGATTTGGGACTCATTGATTACGAACGTGGGGTAAAACTAGCAGGGAATGGTAGCTGGATATACCGTGGACTTGGAGCAAGACTAGAATGGGCACTACTCAATTTCTTTGTTGATCAACATATTTTAGATGGATATGAATTTGTCCTATTACCACATATGTTGAATTATGCTTGTGGATTAGGATCTGGTCAATTCCCAAAATTTGAAGATGAAGTATACTGGGTAGATCAAAAAAGTAAAGATAGTAGATTCATGCTTCCTACAGCAGAAACAGCTCTTGTCAATATGTTTAGTAACGAAGTGATTGATGCTGCTCAATTACCTATGAAATTTGCTGGTTATACTCCATGTTATCGTAGAGAAGCAGGTAGTTATCGTAGTGAAGAAAGAGGTATGATTCGTGGACACCAATTCAATAAAGTAGAGATGGTGCAATATACAACCAAAGAAAATAGTGATCAAGCTTTTGAAGAATTAGTTGCCAAAGCAGAACGTATCTTACAAAAATTGGGATTACACTATAAGGTAAGCAAACTTGCTGCAGGAGATTGCAGTGCTAGTATGTGTCGTACTTACGATGTGGAAATTTGGATTCCAAGTCTTGGTATCTATAAAGAAGTAAGTTCTGCTAGTAATGCACGAGATTATCAAGCTAGAAGAAATAATACCAAATATAGAGATCCAAAGACTGGAAAAACAGAATATGTTCACACTTTGAATGCAAGTGGACTTGCTACGAGTAGAGTTTTCCCAGCTCTTTTAGAGCAATATCAAAATGCTGATGGCAGTGTAACAATTCCAGAAGTTTTAAGACCATATATGGGTGGTCTTACGAAGATTACAAAAGAAGCAAAAGACAAGTATCGTTTTTAAAAATGCTGACCTTGACAATAGCATAGCCTTATGGTATACTATGTATAATAAAAATCTCGTATCAAAGGAGAGAAAAAATGGAAAGATACACATATAGATCTGTAACAGCAAAACCTAAAAAAGCTATTTGGAGAGTATTTCGTAAAATAGGTATAGGGTTTGCAGTAATTGGGGCAGTAGGAGCTGGTGCTTATATAGGAGCAAAGACCATGTTTGCACAAGATCAACCAGATATGAATTCTAATGCCATTACTGACCAACCTCATAACAACGATATACCAGAAATTACTCCACCAGAAACACAACCAAACACTCCAGAAACCAATATAATACCGGGACAAAACGACACAGTGTTTACCGATGTCGATGCGATGAAACTGATGAATTCCGTTTTGCTAGAGTCCTTACCAGATAAGGTTTCCACTATCTATCTAGATGGAGACACATTGAGTGTGGACAGTGTCCAAGATGCTTCTGTAGTATGTCTAGATTTTGATGAAAATCGTATGATCATGGAATTAGATCTTGACAATCATGGGGAGAGTCAAAATGCATATTATTCCATCAACTTATTAGGTACAAAATATCCAGAAATTAGCACACAATTAGAAGAAACCTTGACAGCTTGTTGGAGTGGGGAAGAAACCAGTGATCTAGAAAAAACAAAACAAGATATTGAAAACCTTTCTACTATTTTAGGTTCTAGACTTGCCCAAACAGATAGAATGACATTAGATCTAAAAGATGAACAAGGCGTGATGATGTCTAACGACACTTATCTAGTAGGAAACAAAAGACTTGGAAGCAGTCGTTATATCCGTTATTATATGACTGTAGTCAATCCAGGAACAGATCAACAACGTGTGGTAAAATATCAATTAGAATTGGAAAATCTTGCTGGCGATATTGAAGCAACCATTGCTACCGAATTATCTAAATTCTTGAATGGCCAAGAGAGTGAACTTTTTACAGCAGACAATGTAGAATATGGTAGTCAATATATGATTCAAAGTAAAGAAAATATCAACACAAAAGTGAATCATTACCAAACAGAAGATCACCAATATACTTACGAATATTAAAAACGAAAGTCAAAGGGAAAACACGTGGAACAATCAAAAAGTTGGGTAAAGATGATTGCTGAAAAACTCATTGTAGCAGGCATCAATTACATTACAAAAGGTGGATATAAGACAGTATTTAAGGACAAATCTTTGGCAGAAGTCAAGGAACTTGTCATGACATATTATGATACCGTAGATAGTGTCAGAAGACAAGTAGACTTAAAAATGATGACATTGACACCAATGGATTTGACACCAAGGAATGACATAGAAAATGATCCAACCATTTATGAAGAGCAAGATTTGTATATGGATCTGTGTCAGGGAATAAGCAAAGTGATTTTGCAAGGAGATAAGAACGATAAACGTAATCTTAAGATCAAACCAGATGATCAACTCATAGATATGAAATTACGTTCTATGGATTTTGAAAATGGTGCAGGAGTAGTGGATTTTGAAAAAGACAAGGAACATTATTCTGTAGCTATTACATTCCCAAAAGGTGGAAAGGAAAACCCAGTATTAGATACCTTGGTAGAAATTATTTTGCAATTAAAAGCCAATCAACACAGTATTAGCGAACAGAAAGCAGAAAAAGTAGTACAAGATTTTTGTGGTATGATTACGAAGTGCAAAAGAGTCAAAGATGTACGATTGCAAGTCACCAATCAAAAAGGTGAAAAAGTAGATCAAACGACACATATTTTAAAATCTATGACAAGAAATAATGCCAAAAATAAAAATGTATACTTAATGCAAACTGTACTCAATCCGGATCAAGATGATGCAGAAATTTTACAATACCAAATTAGTTCGGAATTACCATTTAGTAGGAATGAAAAAAAATATTGTAGTATGATATCTTTTGCTGTATCTCAATATTTACAAGGAAAAGAAAATCATATTCTTAATGATCAAACTGTAGAAAAGTATAAAAATATTGATTTGGAAAAACTTTATGAAGCCAATCGAAAATATGCTCATCATCAAGAAAATCAATCCATAGAAGATATGCAAATGTAAAAAAACACTAGGATATTTCCTAGTGTTTTTTGTCTTATAGGTGGATCTTTAGCTATGTAGATAAGATATAGGAATAGGAAATGGATCCTAAACCCAATATGCTTATCTTGAGTCTTGTGGATCAGGGAAAAACTGTCCGTCACTTGTAAGATAGCCAACAAAATGTTTTTTTCCATGAGCATCATATTCGTAATATGGTTCGCCTTCTCCTAGACATTCATTTTGATCATAATAGACAGGATTTTCGTTGCTGGAAGTTTTTGTATAGGTAGTATTGTCTATCATTTGTGTATCAGGGTGCATGATATAATACACTTTGATGGCTTTTCTAATGGCTTGAATATCTTTTGTTTTTAGATAAGTGTCTACAATGATATTGAGTAAAAGAGGATTGTACTGTGTACCCAAATATTCGTACATAGCATTGATTTTTAATTGACTTTCTTTGTTGGCGACAATAGGAGTTTGGTCCAAATTGGTATGCAATTTTGAAAAAGGCATTTTTTCTTTGCTTTCTTGTAAACATTCTTTTTTAATATCTTGATACAAATCATATAAAGTTGCTTCTTGTTGTTTTTGATTGCGAATATCTAGATATCTTATTTTTCTTTCATTGAATTTTTCCACCATATCTTTGAGAAGTTGATAGTAACTATACATACTTGGCAAATCAAAAAAATCATAAATTCTATACATTTTATTGCCTTGACGAAGTCTATGGTAAATATTATTCTTTTGTTCTAATGTGAATTTGTTTAGATAGAATTGTTCATAAATATTTTGAATTTCTTTAGCCAAACTTTTTTCTTTTGTGATTTCTTTTTCTTTGGGAGCCCATGAAGAAACTTGATTGTTTTGTGCATACTGATACATAGAGGTAGGACAGTATGTATACAGAATACCTCTTAATTGTTTACCATACGTATTGATTTCACGACGAACCAAATAGAGCATAATTTGTTCGAGAGAATACGTTTTATTACGATAGGAAAATGGTATGGTTGTTGTCTCTTGCATAGAAAACCCCTCCACTTGTTTTTTCTATTATACCATAGATAAGTTCCTATGGGAAGACCTTATTTTTATTTTTTGTAGAAAATTTACAGATATACTATAACAGATTCATTGACCGTAAAATGCTTATTTTGATATACTAATAAAGAAAAATACGGGTAAAACTATGTATTTTTACAAGTGTACAACAGTACAAGATAAAGATATGAGGTGTCTATGGAAAAACATTTTTTTAGTGATATTGTTGTCCCAATCGAACCGGATAATGTCAGCATTAGAAGAGATTGGAGCAAATGTATTCAATGTGGAATGTGTAAAAATGTGTGTTCTCACTTGATGCATGTCAGTGATCAATATACATTACAAGAGACCAACGATGAAGCAGTTTGTATCAACTGTGGACAGTGCAGTGTAGTGTGTCCAACAGGAGCAATTCATGTGGTTAGTGAAGTAGATTTTGTCAAGAATGCACTAGCTGATGATGAAAAAATTGTGACTTTCAGTATGTCTCCAGCTGTACGAGTAAGTATTGGAGAAGCTTTTGGTATAGAAAGTGGTACAAATCTAGAGAAAAAAATCATCACACTTCTTAAAAATATGGGTGTAGATTATGTGTTTGATACCACATTTGGTGCAGATTTGACCATTATGGAAGAAGCCAGTGAGTTAGTAGATAGAATTAAAAATGGGGGTGTGCTTCCTCAATTCACGAGTTGTTGTCCAGCATGGGTAAAATATGTCGAAACCTTTTATCCTTCTATGATAGATCACTTGTCGACTACAAAAAGCCCGATTGGTATGCAAGGAGCTGTGATCAAATTGTTTTTCTCTAAAGTCAAACAGATTGATCCTACTAGATTAGTCAATGTTGCCTTAGTTCCTTGTACTGCTAAAAAAATGGAGATAAGACGAGAAGAATTAAGAAGCGCTGGAAAAGAACTAGGTATTCCTACTATGAGAGATATGGACTATGCAATTTCAGTGCGAGAACTGGTCGAATGGATTAAAGAGATGGGAATTGATTTTGCACAATTACCAGATAGTGAGTTTGATGATGTGTTAGGAAAAGGTAGTGCCTCAGGTGTGATCTTTGGGAATAGTGGTGGTGTGATGGAAGCAGCATTACGAACAGCGCATTACTTGTTAACAGGCAAGAATATAGATGATCAATTATTAGAGTTGTCTGCTATTCGAGGTCTAGGAAAACGCAAAAAAACCTCTTTTGTCATAGGGGATACCACCATCAATGTCGCTGTAGTCTACACGACTAGGAATGCAGATGAACTATTAAAAGATATCATTAGTGGCAAGGAAAATAATTTACATTTTGTGGAAGTCATGGCCTGTCCAGGAGGGTGTATTGGAGGAGCAGGACAACCAAAAGAAAATGTTGATGATGAATTGAGACAAAAACGTATTGGGGGACTATATCATGACGATAAAATTATGAAAGTTAAGTTTAGTCATGAAAATCCTGATATCAAACGATGTTATCAAGAGTATTTTGGAAAACCACTCAGCAAACTTTCTAAAAAGATATTGCATACCACTTACCGAGATCGAAGTGGAATCTTAGGACAAAAAGATAAGAATAGTACTATATCTACCGAACAAGATACTGTTTGGGTATGTCCAGTATGTGGATATGAACACCATGGAGCACAACCACCAATGCAATGTCCGTTGTGTGGAATACCGGGAAAAGAATTTCGTAAAAAATAGATAGGTTGTTTTGACCTGTCTATTTCTTTTTAGACATAAGTTGCTATAACTAGACAACTTTTTTATATAACGAATAGGATCGATGTTGTTATAATGAAAACATGAGGTGAAACATGGAACAAGTCATAACAACATCAATACAACAAGAAAGGATAAAAGTAAAACAAATTTTATCTTTTGTATTGCAGTGCCTTCTTTTTTATGTAATTACAGGATCCCAAATACAAGGGTTTGGTTCCTATTATTTTTGTTTTGGTGTCTATTTTGCATTGCTTTGGTGTCATTTTAATCCCTTTTTCTTATCTATTTCCTATCTAGTAGGGTGTGGTCTTCGTTCTTTGACAATGATAGGACTTTATGTCCATACCACAACCATCTTATTTGGTATGATTTTATCTATTTTGTTGTTGCGAGACAAAAAAACGATCAATCGATATATATGGATTGCTTTGTCTGGATTATCACAAGTCATGCTATTATACCAACATAGTACTGATCTAATATCAGCAGTTGTATGCTGTGCTGGTGTATTATTAGGTATGGTAGTGACTTATATTGCTATCTGTTGTTTTTCAGGCACCATTATTCGAGGGTATACAAAAAAATTAAACCTTGACGAACAAATATGTTTGTATATTTTAGGGCTTATCTTTGCTATGGGTTTGCCAACATCTATATATGGTGTCAATCTATTTTTATGGATTTCTACGTTTTGTATTTTGTCTTTATCGTATTTAAAAAAATCACAATTTTTGATTTTAATCAGTGTATTATTTGGACTAGGGGGATATTTTTCATCATTTTATTCTGGATATGTGGTAGGGTATGTACTCATTGGACTTATGATTCTCGCATTTAAAAACACCAATAG
>CALVJJ010000010.1 GCA_944332185.1 uncultured Clostridia bacterium
TTTTTGATTTTCGTCAGTATTGTCAAGACGTGTTCTTACAATAAAATCTTTTAATTCTGCCATATTTTAACTCCTTTGATGAAACAAGTATAGCATAATTTTGTTATAAATGCAATACTAAAACATTGTAAATTTATATTTTGTATTTTGTTCTAAGAGTTATAAGTAATTTTTTTGAATTTGAATGGCATAAATGCCCCTTAAAGGCATTTAATCTGACATCAATGTATTCTTTATCAACAAGGTTGTTATTACGTAGTTTTGACAGTGTTTTCACATTTTTTCTTAACCTTAATTTTGCTTGTCCGCGTAGAAATGTTTTAATTTTACCTTTTTCACAGAGTATATGTCTAAATCCTAAAAAATCAATTCCGTTTTTAAGCCTGCCAATTTGTGTTTTGCTGTTAAGGGATAAATCAAGTTCTTCCTTTACACATTTTTCGATTTCTTGTTTGCAGAATTTAAGATATTCTTTATTGTTATGAACTAAAATCATGTCGTCCATATAGCGAACGTAATACTTTATTCGTAGTTTTTCTTTAATCAATCTATCAACCTTGTTCAGATAAAATAATGCAAACCATTGGCTTGTTTGATTGCCAATAGGAAGCCCAACTTTTGTGTCATTGTTTTTGCTTTGTAATATGGTGTTTATAAACCATAAATCTTCTTCATCAAGTGATGTTTTTGCCAGATTTTTAAGTAAAATTTCGTGATTAATGCTTTGAAAGTATTTTTTAATATCACATTTCAAAAAATATCCAGACTCGCCAAATTTGTGATAATAATCCTTTAAAAATTTATGCAATCTTTGAATGCCAAAAAATGTTCCTTTGCCTTTTCGGCAAGCAACATTGTCATAAATTAAAGATTTTTCTAACTTTTTCTCAATTATATTCGAGCAAAACGCCATTAACACAACTCTATCCTTGTATGAAAGTGCTTCAATTATTCGTTCTTTTGGCTCAAATATTTTAAATATTTTATATTTGCCCGGTTTATATTTTTTACTAAAAATGTCTTTTGATAAACTAGTTAAATTTTGTGATATATTTATTTCAAAGGAGACTGTATCTTTCCTATGTTGCTTAGAAACTCTGCACTTTTTGTGTGCGTCAAATAATTTTTCAAATGTAAAAGCTTCTTCTAACAAATTATATGCTCCTTTATATATTTAAAACGATGGTCATCTTCCTTTCGGTAAACTTTCAAAGATTTCTCGTTGATTGTCAAGATGACCGTATTCTTCTATCTCTTATAAAGAGAGTAGAAAAGATAAGATTCCTTTGCCTTACACACTGTATTGTTTTACATAAAACAATCATAAACTGGCTGTTTTTTAACAAGCGGAAACTCGTTCTTCAAAGGCAAATCTGGACACAGCCCAGCGCTCTTTTTGTTTGCATTGTTATTGTTAAGCGAGCCATCATTTTTAACTTTGTTTACATTATTCTTAGTGTTGGCCGAGCGCAGCCAAAAGAGACCAGGTTAAACAACAATCTTATCTTAATTAAAGCGTCACCGCTGTTAATCCAAAATCATTTACCAAATCTATCGGCATCACTCTTTCGCCAAGCAACTAGAAGATTTATGCAATCCGCCACCAGCAAAGAAATTTGTTCATACTGTTTTTTAAGTATGCAACCACTTTCCAATGATAAGAAGGACATATATCCAAGCAGTTTTAATTTTAAAAATGCTTGATGTTGACACTCTCTTCTTCTTTCTTTGTTTTTAGCATTATCTATTCGCATTGAATTGGCTTCAATAAGATACTCAAGACAATCTAAACAGTAATTTTGTATTCGATTTACAAAAACAGCACGGAATTTTTTTGGAGATTTTTCTGTTATAGTTATCACATAAGCTACAAGTTTTTTAGTTTTCGTAATAACGAGTAATTCGCTTGAATTTTGCCTTATCTTTGTGTCTTTGTCAACATCTTCGAGTTCCTGTAAAAATACTTTATCTTCTAAAAATTTCTTTTTATTTCCTTTTGCAACTCCTTTTGCTGTTGCAATTTTATCTTCGTCACTTTCTTTTCTATTTTCGGCCATTGGAATGGTCATTTGAAGCTGACTCCATTGATTTGTTCCTTGTTTATCCATAAAACTTAATCTCCATCATTTTTACAAGTCTATAGGTTTTATATAATTTATTTTTAAAATATTTTATCATATTTTATTTATTGTTTCAATAAATTTTTCAAGATAGAAATTTTAAACATTTATATAACTGTTCAAAAAAAATTATTAAAACTCAAATAAATTTATTCATTTTTAAAAAATATTATTTAACACATTATAACAAGACTTTTAGCTATAAAATAAGAGATTTTAAGGGATTTGATAACACTAAAACAACTTGAAAAATAAGTTTTATTTACACCTCTTAATCAGTGGGTCCAGAGTTCGAGTCTCTGATGGACCACCAAAAATTCCCTAATCAATAGGGGATTTTTTTGTTGTAAAAATGTACCTAAAATATGAATTGTATACTGCATATAAAGATATTAAACAGGGAATACTAAGTAAAAGTAATTATCATTGTGTAAGGTAAGTATTTTTTTGGTAATGAAAGGAAAGAATTTTAAACAAGATAACAATAAAAAAATCTCTTTGTGATTTCAAAGAGATTTTTTATTTCTTATTGGTTGGTTTGTGTCAATTCTTCAGAACCAATATAAACTTCAAAACACATAGCACTTGACTGAACAATATCATCAGTTGCTTTTTGTCTTACAAGAAAAATCACATATTCGTAAACAAAACCGCTGTTTGTGTAAGCCCAAAGATTATTTTGATTCAAATTTAAACTATTTGTCCAGCCACCATTGGTATAAACAGCATCATTTTCATCAGAAGCTATTGACAATGAATCAATGTTTTCATCTGTGGTGCCTTCCATAGTTGTGATATATTGTCTATTATAATTTACGACTTTATATTCTAAATTCAATGTAGAAAATTGAGATTCTTCTTCGGTAGTCAATTCTCTTACAAAATAATTATAGCCATCATTGCCATTAGGTTCAGAATAAAATTTTCCTACTTTTATGGTATATGGATTAGAAGAATCCTGATAAAAAACAAATATTTCTTCTTCAAAAGTACCAGAATAACCTTGAGAACCTAATCCATGAATTCCAAATCTTATTTTGTCATCTATAGTTTGAATATTTTGTTTTAGGGTATAATTGGTTGGTGTTGTGCCTGCACTTGCATAGTAGGTATTGGATTCTGGAATACGAGCTGATATACTAATTTGCCCCGGTTCTACATTTTGATCGGTCATTATGGTTGTATAAGAACTAACTTCGGTATCTCCATAATCATATGTAGCAAATAATATTTGATAAATACCTTTACCACTTTCATCATAAAAATCTTGCACAGGGTAACATTCAAACCATGCTCCATTGTTGATAGAAAATTCAAGTGTTACATTATCACGAACAGAACCTGTCAATTCATAATTGTCGTGTTCAAATCCTGTCATTTCTGCATAAACATTTGCTCCGTAATCTTGATAGACTCGAACAATTTGAGCAGTATTTGTTCTTTCTTTTTTTGTTGTACTATTCTCTTTACCACAAGCAGAGAGTAAAAGTATAGCAGGAATTAGTAAGGCAAAAACAAAACAAAAACTTAAAATTTTCTTTTTCATAATTTCTCCTTTTTATGTTTTGTATTTGTCAAGTATGTCTATCTTAGTAGGTTACTCTCATTTTATAGTATTATACCGAAAAAGTCAAATAAAATGAGTCACAACGAAAATATTAACTTATACTGGGTAAGTGCAAGTTATAAAATTTCATCATAATTTTTCTAAGATAGAAAAGTCAAAAAAATATAAAAAATTTTTTAATAAATTGTTGACAAAGTTTTAGCAAATATACTATAATGTAAGAGCATTGAATCACTATGCCTCAATAGCTCAACGGTGGAGCACTCGGCTGTTAACCGATAGGCTGTAGGTTCGAATCCTACTTGAGGCGCCACAGGAAAGCACTCTATTTAGAGTGCTTTTTTGTTTTAATATAATTTTTAAAAAGGGAAGACAACGATAAAAGATGACATTACTATGTATTGATGAAATCATCAGTTATAAAAAATATGGGATTAGGTAAAAAATAGCAAAGACTATTTGGTAATTCTTTTTTCTTTTGATAGAATAGAGATAGGTGAATTATGTTAAAGAATGAATACAAACAGATCATGAAAGAATTGTTAAAAGATCAATATGACAAGTATATACAATCCTTGCAAGAAGAACCAGTAAAAGCTATACTATGCAATACACAAAAAATGCCTATTTTTCAAGTGGAAAATAGTAAGATAGAAGGTCTACAACCAATGCCATACGGGACACAGTATTACTATAATACGTTAGGTGTAAAATTGGGCAATCATCTTTTGCATTTGGCAGGAGCTTTTTACTGTACCGAACCTAGTAGTATGATAGTTGTGGAAAGTATCAAACATCTAGCCTTACAAGGAAAAACAGTGCTTGATCTTTGTGCTAGTCCTGGAGGAAAAAGCATTGCTTGTGCTTTGGCTGTAGAAGAAAGTGGAATGATTGTCTCCAACGAGATTGTGCCAAGTAGAGCAAAGATACTATATAGCAATATAGAAAGATTAGGTCTTCGTAATGTGGTAGTTACGAGTGCAAATAGCGAAATTTTTAAAGAGTATGCACCACATTCATTTGATATTGTACTAGTCGATGCTCCTTGCTCGGGCGAAGGTATGTTTCGAAAAAATGAAATGGCACAAAATCTTTGGTCATTAGAAGAAGTAAAAAGTAATGCAATAAAACAACTTGCCATTCTAGAAAATGCTTGTCAGTGTGTCAAAAAAGGAGGATACATACTCTATTCTACTTGTACGTTTAATCGTATGGAAGATGATGATGTTATTGAGCAATTCTTACAAAAACACCCTGACTTTCAAAAAGCAAGTATCAATCCTACTTGTTTACCATATCTAAAGCAAAGTGAATATGGATACAGATTTTTGCCACATCTTGCAAAAGGGGAAGGTCAGTTTTTAAGTCTACTTGCTTATATTGAAGAGGAAGAAGAAACTTTGCCAAAGATAAGAAAAGAAAAAAATAGCAAAGATTTAGCACTAGTACAACAATGGGTAAAAGAAAATTTTGAGATGCCATTCCCATTGTATTGGTGTATGGTAGGCAACAAATATTGTGTATCGCAAAATCCAATTACAGAGTTTCAACCATATCATTGTTTGTGCTATGGGGTGATGGTTGGAGAGGTGGTGAAGGGAAGAGTAGAACCTCATCATCAATTATTTTGTGCCTATGGACAATATGCAAAAAGAAAACAAGCGTTAGACGATAAAAGTGCTATGCAATATGTAAAAGGAGAGGAAATACTGGTAGATCTGCCTAATGGCTATGCTTGTGTCATGTATCAAGGCTATACTTTGGGTATGGGTAAAGTGGTCAATGGTGTCATGAAAAACAAATTTCCTAAAGGGTTACGTATTTCCTAGTTGTATAAAAGGAATGCAGTAAGTTTTGCAACAATAAAAAATTGGGTAGATCCCAATTTTTTTTATTTGTGCCCTTGTTTTAATACTATCGTATTGTCCTTGTCATGTAAAAAGGCATAATCTTATTCATACATTAAGATTGAACAATAGCAAAGATTTTTTTATTCTTTTGGTATATGATCATAACATTTTTTAAAAGCAGTGGGCAGAGCCACATCTTCTATATGCCATGTTTTAATAGTATCAAATGGTGTAATATCTATGACAAAAACAAGCATATTCCATATTTGATGTGTAAAAATATGTTTTTCATGAAATGATTGATGTAAAGAACTAATGTTGCCATAATTTTTTTCTACATAGGATATGACTTCTTGCAAAGGAATATGACCTTCCATCATTGGAAAGGCATACATATTTTGTAACACTCCTTTTTCAGTGCGTTTTTGTAAAACATATTGATCATGATTTCTTAATAGTAAAATAGTGTAGTCCAATTCTTTTTTCTTTGTTTTTACCATTCTATAAGGTAAAATATCTGTTTGATTTTTTCCTTGACAAATAGGGGAAAGTGGACAGGATTGACATTTTGGTTGACCGTTTGCTATACAAATGGTGGCTCCTAGATCCATGAGAGCTTGGTTGAAAATTCCAGCTTCTGTAGGTACTAGAGGAAGTAAAGTTTGGTAGCAAATTTTTTTGGCTTTTGTGTCTAAAATATTTTCTTTGTAAATAAAGACACGAGAAAAAATGCGCAACAAATTACCATCTACAGCAGGAGTTTTTTCTCCAAAACAAATAGATGCAATGGCACTTGAGGTATAGTCTCCAATACCTTTGATTTTCTCAATTTCCTTTTTTGTGGTAGGGAATGTGCCATGATAATGCTTAATAATTTGGTTTGCCCCTTCGTGCATATTCATCACACGACGATAATATCCTAGTCCTTGCCAAACTTTATACAACTCTTCTTCTTTAGCATGAGCCAGCGATGAGATAGTAGGGAATATACTTAAAAAACGATGATAATAAGGAATCACGGCTTCCACTCGTGTTTGTTGCAACATAATTTCGCTAACCCAAATAGAATAAGGATCTTTTGTCTTTCTCCAAGGAAGATCTCGCTGATATTGTAGATACCACTTAAGAAGTGGTGTTGTAAAATTTTCTTGTGTAATCATAGTAAGATCATACCACAAATTGCAAAATTTTAAAACAAATTCATCTATATTTGTCACAGATTGTGAGGGTGTATAGTCTAAACAAACATAACAATTC
This sequence comes from uncultured Clostridia bacterium, assembly GCA_944332185.1. Taxonomy (GTDB): domain Bacteria; phylum Bacillota; class Clostridia; order Christensenellales; family UBA1242; genus CALVJJ01. The sequence continues at coordinate 6,795 of CALVJJ010000010.1, forward strand.
ATATAGTATAAAAAGAAGTGTATAAGGAGTTTATCATGTCAATATTTGTCGATGAAGTATCCAAAATGATAGGCTTGCCACTAGAAGAAATTAGAAGTGAATACAAATTAATGATGGTGGGTAGCAAAATGATAAGAATGAGCGGGTATCAAAAAATTATATCGTATCAAAGAGAAAAAGTAATCTTAAAAATAAAAAATGATACCTTACTTATTGAAGGAAAAGATTTGGTGATTCAAGAGATGGAACAAAATGAAATAGCGCTAGTGGGCCAAATAGATAAGATCTATTTGGGTAGTAGTGGAGAAAAGTAGTATGAGAAAATATTTTTGTAAAAGCTGTCAAACTTTTGAAGTCAAAGGTCTCAATTTTCATAAAATTTTAGTAACACTCCAACCATACCATGTCCTGCAATTAGATCGAAAAGCGTATGATCTTTGCTACATCACGGTTTTAAAAAAAGATGCAAAAAAAATTGTAAAAGTATTAAAAAGACAGAATTTTTCTATAAAAATGGTAGAAAGGTTTGGATTGGATCGCTTTCTTGGATTATGCAGAGCAAGAATAGGGATAGTCATAGGAATGATTTTTATCATACCATGCTTATTTTTTCTATCGCAATTTACCTTTCGAATAGAGTGTGTTGGATTGGAAAGTATCACTGAAGAACAAATATTGGAAGTGTTACGTAACCACGGTATTGAAACATACCACATCAATCATCAGGATACAAAAGAAATAGAAACTATTTTAACACAATCTTTCCCCAATATTAGCATGGTTAGTTGTGCAAAACATGGGACAAGTTATGTAATTAGTATCAAAGAAAAATTGCCCGATATTGAACAATCTTTTGATCCTATTGTAGCACCTTATACCATGATGTTGACTACTTTTCAAGTACATCAGGGGTATTCGCCTTATCAGGTAGGTGATATTGTCAAAAAGGGAGATATTTTAGTTTATCCATATTATATCAATGAAAATAACGAACAAGTAGCAATCCAGCCTAATATGACGATTGAATCCATTGTCTATTATGTTGGGCAAGTAGAATTTCGAGAAAAAGAAATTCAATATGAAAGAACTGGCAGAACAAAATGTTTTTCTTCCTATTATTTTGGAAAGTTTTTGCTAATTCAAGACAATATTGAAAATCCATTTGAATTTTTTGAAAAAGAAAGTTATAATGAATATATAGCACAAAACTTGTTTTTGCCAATTCGAGTGGGAAAAACTATCTTTTACGAATTAGCAGAAAAAGAAATTGTACACAATTTTGAAGAAGAAAAAGATGGATTGATTCATCAAGCTAAGAATCTTGCTTATGAGCAAGCCCCAAAAGATGCAAAGATTGAGTCAGAAGATGTCGTCATTCTTCAAAATGGAGATGTAACATACGTGCGAGTGAATTTACAGTCTATTTGGAAGGGATAAATATGGTGATTCATTATAGTGGGGAAAAGAAAATAAAACAGTATTGTCAAGATATTGAAAAAGTGTTCTCTGATGCATTAGTGGAGCAAGGATTCGATCCTTCTATTGTCGAAGTGGATCTGATGGTAGTTAGTCCTAGAATGATAAAAAAAATCAATAAAGAGTATAGAGCTATCAATAAAGTAACAGATATTTTATCTTTTCCCAATTTGTTAGATCCTAAGAAAACAGGTATGCAAGTATTACCAAGTCTAACAAAAGAAGAATATAAAGATGATATCAATTACGAAACGGGTAATATTATGTTGGGATCTATGTATCTTAACTATCATCAAGCAAAAAAACAGTCAAAACTGTATGGAACTACCATTCAAAGAGAAGTAGTATACCTATGTCTACATTCTTTACTACATCTAATAGGATATGATCACATGGTAGAAGCAGACAAAAAGGTTATGCGACAGATGGAAGAAAAAATATTAGAAAAGAATGGTATTCCAATGCAGTTTACACCTAAAAAATAAGGGAAATATCAAAAGAGAAAAAGGAAGTGTTATGAAAAGTGGATTCGTGGCAATCGTTGGCAAGCCAAATGTTGGGAAGAGTACATTACTCAATCGCTTGATTGGGGAAAAAGTAAGCATTGTATCCCCAAAACCTCAAACGACAAGGAATAAAATACTTGGCATTCTCAACGAACCAGACTATCAAATTATTTTTATTGATACACCGGGTATTCATAAAAGTCATAATAAACTTGATGAGTATATGGAAAAAAGCATCAAAGTTGCACAAAAAGATGTTGATGTTTTATTGCTGATGATAGATGGAAGTAAAGGAATACGTCAAAATGACTTAGATTTTGTTAGACAATATGAAAAATCCAGTCAAAAGGTTATTGTACTCGTGAACAAAATTGATACTACCACTTTTGAAAAACTATATCCAGATCTAGCAAAACTCAATTCGATGTCATTCGTAGAAGATATTATTCCAATTAGTGCAAAAACAGGAAAAAATGTAGATGTTTTACTAAACAAAATAAAATCTTTGCTTACAGATACCACCATCTATTTTGATGAAGATATGTATACAGACAAATCCTTACGTTTTATGGTGGCAGAGATGGTGCGAGAAAAAGCTCTTTATCTATTACAAGATGAAATACCTCATGGGCTGGCTATTGAAGTGGTCAAAATGCAGGATATAGATGGTGTGATGCATATTGATATTGATATTATTTGTGAAAGAAAAACGCATAAAATGATTATAATTGGCAAGAATGGTAGTATGCTAAAAGAAATTGGCTCTAGGGCTAGAATAGATATAGAAAATTTACTAGGGCAAAAAGTGTATTTACAATTATTTGTAAAAGTGAAAGAAGATTGGAGAAGTAGTAATTATTACGTAACAGATTTTGGCTATGATCAAACAGATCTATAAAAGATTTGGAAGGGGGTATTATGGACAATCAAGTGATCGATTTGTGTTGGAAATTATTTGCTTCTACGGGGAAAGTGTCTTATTATATGTTATACCATCAATTACAATCTATAGATATGGCCAAAGAAGCAGAAAAGGAAGAAGAAAGGGATTTATAAAAAGTGACAGAAGAATATAAAACCACAGCCATTGTCATGAGTGTGGTAGATTACAAAGAGAAAGATAAGTTAGTGAATTTGTTTTCTTTAGAATTAGGCATGATTACGGCTACACTAAAAGGCGTAAAATCTAGTAAAGCAAAATTAAAATTTGCTGGACAACCTTTTTGTTTTGGAGAGTTTGTACTTGCAAAAAACGGAGCGAAATTCACCATTACCAGTGTAACTATTATCGATCAATTCTATGATTTGACAACAAATTATGACCATTTTATGCTTGCAAGTCAAATGATGAATATGATTCCTAGTGTACTAAAGGATCAAAGTATTGCAGATGAGTTATTTTTAGTCACCATTAAGACCATTAGAGATTTAACATACGAAAATATTGATGGCAGAATTTGTGTCATAAAATTTATGTTGGAAGCTTTTAAAATTGCTGGATACAGTATGAACTTTGAATATTGTACTGATTGTGGGAATTCTTTTACTGATGACAAGTATTTGGATATTGATTTAGGTAATTTTGTATGTAGTAGATGTGTGACAATGCATGGAAAACTTTTACCCCCAAAAGTTTTTGATACTTTAAAAGACATCAATGCTCATGATACAGAACAATTATTAAATATAGATACAAAACATCTCACAGAATGTTTGAATGTTTTAATTACCAATTTTTATTACCGATTCGGGAAAAAATTGATAGATCTTATTACATATTTGAATGCATAAACAAAGATGATATGATCTTTGTTTTTTTATACTTGTTTTACTTATTTTGTTGTCAATTTTGCACAAAATAGATATAATGATAGTATAAAGTTTGAATATAAAAAGACATTATAAAAATGGAAAGAAGGTAAGTATGAAAAAATATGTTTATATGTTTTCTGAAGGGAAAGCAAGTATGCGCAATTTATTAGGGGGAAAAGGTGCGAATTTATGTGAAATGACACGAATTGGCTTGTCTGTCCCTTATGGATTTGTGGTAAGCACACAAGCTTGTAACGAATATTATGCACAAGGCAAAGTTATGCCAGAAGGGTTAGAACAACAAATCGTAAAAGCCATGAAAAAGGTAGAAGCAAAAACACATAAAAAATTAGGTGGATATCGTAATCCATTGTTGTTATCTATTCGAAGTGGGGCAAGAGTGAGTATGCCGGGCATGATGGATACGGTGTTGAATCTGGGAATGAATGATTCTGTGGCGCAAGGTATGGAAAAAGCTACAGGGAATAAAAGACTTGCTTATGATAGCTATAGACGTCTTATTCAAATGTATGCTGATGTGGTGAAAGGGTTAGATATTCATGATTTTGAAGATGAACTATCTAAACTAAAAGCTACAAAACAAGTAAAAGATGATCTTGATCTTAACGGAGATGATTTTGAACAATTAGTGGGAACATATAAAAAACTATATAAAAAGTTGACGAAAGAAGAGTTTCCGCAAAATCCAATGGAACAAGTAATTCAAGCAATACAAGCAGTGTTTAGAAGTTGGAATAATGAAAGAGCTATCGTGTATCGTAGAATGAATGACATACCATCTGTGTGGGGTACTGCTGTCAATGTACAGATGATGGTTTTTGGAAATTATAGTGAAAATAGTGGCACGGGTGTAGCTTTTACCCGAAATCCTGCTACAGGAGAGAAAAAAGTTTATGGAGAATATCTCATGAATGCACAAGGTGAAGATGTTGTGTCTGGTGTGAGAACTCCAAAACAAGTCTTGGAATTAAAAGAACAAAATCCAGAAATTTTTGCAAAATTCATGGAGTCTTGTGAAAAACTAGAAAATAGATATTTAGATATGCAAGAACTAGAATTTACGTTTGAAGATAATCATTTTTATGTTTTGCAAACAAGGAATGGAAAACGTACAGCCCAAGCAGCTTTTAAAATTGCGATGGATCTTGTAAAAGAAAAGAAAATTACTAAAAAACAAGCCGTTCTTATGATTGATCCAAAAAGTTTGGATAGTTTATTGCACCCAACTTTTGATCCAAAAGAACTACAAGAAAAACAACCGATTGCAACAGGATTGCCAGCAAGTCCGGGAGCTGGTGTAGGTCACATTGCATTGAACTATGCAACAGCTAAAAAATGGAGTGATGAAGGCGAAAAAGTCATACTTGTTAAGAACGAAACAAGCACGGAAGATGTAGAATCTATGCATATCGTAGAAGGTGTGTTGACAGCAACAGGAGGCATGACTTCTCATGCTGCAGTAGTTGCTAGAGGAATAGGAACACCATGTGTATCTGGGTGTAATACCTTACTTGTTAATACACTAGATGGTACAGTATCTTTTGGCGACGTTGTATTGACAGAGGGTGATACCATTAGTATTGATGGAACTACTGGTTGTGTGTATAAAGGAGCTATTGGTAAGAAAGATGCAGAGATTGCTGGAGATTTTGCAACTATTATGTCATGGGCAGAGCGTTATGCGAGAATTGGTGTACGTGCCAATGCTGATACTCCTAAAGATGTCAAAAGAAGTCTAGAACTGGGAGCAGAAGGGATTGGATTGTGTCGTACAGAACATATGTTTTTTGAAGAAAAACGTATTGAAGCTATACGAGCTATGATCTTGGCTACTACAAAGGAAGAAAGGGAAAAGGCAATCAACCAATTACTTCCAATGCAACAAAAAGATTTCGTAGAGATGTTACGAGCATGTCAAGGAAAACCACTAACTATTAGATTTATTGATCCACCATTGCATGAATTTTTACCTAAAGATCAAAAAGATATTGAAAAGCTAGCAATAAGTTTAGGAAAAGATGTTAAAGATCTACAAAAATCTATTGCAGAACTAAAAGAATTCAATCCAATGATGGGATACAGAGGGTGTCGTCTAGCCGTTGTTATGCCAGAACTTTTGATTATGCAAACGACAGCTATTATCAAAGCCGGCATCAAAGTATTAAAAGAAGAAATTCCTGTCCAAATTGAAATGATGTTGCCTCTCATTGGCGAAATTAGAGAAATGCGTTATTTAAAATCTATTATTAAAACTACAGCTGATCAACTCATTGAAGAAGCAAAATCTCCATTGCAGTATGCTATTGGTACCATGATAGAAGTACCAAGGGCCTGTATGATTGCTGACCAACTTGCAGTAGAAGCAGATTTTTATAGTTTTGGGACGAACGATTTGACTCAAATGACTTATGGTTATTCGAGAGATGATATTGGGAAATTCTTACCTAGCTATTTTGAAAATAGGATTTTAAGTTTTGATCCATTTGTAAGAGTTGATGAATTTGGTGTAGGAGAGTTGATGCGCCAAACCATTCAAAAAACCAACAAAGTGAAAAAACATTTTAAATATGGTGTTTGTGGGGAGCAGGGGGCAGATCCTAAGAGTGTAGAATTCTTTGATAAAATTGGTCTTACCTATGTTTCTTGTAGTCCATACCGAGTACCAATCGCAAAACTTGCAAGTGCCCAATCAGGCATAAAAAGAGGATATCAAAAAAGATAAAAATAAAAAAATATGAGCACAATATAAAAGTAGGAATATAGCTAGTTCCTACTTTTTTTAGTACTATGCAAAGAAAGCATTGGATGTCTATAAAACAAAAAATAGAAAAAGCGTACTATTGTGAAGCAAAAAGTGTGTAACAAACAAGAAATTTTTAAAAAAACTTTAAAAAATAAAGGAAAATTGCATTTTGCATTGTATTAAATTATTGAATGTTGTTTTTAAAGGAGTAAACATGGTAGGATTTTCACCAGAATGGAAAGAAGAACTAAAACAAAACAATAATATTGTATCCGTTATTTCAAAATATGTTCCTTTAAAACAAAAAGGAAAAACTTGGTGGGGGTGTTGTCCTTTTCATATGGAAAAAACACCATCTTTTGCAGTCAATGAATATGAAGGGTTTTTTAAGTGTTTTGGCTGTGGTGTAGGTGGTGATGTAATTACCTTTATACAAAAAATTGAATCTTGTGACTTTTATGATGCTTGCAAACTATTGGCTAGAAATGCTGGTATGGAAATGCCAACCTACTTTGCAGATGAGAATGTAGAAAAAAAGAAAAAAGCCATGGATCGTAGTTATCAAATTTTGAAAGATACAGCAAAATATTACTATACCAATTTGTCTTTGCCACAAGCAAAAGAAGCAAGACAATATATGGAAGAAAGAAAATTGGATCACAAAACAGCTGTTGCTTTTGGAATAGGATATTCTTTAGGGTGGACAGAAGTTGTAGAATACCTAAAATCAAAAGGCTATACCATAGAAGAAATGAAAACGGCTGGTATTGTGGAAGAAAAGAATGGTAAAGTGTATGATTGTTATGCAAAACGATTGATTTTCCCAATTATTACTTCTCATGGTGATGTAGTTGGCTTTAGTGGAAGAGTCATTCGTAAAGAAGACCAACCAAAATACAAAAACACAGCAGACACGATTGTATTTGACAAGTCTAGATGCGTCTATGGAATTAACCAAATAAAAAGATTAAAACGAGAACATAATTTGCATGAAATTATTATTGTTGAAGGACAAATGGACGTAATTTCTCTCTATAAAAGTGGGGTGCAAAATGCCGTTGCTTGTATGGGGACAGCTTTGACAGCATATCATGCAAAGGAAATGAAAAAATTTACTGATAAAGTTGTGGTATGTTTTGATGGTGATAATGCTGGTAAAAAAGCCACTTTAAAAAGTTTGGATATTCTAATCAAAAATGGATTGAATGTCTATGTGGTAGCATTACCAGAAGGACTTGATCCAGATGAGTATGTTCAAAAATATAGTAAAGATAGTTTTGAACAATTAGTGTCACAGGCAAAATATTGGGTCCAGTATTTAATTGATTATTATGCTGATCAAGTAGATATGACAAGACCAGAAGAAAAACAGCAGTTTGTAGCCAATGCTCTGTCTGTAATTCAAACACTGTCAACCAGCAGTGAACAAAATATTTATTTGGAAATGGTAAGAGACAAAACCAATATAGCAATAGATGTTTTAAAACATGACTTACAATCAGATATTAGGCCTTTAGAACATCAACCAAAAATAGAAAAACAAGAAGAAGATATCAAACAGAATGCTTATGTCAAAGCCGTGAGATTTGTCTTGTCTAGTTTTGTACATAAAAAAGAATACGCAAAATTAGATCCTTCTATCAAAGAAAATTTGTGCAATCCTGATTATATCAAATTGTATGAATATATAGAAAAATGTCATTTGGAGAACAAGCCAGTACTGATTGGCAGTTTGTATTCTTTATTTGATATCGAAAATAATGAAGATCTACAAGCTATCGTGAATTATGAATTTTCTCCAACATCAGATACAGAACAGTATTATCATGATTGTGTAAAGACCTTAAAACAATATGGTCTAGAAAAAAGACAAATGGAACTGACGGAAGAAATTAGATCGATTAGTGATTTGACGGAACGAAGAAATAAGATGGCAGAATTGCAAAAAATAGTAATGGAAAGAAATAAGATAAAATAAAGGAAAAGAATATGTTAGACAAATTAGATAAAAATATTGAAGAGTTGATTAGTTATGGTAAAAAAGAAGGTGTGATCACACAAGATGAAATTGCTCAAAAACTTGTAAAACACGAACTATCTCCTGAAGATATTGAAGTGATCAAAAAACGTTTGGAAGATGAGGGTGTCAAAGTAGAAGAAGAACCTGAAGAAAAAATCACCGATGAAGATCTTAGAGAGATCATGAGTTATGTCAAAGTAGATGATCCTGTCAAAATGTATCTAAAAGATATTGGACAAGTAGAATTACTAACCAGTGAACAAGAAGTAGAACTTGCTAAACGAATTTTGAATGGCGATGAAAAAGCAAAAAGAGAACTTTGTGAACGTAACTTAAAATTAGTTGTATCCATTGCGAAAAAATATTTAAATCGTAATATGCAATTTTTGGATTTGATCCAAGAAGGGAATTTGGGACTTATTAAAGCAGTGGACAAGTTTGATTATACAAAAGGTTTTAGATTCTCTACATACGCAACATGGTGGATTCGACAAAGTATCACACGTGCCATTGCAGATCAAGCAAGAACGATTCGTGTCCCAGTACATATGGTAGAAACCATCAACAAATTATCTCGTGTTAGCAAACAGTTGATGCAAGAATTGGGAAGAGATCCTAATAATGCCGAAATTGCAGAACGTATGGGTATTAGTGAAGCAAAAGTCAACGAAATTATTCGTATTTCCCAAGATCCATTAAGCATGGAAAGTCCTGTGGGTGAAGAAGATGAAAGCAAAATTGGAGATTTTCTAGAAGATGAAACCATACAATCTCCAACCGAACATGCAACACAAGATCTATTAAGAACACAATTATTGCAAGTAATCGAAACTTTGACACCAAGAGAACAAAAAGTAATTAGACTTCGTTATGGACTTGATGACAATCATACAAGAACACTGGAAGAAGTAGGAAAAGAATTTAATGTTACCCGTGAACGTATTCGTCAAATCGAAGCCAAAGCATTGAGAAAATTAAGACAACCAAATCGTAGTAAAAAATTAAAGGATTTTTATGAATAAACTAAAACTTTCCAAAAGATTACAAAATATCTGCAACTTGGTCGAAAACTGTCATACTGTTGCAGATATTGGGTGTGATCATGGTAAAGTGGTAGCCAACTTGTTTTTAGAAAACAAAATCCAATATGCCATAGCTTCAGATATTAGTCAACCAAGTGTAGAAAAAACAAGGCAACTTCTAACAGAATTAGGATATATAGATCAATGTTCTATTCTTGTAGGAGATGGATTGGCTAATATCGATCCACAAACAGCTATTGATTGCTGTATCATTGCCGGTATGGGAGGGAGAGAAATCTGGCATATTCTTACACAATCTGTACATTCTATTACATCATGGGTTTTACAGCCTATGAAAGATGAAAGTTTTTTAAGAAAACAATTAGTAAGTCATGGATACAAAATCACAAAAGATATTTTCTTTTATGATAAAGGGAAATATTATACTTTGCTAAAAGTGGAACAAGGAAAACAAAGATTAAATGCATTACAAGTTGCTTTTGGTGTTACCTTTGAAGAAAATCAAGATTTTTTGCGATATGCGAATCAGGAATTGCAAAATATTAAAGAGTATTTAGAGAGTGCAACAACTGGCAAAAGCAAAAAAGACTTAAAGAAAAGATACCAATTATTACAAAAAGCCATAAGGAGATCAGTATGAAAAATATATTAAGATTGCAAGAATTAGATGGGCAACTGATTAAGTTAGAAAGGGAATGTAATTCCAGTAACGAAAAACAGATCATGAGTAAAATGAGTCAATATGTGAAAGAAGCTCAAAATAAAAGCATTGAATTAGAACAAAATGCAAAAAAGATTATTGCTGACTACAATGCTATCAAGCAAGATAGTGAAAAGCAATATCAAGATATTAGACAATTAGTGAGTAAAGATGAAAAAACAATGACATTAGAAGAAATGCAAAAAGTTATGTCTAGTATTACACAAAAAACAAATGATTTGTACAATCTAGAAAAAAGACTAGGTCAAATTAGTCAAAAGATGAAAGATATTCTAAAAGAATTTGAAATTACAAAAAACAATGTTGTCAAAGCAAGAATGAAACATAAAGAAAGCAAACAAAAATATGAAGAAAAAATTGCTAAAATACAACCTCAAATTGATCAAATCCAAAAAGAGAAAGAAGAATTAAAAACCAAAGCAAATAAAGAATTGTTACAAAAATATATAGATAAACGTAATGATAATATGTATCCAGTTTTTGTACCACTATTAGATGGAAAACAATGTGGTGCTTGTCGAATTTCTTTACCAAGCAAACAAATGGATAAATTAAAAGAAAAAAAATTTACCATTTGTGAACAATGTGGAAGAATCATTTATATGGACTAAATACGAAAAATAAAAAAGATCTATCAATTTTAAAGTGCCATAGAGCACTTTTTTTGTTGCTTATTGGATCATAAAGGAAACATTTAACTTTAAAAATTATGAATAAATATACAAAATAAAATATAAATATACGTACTAAAAACATATATCATAAGGTATTTATCTATCAAAAACATCATAACTTTTCATTCATAGTCCACCCAGTATGTGAAATATCATGATATTCAACATGAATGCAAAATGATCAGCATATACTACAATATGAATAAAAGAATAGTGAGTGGGATTTGTTTACTAATAGGGACTACGATTGGTGCAGGATTTGCGACAGGAAAGGAAAATGTTGTTTTCTTTGCTCAATATGGTTATTTGTTTGTACCGAATTGTCTTATTTTTTGTTTATGTTTTGCTTTTATGATAGATTCTTTTATGTTGATGGGTAGGGAACAATATGTTATATCTATCAAAGAAGGTAATACAAGAATAATTTCGTATGGTAGATGGATTGTTTTTTTAGTTTGTTGTACCATACTATCTGGTATGTTTAGTGGAGTAAAGGAAATACTAACTTTACTTTATCCATCACACAGTACAGTCTTATTTTTTATCTTCTTTTTAGGAATGATATGGATTTCTTTTCTTAACATGAGAGGACTTAAGACAATCAATGAGATTTGTGTTCCTTGTATCATTATCTATGTTATTTGTATTGGATTGTTCTCACCATATTCTTTAAGGGGACAAGAAGGGAAGTATCAAGTTATATCAAGTATCCTTTCATCGCTTAACTATTCTTTTTTTAATGTTTTTGTTTCTGGTTTTATCATGATGTCTTACGCAAAAAATTTATCTAGAGAAGAGATTAAAAAGATTGCAATAGGGGGAAGTGTTGTGATAAGCATTTTACTTGCTATTGCAAGCATTGTGTTTTTGTATTGTGATCCTTCTTTAACAAAAGAAAGTCTACCTTTTTTAAGTGTTGCATTCTCTATTTCAAAACTGTTAGGGTGGTTTGGGATTGTCATCATAATGATTGCCATCATAACTTCTTTAGTATCAAATAGTGTAATAGCTAAAAATATTTTGACTCAAAGAAGATGTCCAACTATCCTTGCTGTTCTTTTACCATTAGGTGTTAGTTGGGGATTGTCTTTTATTGGCTTTGAAAAAATTATAGGATATTGCTATCCTATAATTGGATTCATTAGTATGTTGATTTGTGCGTTATTTACTTTTTATACAATTATTAAAAAAGATAAAAATACACTCGTTAATTGACATAAACCTATATAATAATGTCACAAAGTATAAATAATTACAATAATTATCAATAAATAATGACATAAAATATATAAAATGCATAATTAAAAAATAATTGAAAAACACTAATTTTTGTTATGTTTTTTACGAATATACTTTTCAATTAGAGACACCAGTAGGTACATTCCAGTTGCTAAAATACATAACACAACTGTATTTGCCATGACTAAACTTAGATCTAGGACTTGACTACCATAATTGATTTGGTATCCTAATCCGGCACGACTACATAAGTATTCACCCATAATGGTACCGACCCATGCCAAACCAACATTGATTTTTAAAACAGAAATAAATTCTGGAATTGCATAAGGCAAAATGAGTTTTTTTAGAATTTGCCATTTACTGGCACCCATACTTTTTAAAAGTAAGATTTTGTTTGGTTCACAGGAAAGAAAAGAGTTTAACATACTGATAATGGTAATGACAATCATGATCATGACAGCCATAACAATGATGGCTTGTGTTCCTACTCCTACCCAAACAATGATCATAGGACCAAGAGCAATTTTTGGTAAACTATTCAAGACAACGATATATGGTTCTAATATCTTTCTAATGGTTTCATTCCACCACAAGATGATGGCAATAAAACTACCCAAAAATGTAGCTATTAAAAAAGCAATGATCGTCTCACTTAAGGAAATCCAAGAATGGTATAATAATGATCCATCTTTTAAAGAAGATGCTATGGTATGCCATATTTTACTTGGTGAGCTAGTAATGAAATTATCAATAATATTGTATTTCGCCAAGATCTCCCATAGTAAAACGATAACAACAAATAGAATAATTTGGCTTGAAAAAATAAATATTTTTTTACGTGTTTGTTGATGTTTATATTTTTGATATTCTTTAGAATACGTTGGTTTTTGTGTAAGTAAGTGTTGATTATGTTTCATCATATTGTAAATCCTTCCATATTTGATCAAAATACATTTGAAATTTCTTATCTTCTCTTCGTTGTAATGGAGTAAGATGAGAATCAAATTGCAACTGGTATTCTTTTTTTATCGTAGCAGGGCGTTTGGATAACACAATGATTCTGTCTGATAAACTAATCGCTTCAGATATATCATGTGTTACCAAAATAGCTGCTTTTTTTTCTTTATTGAGAATATCTTTGACATCATCACACACAGCCATTCTAGTCTGGTAATCTAGGGCAGAAAATGGTTCATCTAATAGCAAAACTTCTGGTTCTAATACCAGTGTTCTAATCAGAGCTACTCTTTGTCTCATACCTCCAGATAATTGCGAAGGGTGTTGTTTTTTAAATTCCTTCAATCCATATTTATCAAGTAATTGATTGGCAAATTTTACAGTGTTTTTATTGTTCTTTTTCTGTATTTCGAGTCCAATCATAACATTTTTTATAATCGTTCTCCACTCAAATAATTCATCTTTTTGGAGCATATAACCGGTAAGTGTATGTTTGTCTTTTTGATGAAATATGATAGTACCGACAGTTGGTTTGATAAGTTTTGCAATAATGGATAATATGGTTGTTTTCCCACAGCCACTTGGTCCAACAATACTAATGAATTCCCCATCATGCACTGAAAAAGTAATGTCTTTTAGGGCTTGTGTTTCGCCGTTTTGACTAAAATACGTAAGACCAACATTTTCTAGTTTTAATACTTCCATATTGAACTCCAATGAGCAGTATTGCTCATTCCATTGTACGTAAAAAATAGAAATTTTGTTCCTTTAAAAATGTATAATTATACAAAAAGGAAGTGTTTAGCAAAACACTTCCATTGTTATTTTTTATTATTTGTCAAATTTTTAAAAAATTGATTGTTGGTTGATCTTATACAAACATCAAGTATTGCTGATTAGGACTACTACATATCATGTTTTATACAAATTCTTTCATGACTTCTATAGCATAAGAATTGTCCACTACAGTTTGGAAAGCAACTTGTTTTGTGATTTGACCTGCATTTTCCATAATGGCTAATAATCTTTGGTAGGAGTCTTCTGTCATAACAGGGGTATCGTTCCAGGCATCAATTTGTTTATAACTTTCAATGGCATATTTTATGGATTGAATATCTGTGCCAGGGAAAGAAGGTAGTAAACTTTGAGCAACTTCATCTAGATTGCCTGTGGTTAAGAATTGGTAGCCTTTTACGACTGCACGTAAGAATTTTTTAATTTGATCTTCATTCTTATCTAAGTAGGAACGATTTGCCATAAAGCAAGTGTATGGAACTTCTCCAGAATCTTGCCCAATGCTCGTAACGATATATCCTTTGCCTGCATTTTCTAATTCAGTGGCAGTAGGCTCAAATAGGGTGGTATAATCTCCTGTACCAGCTACGAATGCTGGGCCCATATTGTTAAAACTAATGTCATAATTGAGTGTAATATTTTGCCCATCATAATATCCTTTTTGATTTAGGACATATTCTAATGTCATAGCTGGCAATCCACCTTTTCTACCGGCTATGATTTCGGTATTTTCTAGATTCGTCCAATCAAAATTGGTTTCTTGTGTTCGACCAAATAAAAAAGAACCATCGCGTTTTGTTAATTGACCAAAAATAATTGGCAAATCTTTTTTGTCTTGACTGGCTACATAAACACTGGTTTCTGGACCTAGCAGTGCAATATCTGCACTATTAGATAATACAGCTGTCATACTTTTATCGCTTCCACCACCATTGGTTAATTCAATGGTATAGCCTTCTTCTTCAAAATATCCTTTATTCATCGCAACGTAAAATGGGGCATAAAAAATACTATGTGTAACTTCGTTGACACGAATGATGTTATCATCTTTTTGACAAGAGCAACCCATAAGAGATACAAAAGTAATGACGAGGACTGCTAAAATAATAGATAGTTTCTTCATGTTGACCTCCTTATGTCGTAGAAACTATAATATTTTATTCTAGATGTCGGTATGTTTGTGAAAAAAATTGAGTTTAGGTCTTGTCTTTCTAAAAAAAGTGTGATACAATGAGTAAAAAATAGGGTAGGAGTAGACTGTTTTTGATGTCTTACCGTTTTTAAAGTGGAGATTTGAATATGTTTTTAATTACATTTTCTGAAATATGGAATACGATGATAAGCGTGATTGTCGAACGTTTTCAACTAAAAACAGTGGTTGCTGGGGTGATTTTTGCCATTATTGGTTTGGTATTGTCCGTGATGGCAAGAAGATTAGCAAGAGCAATTAGACGCACGAATGATATTGATGATCATGATACTGTGTATTTAATTTTTAAAGCGTTAGGATTGGGGTGTTTATTTGTATCCATGCTGATTTTAATTTTTAAAGAATTTTAAGAGCTTCGGCTCTTTTTTTTACGTTGTAGTGCGTAAAATTGGAAAAAATAGATGATAAAAATTCTTGTCAAAATCAAGATAATTTGATATGATTATCATAATTGATGAAATTTTAGACAAAGGAAAGAATATGAACAAAACATTAGATCCAAAAAGTTATGAAAAAGATATTTATAGCATGTGGCTTGATAAAGGGTATTTTAAAGCCAATGTGAATAAAAACAAAAGTCCTTTTACCATCATCATGCCACCACCAAATATTACGAGTAAGTTGCATATTGGTCATGCTTATACTACTACTTTGCAAGACACGATCATTAGGTATAAAAGAATGCAAGGATATGAAGCATTATTGTTGCCGGGGACTGATCATGCTGCTCTTGCGACAGAAGTGAAGGTTGTAGAAAAATTGAAGAAAGAAGGCAAGACCAAAGAAATGTTGGGTAGGAAGGCTTTTCTTGAAGAAATGCAAAAATGGTATCATCAATATGGTAATTTGATTTTAGAACAATTCAAACAAATGGGTGTGAGTTGTGACTGGGATAGACTAGCTTTTACCATGGACGAAGATAGACAAAAATCTGTACGTTATGCCTTCAAACATTTGTATGATAAAGGGTTAATTTATCAAGGGGATCGTATTACCAACTGGTGTTGTTCTTGTCATACAGCACTATCCAATATTGAAGTTGAATATGAAGATCATCATGGGTATATTTATCATATAAGATATCCATTCCAAGATGGAAGCGGATATATTGTAGTAGCAACCACGCGTCCAGAAACACTCATGGGAGATGTGGCAGTTGCAGTCAATCCTACTGATGAAAGATATACTGGAATTGTGGGAAAAATGTTGGATTTGCCACTGGTACATAGGGCTATTCCAATCATCGCAGATGCTTATGTCGATAAGGAATTTGGGACAGGTATGGTGAAAATTACACCAGCACATGATCCAAATGATTATGAAGTAGGGAAAAGACATCATTTACCAATGATACAAACCATCAATTTAGATGGCACGATGAATGAAAATGCAGGTGCTGAGTATTGTGGTTTGGATCGATTTGCTTGTCGAGAAAAAGTTGTAGAAGACCTAAAAAACCTTGACTTGATCGAAAAAATAGAAAAATACGACAACAAGGTAGGACATTGTCAACGTTGTCATTCTGTGATCGAACCAATGCTTTCAAAACAATGGTACGTTAGAATGAAGGAATTGGCAAAACCAGCGATTGATGTTGTGAAAGATGGACAACTAAAATTTGTTCCAAAACGCTTTGAAAATTTGTACTTAAGTTGGATGGAAAATATTGATGATTGGTGCATCAGTAGACAACTTTGGTCAGGACATCGAATTCCTGTTTTTACTTGTGAAGATTGTGGACAAAAAATAGTAGAATTAGAAGATCCTACTGTATGTCCTCATTGTGGATCTACTCATTTAACACAAGACGAAGATGCTTTGGATACATGGTTTAGTTCTGCATTATGGCCATTTAGTACATTGGGTTGGCCAAATAAAACAGAAGATTTGGCATATTTTTATCCTACTAGTTTGATGATCACAGCTTATGATATCATCTTTTTCTGGGTAGCAAGAATGATTTTTAGTGGCTTGGAATATATGGGACAAATTCCTTTCAAAGAAGTGCTAATGCACGGGTTAGTACGTGACAATTTGGGCAGAAAAATGAGTAAATCTTTGGGAAACGGAATAGATCCAGTAGAGATGATTGAAAAATATGGTACAGATGCATTACGTTATAGTTTAGTGATGGGAACGGCTATTGGAATGGACGCCAAATTTGGTATGGAAAAAATCGAAACCAGTAGGAATTTCCTAAATAAACTATGGAATGCAAGTAGATTTGTGTTAGAAAGCTTAAAACAAGCAGATTTTGTGCTAAAAGATATTCATACTATTGCTCTTGATGGATTAGATGAATATATTTTAACAGAACTTAGTCATACGATAGAAGAAGTGGAAAAAAGTTATGAAAAATATGATTTATCAGTCGTGGCTAGTTCTATTTATGAATTTGTTTGGACAAAATTCTGTGACTGGTATATTGAAGGAATAAAGCCAAAATTATATAGCAATGATCCACAAATTAGGAATGATACCATCAATATTTTAGTATATATTCTAGACAAAATCTTAAAACTATTGCATCCTATTTGTCCATTCGTAACGGAAGAAATTTACCAAAATTTACCAAATCACGGACCATCTATCATGATAGATAGTTTCCCACATATTGACAAAGAATTGCTTTTCGTAGATCATAGAGATATTATAGAAGATCTTATGGAAGCCATTCGTGGAGTAAGAAATATTCGTGCAGAAATGAATGTTGCAGACAATATTAGAACCAATATCTATATTGAGATACTAGATGCAGAAGAGATTATCAATAGTGTATTGTACGCTATTCCAAAATTAGCGTTTGGCAAAGAAATTTGTAAAGGAAAATGTGACAATGCTAAAATGATTGTAGCAAAACACGTCAAACTATATTTGCCAGTAGATGATATGGTAGATAAAGAAGCAGAGATACTAAGGCTAACTAAAGAACTAGAAAAAATTGATAAAGAGATCGCTAGGTCAAAATCTATGCTTAATAATGCAGGGTTTGTTTCCAAAGCTCCACAAAAATTAGTAGATGCTGAAAAAGAAAAATTACAACAACATGAAGAACATAGAAAGACCATTATTAGCAGTATTGATGCCATGAAAAAATAAGATGGGATACTCTAGCACTGTTAAAACTAGTGTCATGATTTAGAGAATTAGATACAATATCTAGTTCTCTTTTTTGGCTTCTTGATAGGGAGAAAATATTTATCATTATAGCTATCACAAACAATAGTGTAAGACAAGCAATACGACTAAGTACCAAAAATTTCATGTTTCAAAAATAGTGTCAAGTTTTGTCAATTTATGGTGTACTAAAACATAATTAGGAGGTATAGTATGGTGTTTGCATCAAAATTAGGAAAAGACTCGTATCGTGTTTTATAAAAGATGTAAAATAATAAAGATGTTTTTTTAGTGTTTAAAAAGCATTCAAAAATTGCAAAAATTTTTTTAAGATGAATCAAATACAAGGATCATTTAGTTAAAAAAATATCAAAGGTGTTATGTAATCAAACATAAAGCCTTTTTTAAATTTTGTTTGTTTCAATTTGATAAAATTTGATTTTGTATTGTTAACATAAAAACAAGAGTAAATGATAGAAAAATAAATTGCAAACATGATGGTAAATGATAATTTTTTATATCAAAAATTTTTCATAATAAGTATAAATTTTTATTCTTTAATAAAGTCATAAAAATGTAAAAAATTGTCGATAAATATTTGCCAAAAAATTTTATTTATTATAAACTACATACAGATTAGTACTGCTATATATTATATTATAAATAATATATAAGAAACAAACTATATCATAAAACAAAATACAAAATTGCAATATTTTTCATGTTTTTATATGTAGATTGTAAGATACTAATATGATTATGATGGGTATGATAATCGATACGAAACTTTTCGAAATTATATACTATTTAATTCTAATCGATCAGCATACAGGAAATTGAAAATTATGATAAATATATTCTTTTAAAGATACGAGAATACATAATAAAATTTTAGAAACAGTCAACACTAAAAGTAGGTAAATGAACATGGATTGGGAAGAAGAAAAAGCGAAAACGGACAAGATCATGAATAAAGAAGATGCTGATAGTTATACTGGTCAAAATCAGTCTTTTCATGATGAGATCCAAGAAAAAAGGATTTTGAAAGACAGTGATATGGTACATACCAAGGCAGAAGAAACATCTGCTTCTTTTGCTGTGAATACCGAGATCAAACTTCGCTATCGTGAAGATGGTTGTCCAATCAAACCAAAACACGTACGTCACCCTTATGCCTACCTAATTCGTAGCTTATTAGTCGGTATCATCATGATCTTGTCTGTCATTAGTGGTAATATGGTCTATTTGGCCAACCAATCTTCTTCTGATGTGGAAGCTGCGTATACTTCAACATTAGCTTTGACTATTCATAATCAAACCTTGAATTCAGGTTATTTTTGGTTGGAAAGAGAACAGGTCGATTTAACATCTACACCAAATTGGTACAGTTATAATTCTTATACTCTTTCTTATGTTTCAGGAAATAAC
The DNA here is from genome assembly GCA_944332185.1 of uncultured Clostridia bacterium. Taxonomy (GTDB): domain Bacteria; phylum Bacillota; class Clostridia; order Christensenellales; family UBA1242; genus CALVJJ01. The sequence continues at coordinate 26,560 of CALVJJ010000010.1, forward strand.
TATTCACTTATCACATTTGGTGAGGAAAGATATGGTTATGAAGGGGATAGTAGTCTCAATGAATATGGTGCGCCTGGAACTTTTAGCCCAGCCGATGAAGGTGTATTTTTTGGAATTAACAGTGCTTATACTTACAATATAAACGGTAATTTTAGTTATATTAGCGATCAAGATTCTTTAGAAACAATCATTGTGTATTATGCTTTTCCCTCTTCAAGTTATGATAAATTTGTAGTTGAAGTGAATGGAAATAGTACACCTGTAGCCACATATGGTAATTTTAATATTTATGCTTATAGATTGTCAGAGTCTGATATTGTTAACAAAAGAGTAACTATTGATGTCTACCAAACATATCATGTGGATTTTAACGCATATTTGAATGATCAGTATAGTGCAGGATCAGGAAATGATGATGCTACAGCACCTAATAATTTTAGAGTAGAGATTGATAGATATGGTGACGGGACATACGAATATAATTCTGGTATTGTTGCAGATTGGGCTTCCAGTCAAACAGGGTGTATAATGGTCCCTTATCAAGCAAGAGTAAGAGTTACGGTATATGTGGCTAAAGGTTGGATCTATAAAGGAATAGGACATTATGCTTCACAATGGGATCATAATATCATGTCTACTTCTATAAGCTATATTTTTACCATGGGTAATATATCAGCACTTAATTACTATGTGGATTTGTTTTTTGATATTACTACTTATGATTTAAAGGTAAGAGGGATAGAAGATAATGTTCAGCGAGATACATTATTGTATAATAAATTTACTGTAAAAATAGATGAAAACGGCGATGGAAATTTTGACCAAGTTTTTAACAATCTTAGTTCTTTCTCTTCTGCTAATCAAAATTATATGATTCCTTATGGTTCTTTTATTACGATCATATCTATACCTGCAACGGGTTGGAATTTTAAAGAATTAGCTCATGGACAAACTTTTGAAGATCCACCTACAAGTAATGACACTACCTATACATTTCAGCTGACCAATATAACTGAACAAGATTTTTACATGTATTATGTAAATTTATCGTTTACAAGAAAAACATATAGATTGCAGTTAAGTGCAACGATCAATGGTGGGTATTCTGATATACCAGCAAGCACTAGTCTAGGTATCAATGTAGATCAAGATTTAGATGGTACATATGAATATTCTACAACTTTGACTTCTGTGCAGACTTATTCTTATATTTTTAAATATGGTTCTAAAATAAGTATTAGCAGTTATGTGAATTCTTATTGGGAAAACACAGGGTATGGATTTGATACTGTTAAAACAACAGATAAAGATGTGACTGATTCATGGTGTACATTTTCTCTTTCTGATAATAATTATTATGTGACAGTACATTACGAATCTTATCAAATAACCTTTAATACTGTTGCATGGTTACGATCATTGACAAGTTCTACCTATACAAAACAATCTACATTATTAACGAATGACCTTTCGATATCAATAGATGAAAATATAGATGGTATATATGAAAAAACATACAGCAGTGTAGCTAGTTTAGCTAATTATAGAATCGTTACCTACTCTGGTGTGCCTATGAAGATTACTGTAAAAAGAGGAGATGGATACGAAATCAATGCTATATTATACAGTACATCTAGCACTAGTTATACTTCAGGTACCTCAATTGCTAGTGATGGAATGTTTAATACTCCAAGTGTTTCATCGGCGAAAACATATTATTTACATGCTTTATTCTATTACAAAACGTACAATCTCAATATTGCTACCTTGACCAATGGAAGTGCTTCCAATGCTAGTAGTAATAGGTTTAGGATCGAGATTGATGTTGCCAATGATGGTACTTATGAGTCTTCTTATTATAGTCAAACAAGTTGGTTGTCTAGTAGTACAACACTTAAGATAAGATACAATACCAAAATTAGAATTACACCTACCGTGGCTACTGGGTGGACGTATGCTGGTGTTGGTGTAGGGACAACTGTAGCATCTTCAGAAACTGTAAGTTCCACTGCTAATCCATATACATATAGTATTCCAAATGGTAACAATGGAACGACGTATTACTTTAAAGTAGTCTTTACACTGAATTCTTACCAATTAGATCTAAAAGGTGTCATAGATAATGTGACAAGCAATTCCATTGGAGTAGGAAATGGTGTAGATATATCTATCAATGGATACATGGTAGAAGAAGATACAAGTATGTTTTCTCAAACAGTACCTTATGGTTCTACCATTACGATCTCCATAGCTAACCTTAGTACCAATTATTGGTATCAAGGAATGAAAAGATCTACTACATGGATTGATGGACCTTTATCCCAAGCAAATGGTCAGGCAGATCAAGTACAATCTAGAACCATTAGTTTAACCATGCCAGCCAGTAATACTGTATTATCTATGTATTTGTTCGACAATTTATATACTGTTTTTGTGACAAAAGGTGATCATGTGGTTAGTGCTTCAGATGGTGGACAATATCCATATGGTACAACAATTACAGTAAATGCAGCAGCAGAAAAAGGGTATTGGTTATACTTAAATGATTCTGAATTGGAAGGGATCATTGTGGGAGATTATAATCAAAACACAAAACAATGGGAGTTTTCAGAATCCTTCATTGTTACAAGTGATCTATATTTTGATTTTACAGCTGGCTCATCTGCAATTACATTGTCTTGGTCTACTGAACTCGAAGGGTATTCAACCACAGATATGCCAACGACTTTACCGAATGGACTGGAATATCATATTTATGTATACGATAGTACAGGGGTTGCTAATCCAGATTATGCAGTTTCTTCTATATCTGGATCTATCACACATTATGCTTCCTTTGGGAATGGATACATTAGACTATCAGGGTATTCTTCCTATTGGTATTCTCTCTATGAAAGTACAGGTCAAACTTATGAATCATCTTATACCTATAGTGGTTCAAATGTAACAATCACTACATCTACTAGCTCTGATCCAGAGGAAAAAGGAGTGTCCTTTAGTTCTTCAAAATATACTTCAGGGACAATAGGTTTTAGAGTAACCTTAAAGCAAAAAACATGGACTCGCTATGCAGCAAGTCTAGCTACAACTTCGCTCACTGAGACTGCTACTGATACTTATACGATTAGTAGTGTCGATGACTGGGCAAGATTCGCCTATATGGCAGCCAATGGAAATAATTTTTCAGGAAAAACCATCAATCTTGCTACTGATCTCAATCTAGATGGCAAATATTCACAACCAGTCGGGAAAAATTTAACCAATGGTAATGGAATTAGTGGTTTTTATGGAATGTTTAATGGGCAAGGACATACCATCTCAAATGTGAAAATTTTATGTGCACAATCTTATGGGGGTTATGATATAGGTCTATTTGCTGCCGTTGGTAATACAGTTCAAAATTTATATTTAAAAAATATTGATTATTTATCAAGCACTTATTATGTAGGAGGAATAACGGCTTATTTAATGAGTGGTAGTGCTACTATTACTGATTGCGCTGTGTTAAGTGGCACTCTTAAAGGTGGTGTAGTTGGTGGTATTGTTGGAAATAATAATGGAAAATTACTAAGAAGTTTTGTTTCTGAGGATGTAATAATAGAAGGAGTAGGAACTAGCTCTTATGTTGGTGGAATTGCAGGAGTTGCTACAGCATATATAAAATATTGTTATTCTTTTGCTTCTGTAACAGGAAATACCAGTGGTGGTATTGTAGGACGTATATCATCAACGTTAGAAGCTTGTTACGCCATTACCAATGCAAAATATGCAATTTCAGGTATGAAGAGTTCTAGTAATCCAAAATACAGTTATGGCTTAATTCCTAATTCTAATACAACAGGTTATACACAATTAACAGATGCATCACAATTAAGAGAGTGGTCTATTGTGGACGATTTAATAAGGTATGGTAAATTTGGCTATGTATCTGTGAATGCCGATGGTATCTCTACCACCACAGACAATGCATGGAATAGCAGTACAGGACAATACAACAACTATGGATATCCAATTCTGACAGGTTTTATGGGCAGAGAGACCCATACTGTCAAAGTCAATTTTTACCTAAATAATGCAAGTAATAGGAATAACACTGTCAATGGATATACGATCAATACAATTTCTGCTGATAGATCTTATACTGTGAATACGGGGAATGTAGCCAATTTCCCACTCAATGTTACACAAGCTACCAATTGGGTGTCATACAATGGACTCATTAAATCTTGGACGATCAATGATGTTGAGCAAGATACTGCTATTTCATCAATCTCAGAAGCAATCCATGTGACAGAAGATACAGTGATTAAAATACATCTTGTATCATATGGTGTGAAAGTGGTACAAGCTACATATTATACTTCTGTTACCATGAAGGGTACAGGGACTACATATTCTACTTCAGCAAGTATCGGTTTTGGATACATGGGAAGTTATGATGTTGCTTTGAGAGTGACGAATACGAAGAATGTCATTGGGAATATTACTCAAGGTGAAACAATTATTTATGATTACAATACAAAGTCTACCATCGGTGGTGTCAGCAATGCCACTGTAAGTCTCACGGGTAATACAACAGCAGATGTAGACTCTATACTATCTATTAGCAACGTAACAGGGGCATCGACCTTTACCATTAAGCCATATTATGCTGTCACGATTGATAATACGAATGTAGGGAATACGGTATCAGGTACAAAATCTTTTGTTGTTACATACAATGGAGATCAAACAGCCACAATAGGCAATGAAACAAAAACGATTTATGCAGACCTAGATCAAGATATACAGTTTACAAAAGATGCTTGCGATACGACCAAAGAATGGTTGTTCCTACGAGCTATTAAAGTAGTAGACTATACCCACGCAACAGGGAATGAAAGATACCTATATGGAAGTAGTACGAAGAATCCAACAGGATCTACTAGTGATTATGCTGCTATCAGTGTGACAGATACTTCATTATCTAGGTATCAATATACGAGTGATAGTGGTGTATTGTATACAATGGTATATGTCAATGCTTTGTATACACTAACGATCCAGTATGATACCGATCAGTATGATTGCGATACGAATAATGATGGTATAGCTGATGGTAAAAATTATACGGTAACCATTAAGCAAACAGTAGATGGAGTATCAACAACAGAAGAAAAAACAACAGAAACTGGAGAACCTTTACTGTTCTCTGTTAGATCAAGAGCTTCTATTCAATATACAATACGCATCAATTCGACTGAAGCTTATGCAATTTATTGTGATGGGAAGAGTTCATATGCTGCTTCTACTACAAGTCTACAAAGTTATTCTATAACAGTAGGTCAGGCCGATGTGACCAAAACATTCACAGTATTACGACTGGTGACTTTGAATTTGACTACAGAAATTGGTGGTGGATATGGTACAACTAGTGGAGCAGATCCTTCTGCATCTGTAAGCAGTGTATCTACTAAGACATCTAATAATGTCACGACAGGATATAACACAACTACCTTTACCATAGATGGTAAAAAATATTATAGTGTCGGACAGGTATTGACCATTGCTGCTCAAAAAGAAAATTATACCATAGAATCATGGTTGTTAAATTATACAGGAGTCAATGGTGCCAACAATACTTATGAACTAGTGTTATCTTGTCCAAACACCAATAAGGGTACAACTGCTAATGTACACGTCACATTCCGTATTCCTACTATGACATTGTTGGTCGGTAAAAATCGTACTGATGTTAATATGCCAAGATTACTTGTTAGTCAATTGGCAGATCTAGCATTAGAAAGAAATACCACGTATCTAGATCCATACAAACATACTTTTAGTACCAATGAATTGACTTTATCTTTAGATGGTAATACGTGGACAATAAAATATATCAATTATTTGCAAGAACAACAGGGGACATCTGCCAAAGCAACACGACAAATGATTGATTATATCAAATACAACGGGTATTATATTCTCAAACTCAACAAAGACAATAGTGGTAATGCTATTACGAGTACAGGTAGTGCATATAGTTATTATTCTTATACGGTAACTGTCGGGGAAAGATATGCAATCTTTAGATCAGATAATCCAGATGGCCAAGAGACCATAAATGGCAAAGTTAATCGTTATGGAGTAGAATCTTATATTATTACAATTGGTAGCAATACTTCGTATGCGGAAGATTTTGAAGAAATAACGGGGACCAATTTGGGTAGTAATACATGGGGATTCGTAAGAAAAGCTAGTCCAAGTGCAGACTGGACAGGACATGCAATAGGGGGAGCAACAGTCTATGCGGCTATTACCTATTTGCCATACTATAATTACACGAACAGCATTGTATTAGATATGACGAATTCTTCTCAATTATTTGCTTCAAAAACAAGTGAATATGGGAATGTTAGCAATCTAATTTATAGTGTTGGTACATATAATCAGACCACATCTTCGACATTATTAGATCTTATTAAGAATGATCATATTTCCTTTGAAGTTGTTACTGGAGACAAGGTAACTTTAGTTGGTAATTATATTAAAATACAATATACCGTGCCAGAAGGAGTCAACCTAGTTTCATGGCAAGGCTTCGGGAATGTAAACAATACGCAAGTCGTTCCATATAGTTTTACATTACCAACTAACGATGGTATGTATGGTTATAGTTTGACATTAGCAGATGGAAGTACAAAATTTGATTATGTCATGCAAAAGAATGATAATACGTATACCATGTATTATCTCATGATAGATTTGTCACAAATAAAAGAAGCTTATACGGGAATATCTGGATTTGCAGATGCACAAAATTATCAATTCACATTAAAGATTCAAGAAAAACCATATAATTTAGTTGTGAATTACAGAATCAATGGGAATATTAAAATTGCTGATTTTGGAACAATCAAAATATATGAATATTATCTTGATGAAGGCAAAGAAGTTTATGATATTACGAATGCTGATTATACTATTGATAATACAATAGTAAATGGTGAAATTACCATTCCTACCTATGTGTTTGGAAAATTCTATATAGTACTAGAAACCAATGATCCAAGATATACGTATGGATCAGTTTCAGTTGGTAGCAATTTGGTATCTAGTTCAGTGACGACAGGAACGGATAGTTGGAAAGGAACGATTGCGACAAACAATAAAAATACAACCAGCAGTCAAACCATTAGTTTTGCTATCAAAGAAAGTTGGACACTAAGCACTAACGACATTACATTTACAACACAGAATGTAACAAATGGTAGAACGACATTTGCTACACCAAAATTGACAATAAGTAGTACGAGTGCTATCCAAAATACTTCTACTAGTATTCAAGTATCTCCTAATACATCTACAGCGGGAAGTTGGAATGTAAGTGGAGAGTATTATCAAAATAGTTGTAATACAGTGGTTAATAATGTTTGGATTCAAAATGGTGCAAGTATTACGTTATCTATTCCAGTAATAGATGGTTATACTACTACACTGAGAGTTAAACAAAATGGTATATGGAATGAATATGTTAGTGTTACAAGTAAAACTATTGTAGTCACATCTGATCTTGAAATTGAGATTATATCTATAGAAAAAGCATATACGTTATCCAAAACATTGGAATTCTATAATAATGGTATTGCAGTAGCAACAACCAATCAAAATAGTAATTTTGTAATAACAGTGACCAGTAATACAGTTACTGATAATACTACAAAAATTGGACATTTTGGTGCAATTACCAATGCGTATATTACGATGCCAAAGGCACAAAGCTATGATGCAACCAGCAATCCAACAGGAAGTGCCTACTACTATATTGTAGATGCTATGTATATGAATACCACGAGTGTAAATATTGGTAACAAAGTAAGTGATGGCAATAATTACAGAGTGTCTATGAGCACTTTGCCATCATCTTACAAAACCAATATGAATTTTAAAGTAAGACTGAATGCTATTTGGCAAGTACCAGAAGTAGGCAATCTTAGTAATATCATCACCAACACTACAACGAATGAATCAGATATTGCTGCAGACAATAGAGTAGGTGGAGAAGTCAATATTAGTGTCAATACATCAGCAGTGAACACTCATAATATGTATCCAAGTGGGGCAACAATTACGTATGAATCTACGGCTAATATAGGGTATAATTTTACCAATCTAAAAATAGGTAATAACACAATTAACAATACAACATATTCAGTTACATTATCAGGTCCATTAGGTAGTGCTCAGGGTGCCTTTACAGAACAATCATATACATTAACAGTTTATGATTATGCAAGTAATGCAACGGTAAAAGGTGGGACATTAAGAGTTACAAATACAACTAGTAAAAATACAGCACAAGTATTAGGTACAAAAAGCACATTAGTCATGGGATATTTTAGTACGGCAACAGTCACTGCCACAGAAAGTGATCCAGAAAGGTATTATTATAATGGAGTGACAGTAGTACGTGGAACCACGACGAATACCTGTAACCAAAATCCAATACCTATTGGTAGTGCCAGTGTGGTAGATAGCAGTATCATAGTAGATAGCAATTTTAATGCAGATACTACCATGACAGCCAACTGGCTTACCACAGGAAAAATTAGTGCCAATACGGTAAAAGTGTATTGTGCTTCTTGTGGAGAATATCATACAATTAGTAGTATTACGATTGGAAAAGGTAGCCAAGATCAAGCTGTTGGTACAATAGGTAAGGAAGATATCTATATTTATGGCAATACAGCACATTTTACTATCACGAAAACTGATAGCAACTATGTATATCTTGGCTGGGCAAAACTTGGAGAAGAATCTCAATTGCTCACACAAAATACAGGAACGTATCCTACTGTCAGTAGTACAGAACTCAAAGTAATTTCTGGAGATAGTACAGTAGCAGAGTATGTATATGTTGTGCAAGAATACCATGATGTATCTATCAATGATGAAGATACAGAAGGACTTCCAAGTGGAGTAAATGCAAGTTCTTATGTAAGCGTATCCAGTGCAAGAGTTCTTTGTGGGACATCAATTACTGTCAAAGCAAATCCTTATACAGATAGTTTAGGAAGAAAATACTATCCATATAAGATCGCACGAAAAATCTCTAGTAATTGTAGTTGTTCATGTCCAGTACAACCAGATAATGATCCTAAACCAATAGACATATCTGGTCAAAATGGATATACAGGAAACTTTGAAATTACAGGGGATACAGAGTTTGTTGTGTACTACAAACTAGCGTATGTATTAACTGCTAATTATGGGGTAGTCAACGAAATAGACAATAAAGTGTATACAGATTTTGCAACGATTACGATGAATCCAGCAAGTGGATCAGTCAATCCAAATAGCACGATTACATATACAGCCAATTTGAAAAATGGAGCATCTTACCAATTCATGGGTTGGGCAAAATACTATGGAACGAGTCTTCCAGTAGGTTCTGCCTTGACACTTGTAGGAAAATATCTAACTTCTGGTAATGGAGTGACAGTCAATAATAATATTCTTTCGATTACGGCAACAGAAAGCAATTTGTATAATGGAAGCAATAGAATATACTACATTGCTTTGTATCGTAAGATAGTGAATATTACGATGGAGACCACCAATTATAATACAAACACAAAAGCACTTAGTTCTGTAGATGGATTAGCAACGTATACAGTAAGTGTCGTAAGAAATAATGCATCTTATGATTGGAGTTCTAAAGTTACAACCGGAACGAATAGTAACGGCAAATATGTTGTGATTAGTCTATTGGAAGGAGACAAGGTAACCATTAGTAGCTCTATTGTAAGTAGTACCAAAGCACGTTTTACAAGAAGAGTACTAAGTATTGCTTCACAAGTAGTGCAAAACATAGACAATACTTACAATAATGGACCTACACCAACGACAAGTATTGTAGATGTTATTGATGGAACAAGTTATACTTTCAATGGGAATATGGTTTTTGAAACCAATCAAATCCAATTATTTACTCTTAATTTTGATAAAACTGTCAACATCAATTACGTGACAGAAGATATTACAAAAACAGGTGCAACAATTGAGAATGCCACTGTGAGTGATGCAGAAGTTTGGATCATAGATGAGAATAATTACTACGATCAAGGATCGCTTGCCAACACAAGAATTGTTGTAGAAGATGGATTTATCTTAGATAGTGTTGTTTTTAAAGATAATACTGGTAATACAATGCTTTCTCAAAATGTAAATGATGTGTATACTATAAGTCTTTCTGCACAAATACAACAATGTACTGTTACAGTAACAGAAGAACAATACACAGTATTGATCCAAAATAACCCAGCAGGTACAGTGACTTGTGAATCTGAAAATAGTAAATATAGTTTTACGAACGATCAAATTATTCTTGGAGCATTCTCAACAGCAACATTTAAAGCAACTCCAAAAGCAAATTATCGATTCGTTACTTGGACAGTCAATGGAGATTGTACATATAGCCAACCATTATTTAATTCTACACTTACGATTAGTGACTGCCAATCTGATATTTCTATACAAATAACTTATCAGACGACCAATAATGTTGAAATTGGTAATAGCATGTATCAAACTGATGTGAACAGTGGGGCTAGTTTACCTAATGATGTAAAATTCACAACACCAAGTACTACACAAAAAAATCTTGTGGTAGATTCTGGCACAGCAATTACTATTACTGTACCAACAGTAAGCAATAGTTTAAGATTGGCTGGATATCAATTACAAATCGTGGTAGGTTCTGATACCTATACAGAAAAAGTATTATTGAACACGCAAGTTGCAAGTACAGAAGCAACAAGCAGTCAAACATTTACCAAACATAATACGACCTTTACCATGACAGGTAATACCATTTCCTTTGAAACATTTGGTCAAAATGGTTATACTATCCAAGCTATTTATCAAGAATATGTCAGTGTCAACTTTAAAGTGAACAACAGTCAATACTTGACAGGTGTAAGTGCAACATATAATGGTAG
>CALVJJ010000011.1 GCA_944332185.1 uncultured Clostridia bacterium
AAAATGCTAGAAGTTGGATTAGATCTGCACTTTGACGGAATCCGATCACTCTTTCTACTTCAGCCCCATTCTTCATAACAACCAAAGTTGGTATACTCATCACACCGAATTGTTTTGCTAGATTTCTATTTTCATCAACATCAATCTTAACAACATCAGCATATTCTTGTACAGATTCTGCTACTTTTTCAAGTTCTGGAGTAAGCATTCTACATGGACCACACCATGTTGCAAAAAAATCCACTAAGACAAGTTTGTTGTTTTTCACAACCATTTCTTCAAAATCTTTTTCTTCTATATGTTTTAAACTCATAATTTCCCCTCACTTTTTATTATGTTTTTATTTTGTTCTTTGACTGCAATCAGTTGTTGAATGACATAGCTTGCAATTACACACCCACACATCGCAGGATAATATGCAATACTACCAATCTCCGTCCCGGTATCTATTGGTAAACTTTTGGTGGCAACAACTGTATGATGCATCATACCATATTCTTTTAATTTTTTTCGAACAACTTTGGCAAGTCCATCATTCGTTGTTTTTGCAATATCCATTACTTCAAAAGAAGGGATATCCATACGTCTTCCAGCTCCCATTGCACTAATACATGGTATGTTCTTTTCGTGACACATATGTATTAAGTAACATTTATCTTTAACAATATCAATAGCGTCTACGACCATGTCATACTGAGAAAGCAACAATTCTTCTGATGAACTTATCGTAAATCTTTGATCTTTGCATATTACATTGCATTCTGGATTGATGTCTAAGATTCTTGCCTTTAATACGTCAACTTTTTTCTTTCCAATAGTACTATGCAAAGCAATAATTTGTCTATTGATATTCGTGACATCTACAACATCAAAGTCAATCAGTGTCATTGTCCCAATTCCTGTACGAGCCAACATTTCTGCGACATAGCCACCTACTCCTCCACAACCAAAGATTGCTATATGCTTTTCCTTTAGGATATGCATATTTTCTTCTCCTAAAAGTCTTGTTGTTCTTTCTAAAAATTGCATACCTTTTGCTCCTTATGGCATAATTCGATTTGGACCACGGAAAATAAATGTTGCTTCTTTGATATTTGGTAATCCTAATAGTTTTGCCACGAATCGATTGATTCCAATAGCATATCCACCATGAGCTGGACAACCATAACGGAAAAAGTCAACATACCCTTTCATATTTTCTGGGTTGATACCCTTGCTAGCAATATTCTCGACTAGTTGTTGTACTCTATGCTCTCTTTGTGCCCCACTGGTGATTTCTTGATCTTTCCAAAGTAAATCATAAGATTTTGAATTCCCGTTCTCAGATTGCATGGTATAAAATGCTCGATTTGCAAATGGGAAATCTGTGATAAAAACAAATTCACTGCCATAGTGCTTCATAGCATATTGGCAAAGCAATTTTTCACTTTCTGGATCAAAATCATCTTTTTTTGGATAGTGGTATTCTTTTTCTAGTATGTCCATAGCTTCTAAAAAGGTCAATCTTGGGAATGCCACTGTAGGCACCACCACATCTACCCCAAAGACTTCTTTAATCTTGTCACCGTACGTATCATGAACTCTTTTTAAGACATATTTTAGCATATCTTCTTCCATATCCATGACATCATGATGATTGTCAATATAACTCATCTCCACATCAAAAGACATGAATTCTGTGGCATGTCTAGAAGTAAAAGACTGTTCTGCCCTAAAACATGGCCCAATTTCAAATACTTTTTCAAATCCACTTGCCATTGCCATTTGTTTGTATAATTGTGGACTTTGTGTTAAGTAAGCTGTTTGACCAAAGTATTCTGTTTTAAATACTTCACTTCCCCCTTCGGTAGATTGCGCACTAATCTTTGGGGTGTGAATTTCAATAAATTGATTTTGTAAGCAATATTCTCTCATTGCCATTTCAGCTACTGTTTCTACTTCAAAAATAAAACGTTTTGCATCGTCTCGTAGATCAATCCATCGATAGTCTAGTCTTTGGTCGATATTTGCCTTATCTGTAATTGGCATAGCTTCTGCATAACTCACCACTTCTACTTTGGTAGGAATCATCTCAATTCCTCCCATTTTTACATATTCAGATAGATGTGCTACACCATACACATTGACTACTGATCCAGCAATCACGCCTTCTAAACTCTTTACAATCTCTGGCATTTTTTCTTTTTCAATAGTTACTTGAATATGTCCTGATCTATCTTTCACCACCATAAAAATCATATATTTGCTATCTCTTAATCGTTCCACCCAGCCACTGATTTTGCTTTCTGTTTCTGGAACAATATGTGCAATCATTGTTCTTTTCATTATTTCCTCACAATTTCTTCTAATGTCATTTTCTTTTCTTCGTGGTTTTCCATATTTTTAACCGTTAGTACACCACTTTCGTACTCATCTTGTCCAATCACAATAACATATTTTGATCCTATCTTATTAGCATATTTGAACTGTGCTTTTAGTGATCTACTAAGCAAATCAAAATCTACATTGTAGCCTTGATTTCGTAATTTTTGGACTGTTTGCAAAGTATATTGCATATCATCAATCACACTGACAACAAAGTAATCAACCGTTATGTCTTCTGGTAGTGCAATCCCTTTGTTTTCTAGATATAACAAGATTCTTTCTATTCCAATTCCAAAACCTACGACTGGAACACTTTTGCCACCGAGTTCGGCAATCAAATTATTATATCTTCCACCTGCTCCTAATGCATTTTGTCCAAGTTTTTTATCCTCATCAATAAACTCAAATACAAGATTGGTATAATAATCTATACCTCTAACCAACCTATCATTGATTTTATAAGGAATATGCATGGTATCCAGCAGTTTTAAAATGGTATCGAATTTTGTTTTACAATCTTCGCAAACATAATCTCGAACTACTGGTGCATTTTTTGTAATTTCTTTACAACTTGGAACTTTACAATCTAGAATACGCAAAGGGTTCTTCTTAAATCTGTCTTGACAATCTGGACACATTGCATCAAGGTGTTGGGCATAATATTTTTTTAATGCATCAATATAATTTGCTCTACAATGTTCACACCCTAAAGTATTGAGTTCTACTGTTGGTTGAATACCCATTCTTACATAGAATTGATAGGCAATACTAATGGCTTCAACATCGGCAAGCACACTATCCGATCCATAGATTTCCACTCCAAATTGATGGTGTTCTCTCAGTCTTCCTGCTTGTGGTCTTTCATATCTAAAACATGGCGTCACATAATACATTTTAATTGGCAAAATATCATTATCAAGATTGTTTTCAATAAATGAACGTGCTACCCCTGCTGTCCCTTCTGGTTTTAATGTGAGACTTCTATTGCCCTTATCTAAAAATGTATACATTTCTTTTCGAACAATATCACTACCATCACCTACTCCTCTTTCAAATAATTCCGTATGTTCAAAAGTTGGAGTCATAATTTCTTTTAAGTGATATTGGTCACGTAATACTGCAATAATATCATATACTCTGTGCCACTTATAACTATCTTTTGGCAATACGTCTTTTGTCCCCTTTGGTATCGTAATCATACTTTACTCCTATTTTACAACATGTATTTTTTCAAATCATATTTCTTTGTTGTTTCTTTCAATGCTTGGTCTACATACTCTTTGTCAATTTTCACATCTAACATTGGGTGTCTACCATTGGCATTAAATGATATATCTTCTAATACTGTTTCTAATATCGTATGCAATCTTCTTGCACCAATATTTTCACTGGTTTCGTTCTCTTTTTCCGCAATACTTGCAATTTGGTGCAAAGCATCTTCTGTGAATTGCAAACGAATATTATCCACTTTTAAAAGTTCTTCATATTGTAGTGTCAGCGCATTCTTTGGCTCTGTCAAAATACGATAAAAATCTTTTTCTGTTAAAGATAGCAATTCCACTCGAATTGGGAATCTACCTTGAAATTCTGGAATAAGGTCTTCCACTTTGCTAACATGGAATGCACCTGCAGCAATAAACAAAATATAATCTGTTTTAATCGTTCCATATTTTGTGGTTACTGTACACCCTTCTACCAGTGGCAAAATATCTCTTTGCACACCTTCACGGCTAACATCAGGGCCTTTGGTAGATCCCTTGCTGGCAATTTTATCAATTTCATCAATAAAGACAATACCTTCTTGCTCTGCACGTCTAATGGCTTCTGCATTGACAGAATCATTATCAATAAGCTTATCAGCTTCTTCGCTCATCATGATTTCTCTAGCTTTAGAAACTGGCAAGGATTTTTTCTTTCTTTGTTGTGGGAAAATACTGCCAATCATTTGGGAAAGATCAATATCAGCTCCCATGCCCGGCATGATTCCAATAGCTTTTGCTCCTCCATCAGAAACACCAATTTCTACCGTTTCATTTTCTAGTTTGCCGTCAGCAAGATCTTGTTTGATAGATTGACGAAGTTGTTCAACATCTACACCTTCTGTTCTTTTCTTCGCAACCAAAATGTCTACCAATCTACTATCCACGATTTCTTTAGCTCTTGCTTTGACTTGAGCAATTTTTTCTTCTTTTACAAGTCTAACACTGATATCGACTAGATCACGTATCATGCTTTCACAATCTCTACCTACATATCCTACTTCGGTGAATTTTGTAGCTTCTACCTTAATGAATGGTGCATTGACTAGTTTTGCTAGACGTCTAGCAATTTCTGTTTTTCCTACACCGGTTGGTCCTTGCATAATAATATTTTTTGGTGTGATTTCATCACGAATTTCTTTTGGAACTTGACTTCTACGGTATCTATTCCTAAGAGCAATAGCTACTGCCCTTTTTGCTTTGTCTTGTCCAATAATATATTTATCTAGTTCGCTAACAATTTCTTTTGGTGACCACTCCATCTTACACCTCCTCACATATAATGTTATGATTGGTATATATACAAATATCTGCAGCAATATTCATGGCTTTTAAAGCAATTTCTTTTGCACTTAAATTGGTATTTTCCTTTAATGCCAAAGCTGCTGCATGAGCATAATTTCCACCAGAGCCAATAGCAATGACACCTTTTTCACATTCATAGACATCACCCATACCAGATACAAGCAACAGATGGTCTTTGTCTGCGACAATCATCATTGCTTCCAGTCTTCTTGGATACTTGTCTTCACGAAATCCATTGGCAAGTTCTACAGCACTACGCATTAAATTACCACTAAATTTTTGCAATAATTCTTCAAAATGTGCCTCTAGTGCAAAAGCATCAGCAGCACCTCCTGCAAACCCTATCACAACATTATCATTATAGATACGTCTTACTTTTCTTGCATTGCCTTTGGATATAGCCTCCCCTAAGGTTACTTGGCCATCTCCAGCAAGTGCCGTTACACCATCTTTTTTAACTGCAACGATGGTAGTTGCTCTAAATTGTTCCATATATCTACTCCCTCTCTAATGATTTCATAATCTGACATACAGTCGTAATGCCACGATTCGCATATAGAGTATATCTTTCTTTTTTATCTTTGATTCTTTTTTCTATGGGTGCAACAATTCCCATATTACTACTCATTGGTTGAAAATGTTTTGGATCAGCTTCGGCAATATAATGTAATAGTGCCCCACACATGGTAGTATCTGGAAATTCTATCATTGGCAAACCCTTAACATATTGTATCATATTGAGTGCACAAAGTAAACCACTGGCTATACTTTCTATGTATCCTTCCACCCCACTTAATTGTCCAGCCACAAATACATTAGGACATTTTTTTACTTGAGAATAACAATTAAGAACACTAGGAGCATTGAGATAAGAATTTTTGTGCATGACTCCATATCGATAAAATTCTGCATTTTTTAAAGCAGGAATCAAAGAAAATACTCTTTTTTGTTCTTTATACGTTAAATTGGTTTGGAAGCCCACTAGGTTATAAAGATCGTCTTTTTTTGTTTCCTTCCTTAGTTGTACTACAGCAAAATCTTTTTTCCCTGTTCTAGGATTGATCAGTCCTACAGGTTTTAGTGGACCAAAAAGAAGACTTTCTCTTCCACGTTTTGCTAATACTTCTACAGGCATACACCCTTCAAAAACTTTGCTATTTTCAAAGTCTTTTAGTTGTACAATTTCGGCATGAATCAGTTCTTGATAAAACAGATCATATTCTGCTTCATTCATAGGACAGTTGATGTAATCTCCCGATCCTTCTCCATATCTATCAGCAATGTAATACTTATCAGGATCAAGACTTTCTTTACTCACAATAGGTGCAATGGCGTCAAAAAAGTAAAATTGTTCTTGCCCTAAAAATTGTTGCAACCAATGACTAAGGTCATCACTTGTGAGTGGTCCTGTCGCAAGAATGGTAGGAATAGAAGTATCCACGTTTTTTATTTCTTCTTCATGAATGATAATATTAGAAAAAGATTTGATCGTGTCTGTGATTTTTTGACTAAAAAGCTCTCTATCTACAGCTAATGCCGATCCAGCTGGAACTTTTACTTCATCAGCAATTTTGATCACTAAACTATCCATGGCACGTAGTTCGCCTTTTAACATTCCTCCAGCACTGGCTAGCAAATCACTTTTTAAAGAATTGCTACAGACAAGTTCTGCAAAATTTGGGTTCTTATGTGCAGGCGAAAATTGTTTTGGCTTCATCTCATATAGATGTACTTCTAATCCTCGTTTTGCTAATTGATAACAAGCTTCACTTCCAGCAAGCCCTGCTCCAATTACATTTACTCTTATCATACTGATTGATTTTCTTCCTTTTTCTTTTCTTTTTCTTCTGTTCTTTGATAATCACATTGCGCATTACTACATTTGATGCGAATTTTCCCATACAATTCTTTCTTTGTCATGTAGGATCCACATTTTGGACATTTTTCTTCCACAGGAATTTCCCAAGAAACAAAGTCACATTTTGGATAATCGCTACACCCATAAAAAACTTTGCCTTTTTTACTCTTTTTCTCGATCACATCTTTGCCACATTTTGGACAAACACCAACCGTTTTGACAATATTAAGAATGTTTTTACATTTTGGAAAATTACTACAAGCGATGAATTCTCCAAATTTTCCTGTACGAATCACCATTGGACTACCACATTTGTCACAAATATAATTCGTTGGTTTTGGCTCTACTTTTATTTTGACACTATCTTTATCTGCCGTATATAAAAGTTTTTCAAACTCTGCATAAAATTCTTTGATAATTTGATGCCAATCAATACCTTCTTCTGCCACTTGGTCGAGTTTTGATTCCATATCAGCTGTGAATTTTACATTGATAATAGAACCAAAGAATTTTTCTAGCATAGCACTGACAGCTTCTCCTAATTTGGTAGGAACAAGATACTTTCCTTCTTTTTCTGTATAATTACGACTGGCTATCGTACTTAAAGTTGGAGCATACGTTGCTGGTCTTCCAATTCCTTTATCTTCCATCTCTTTAATCAAAGTTGCTTCTGTATATCTACTTGGTGCTTTGGTGAATTTTTGCATAGGATTGATCGCAGATACTGTCAAGATATCCTGTTCTGCCATCTCTGGTAAAAGTCCATTTTGACTTTCATCTTCTTCTATTGTTTCTTCTATTTTTGGCTTCTTATCTTTTGCATACACAATGGTAAAACCATCAAATAATGGAGTCTTACCACTGGCACGAAATTCACATTCGCCACAACTAATATCTGCTACAACACTATTATGTGTACTATCAGCCATTTGACTTGCCAAGAATTTTTGATAAATCATACGATATAGTTTGTAATTATCTGGACTTATTAAATTCTTCACACTTTCTGGTGTACGATTGAGATTGATAGGACGAATGGCTTCGTGCGCATCTTGTGCAGAAGATTTTGTCTTATAAATATTCTGTGTTTTTGGCAAATATTTTTCTCCAAAATTCTTCTTGATATATTCCTTTGCCATTGCCATTGCTTCTGGTGCGACACGTGTAGAGTCAGAACGAATATAGGTCACTAAAGCAATTTTCCCTTCGCTTCCTAGTTCCACCCCTTCATACAATGCTTGCGCACAAGCTGTGGTCTTTTTTACACTCATACCTAGTTTGTTTAAAGCATCTTGTTGCATGGTACTTGTGGTATAAGGCGCTGTTGGGTGTGTTTTTCCTACACTTTTTTTCACATTCTTTACCACAAATGGATATTTTTGAAGATAGGCTACTATTTTATCCATATCTTCTTTGTGCTCAACTGTATGTTTTTTACCTTTGATTTTGGTCAGTGTTGCTTTAAAAATTTGTTTTGGATCTTTATTATAGAGTTGTGCAGTTAGTGTCCAATATTCTTTAGGAACAAAGTTACGAATTTCGTTTTCACGATCAACAACCATTTTAAGTGTCGTACTTTGTACTCTGCCGGCGCTCAATTTTGGTTGAATTTTTCTACACATAATCTCGCTTAATTTGTACCCTACAAGTCTATCTAGCACACGTCTTGTTTGCTGTGCGTCTACTAGATTGAGATCTAGTGATCTAGGGTGATGCAATCCATTTTGCACAGCATCATGCGTGATTTCATTAAAGGTAATTCTAATAGGATCTTTTGGATTCAGTCCTAAAATATAACACAAATGCCAAGCAATAGCTTCCCCTTCTCTATCAGGGTCAGTCGCTATGTAGATTTTGTCTGCTTTGCTTGCTTTTTTCTTTAATTTTTCTACAATATCTTTTTTGTCTGGTAATATAGCATATTCTGGTTCAAAATTGTTACGAATATTGACTCCTAATGTTTTTTCAGGCAGATCTCTAACATGCCCTTGAGAAGCCACAACTTCGTAATCCTTTCCCAAATATTTTTGTATGGTATCTTTTTTACCAACACCTTCGATTATGACTAAATTCATTCAGTCCTCCGTTATTTTCGATAATAATTCCCCGGTAATTTTGTGATCATACCTCGCATTTCCATACGGAGCAACAAGGTATTCAGTTCTTTGGCACTTTTCTTTGTTTGTGCCAAAATTTCATCAAAATGCAATTCATTTGTACTTAATACATCTAGAATGATGCTCTCATCTACAGTCAGTTGTACAATATTTTGCTTTTCTTTTTCCTTTTGTGCGATTGGATAATCACGTAAAATATCATTAGAACTAAGCACTACGCTTCCTTGTAATTCTTGAATAGTTTGATTGCACCCTGCCGAATATATATCTGTAATTCTAGCAGGCACAATATACAAATTCTTACCATATTCCAAAGCATATTTTTTAGTATGCATACTTCCACTATTGCAAGTAGCTTCTGTGATTAAGACACCTTGACTTAGTCCAGCAATGATACGATTGCGAATAGGAAAATAATACACTTTTGCTTTTTCTTCTGGTAGATATTCACTGATAAGCAGTCCATCATGTTCTATAATTTGTTGAGCAAGTCCAATATTCGTAGATGGATATACATGATGCAACCCACTTCCAAGTACTGCAATGGTTTTGCCTTTGACAGCAAGAGCACTACTATGTGCTTTGCTATCTACTCCATCAGCTAGACCACTGATAATCGTAATGCCATTACAAGCTATATCTTTAGCAAACATTTCTGTTACTTCTGCTCCATATTTTGTCATTCTTCTAGTGCCAACAATGGCAAGCATGGGAGTAGATAATAGTCTAATATTACCCATGCAAAATAACACGGTTGGTGGATCACTGATATTCCGTAATTGTTCTGGATACAGTCTACTATACCAAGTTAGGACAAAAATTCTTTCTTTGTCACACTGTGCTAAAAATTGGTTAACATCTTTTTCTTGTATACTATTTGCTTTTTGATATTGTGCTTGTGTCAAAATTTTTTGCATATGTACTTTATCTTCTACCCAACACATTTTGACTTTGCTAATATCTTGATAATAGTCTATTAGTTCCATTTGTTTTTTTGATGGTATACCAGATAATGTCCACCATACTACAATTTTTTCTTCTTGTTGATACATTTTAATTATCCCAATATTTGTGATCTAAATTTCGGTAAGATATTGCTTCCATGATATGTTCTTCCATAATATCTTGACTACCTTCCAAATCTGCAATAGTCCTAGCCACTTTTAAAATTCTATTGTATGCTCTGGCACTCAAATTGAGTTTTGTAAAAGCCATATCCAATAACTGCATACTATCTTCACTAATTTTACAATATTTTTTCATCATTGTCTGTGTCATCTTACTATTCGCATAGATCCCATCTGCATTCTTATATCTTTCTAGCTGAATGGCTCTTGCTTGATTGACACGATGTTTGATCTGATCACTAGATTCTTCTAACACATCATTTGTCAAATCTTGATAAGTTACACTATCTACCTCAATATGCATATCTATTCTATCCATAAGTGGTCCGCTCAATTTTGACAAATATCGATGAATTGCTTGTGGAGTGCATCGACATTCTTTATCTCTGCTCCCGTAATTGCCACAAGGACAAGGATTCATACTAGCAATTAAGGTAAAATTAGCAGGATATTCAATGGTTGCTTCATTCCTTGCTACCGTAATCACACCATCTTCTAGTGGCTGTCTCATACATTCTAGCGTACTTCTATTATACTCTGGTAATTCATCTAAGAATAAAACACCATTATGTGCCAAACTTATTTCTCCAGGTTTTGCATATTTGCCTCCACCCGTTAATGCAACTAAAGTCGCTGTATGGTGTGGGGCACGAAATGGTCTTGTAAACACAATTCCTTTGGTAGGATCCAATATTCCTGCTATACTATGTATCTTTGTCACTTCTAGTGCTTCTTTAAATGTTAAATCAGGTAAAATAGTTGGAAAACATCTGGCAAGCATAGTCTTTCCACTCCCCGGTGGGCCAATCATCAAGACATTATGTCCCCCTGCTGCCGCTATTTCTAAAGCACGTTTTGCTCTACTTTGTCCTTTTACATACTTAAAATCTACATCTGTATGTTGTTTTGTTCGCATACTCTCAAAAGAATGTGCTTCAATAGGGGGAATATGTATTTTGTGATCTAAAAAGTCCACAACTTCTTTCAAACTTTTAACAGGATACACTTCTATACCTTCAATAAAACTAGCCTCCATTGCATTATCTTTAGGCAAAATAAATTTTGAATACCCTAATTCTTTTGCACTAATTAGCATTGGCAAAACACCATTGATTTTTTTAACTTCTCCACTTAAAGACAATTCTCCTAAAAAGACATATTGCTTTAAGTCTTGTAATCTATCGACACAAACTTGTTGTGTTGCACCTAATATTGCAATGGCAATAGGCAAATCATACATTGCCCCTTCTTTTTTAATATCTGCAGGAGCCAAATTGACAGTAATGGATTTGATGGGAAATTGCATTCCACTATTCTTAATCGCACTTCGAATACGTTCTTTACTCTCTTTAATGGAGGTACTGACCATTCCTACAATATCTAATTTTGGAAGTCCAGCATTGATGTCAATTTCTACTTTGACAGCATACCCATCAATACCTTTTATTCCAAATCCATTCACTATTGTCAGCATAAAGCCCTCGCTTATTTGTATTGTTCCTATGTACACCAATTTTATCTTGTGATACATAAGACACAATTTCATTATAGCAATGAGAAGCAATATTCACAAGTTTTTTTTAGATAATTTGTAAAACTTTTTAAAACTTTCTATATATGTAATATCATATAGATAATATATAATAATATTATAATAGAAATTTTTTTACATTTTTTACATTATTTTATGATCTTATTCATCACTATATTATTGTCATTTTTATTTTTCTATCATGTCATAACTGTAAAAAAAATTGAGGTCAACAACCTCAATTCTTTTTTCTTACTTCTTTTCTTTAATTTTTGCTGCTTTACCAGACAAATCGCGTAGATAATACAATTTTGAACGTCTAACTTTACCTTTTTTAACAACTTCAATATGATCAATTCTTGGACTATGAAGTTGGAAAGTTTTTTCTACGCCAACACCGAAGGATACACGTCTAACGGTGAATGTTTCACGAACGCTAGAATTACGTTTTGCGATAACTACTCCTTCGAATACTTGAATTCTTTCTTTTGAACCTTCCACAATTTTAACGAATACTTTGATGGTATCACCCACATTAAAATCGGTAACTTCAGGTTTTAAGTTTTCTTTTTCAATTGCTGCAATTAAATTCATGACTTTACCTCCTACTTTACTAGATGTTCATGTGGATTTACACAGCGGACCATCCGAGTCACTGTGATATTTTATCACATATTTATAAATATTTCAAGCATTTTATACAAAATATTTGAATAATTTTTGTAGCTATTTTTTTAGGAAAAAGCATTGATAATATGCTCTATTCCGTCATAATCTACACTTACCACATCAAATCGTACATTACTTTCATATAAATGATGTTGCAACAAATAGACTTGAGCAACTTTTTTAATCTTTTGCTGTTTTGCAAAGGTAACAGCTTCCAACCCTAATCCATAGACTTTTGTTGTTCTTGTCTTTACCTCGACAAAAACAATATACTCTTGGTCTTTTGCGATGATATCTATTTCGCCAATTTTATTTTTATAATTTTGCTCTATGATAGTATACCCTTTTTTCTTAAGATACTCTGCTGCTCTTTTTTCACCAACTTGTCCTAATACGATATGTTTCATTACCACCTATCCAAATGGGTAAGAAAACTTTTTCGGTGCATAGCAGTAGGTCCATACATTTTTAATTCTTGTCTATGTTTTGCTGTCCCATATCCTTTATGTTTTACTAGGTCAAATTGGGGAAATTGATCTGCAATTTGTTCTATATACCTATCTCTTGCTACTTTTGCAAGGATTGACGCTGCTGCAATATGATAACTTGTAGCATCTCCATGTACAATATTTTGTGTAGGTACACCTAGATCCACAGGATTGCCATCTACCAAAATATTTTCTACATGGGTTTTTAATGATTGTACGCACTCTTTCATACCTAAAATAGTTGCCTGCAGAATATTGATTTTGTCAATGGTGTCTACATCTACAAAAGCAATATGATACTCTATGGCATTCTTGATGATTTGCTCATAAAGTTGTTCTCTTTTTTTTGCTGTCAATTTTTTACTATCATTGATACCTTGTATGATATGAGCTTCATCTAAAGGTAATACCACAGATGCTACCACAACTGGTCCAAACAATGGTCCTCTTCCTGCTTCATCTATCCCACAAAGTAACCCACCATGACTCATGGATTGATCAAATGTAATCATTTTTCTTCCTTTGTTTGTTTTCTATTTGCTCTATGATTGACTGTCAATTTCTTTAGATCTGATACTTTCTCTAGGGTAATACAGCCTAATTTCCCTTTATTAAAATCTGTCATCAAAGCATACGCCCCTTTGTCATAGTCGTATTCCCCACCTTTCATAAGCAGTCCTCGACTTTTACAAATATTCTCTAATACTTCCAGATTGGACATACCCTCTTTAACTTCAAAATTATATCTTTTTGTCAATATCATAGGATCCATATCTATAATTTCTGCAATAAAATCCAGAGATAATTCGGGAATATCTAGTACCTCTTCTTTAATGCTACCAATATAGGCTAAATGTTTTGCTACCAAGTCGTTATCAAATGCTGGCCAGAGTGTTCCCGGTGTATCCATGATTTCAATCCCGCTGGCAATACGAACCCACTGTTTTCCTTTTGTCACCCCTGCTTTGTTGCCTGTCACCGTCCTTGCCTTGCCACACAAATTATTGATCAAGGTACTTTTACCACAATTCGGCACACCGACCACCATCGCACGTAACGTGGTTGTCACATTCTTGGCGAGATATTTTTCTATTTTATTTTGACAAGCAGTGCGAATAGCACTTTCGATTTTTTTAGCAGCACCAGACAAAGTAGAATTCAAGATGACCACTGTATTGCCCTTTTTTGAAAAATATTCTGCCCATTCTTTGACTTTTTTTTCTTCTGCCATATCAATTTTATTGATGGCATAAATAATAGGTTTGTCTCCAATCACAGAATGTAATTTTGGATTCATACAAGAAAAAGGAGCTCTGGCATCTAAAACATAAATAATGCAATCTACCACAGCAATTTCTTTTTCCATCATTCTTAGGGCCTTGGTCATATGCCCCGGATACCATTGTATGATCATACTTCACCTACTTTTGATCCAATAGATCTGGTCTATATTTTTTGGTTTCCTCTATTTTCTTTTCTTGTTTCCATGCCTCAATTTTTGCATGGTTCCCACTAAACAACACCTCAGGAACAGCTAATCCTTGAAATACTCTTGGTCTTGTGTATTGTGGATATTCTAATAGATTATCATGAAAACTTTCATCTACCACGCTGGTAGCACTACCAAGTACATTAGGAATATATCGCAAGACACTATCTACAAGTGCCATGGCTGGTATCTCTCCACCAGTTAAGACAAAATCACCCAAACTGATCATTTCATCTACACAAAGCTCTATCACCCTTTCATCGATTCCTTCATAATGTCCACACACAAGGATCAAATGGGAATAGTTCTTTGCTATGTATTCCACTTTTTTTTGAGTGAGTCTTTGTCCTTTTGGAGAAAAATAGATGACATGACTATCTGTTTTTTTAAAATGCATAATCGCATCATACAAAGGTTGTGGAGTCATTACCATACCATCTCCTCCACTATAAGGATAATCATCTACTTTACCATGTTTTTCTTTAGAAAAATCTCGAATATTGGTAATCACCACTTCGGCACAATTCTTCTCTAATGCTCGTCCAATCATACTAGAATATAATGGTGCAAACATCTCGGGAAACAAAGTCAAAATATCAATTCTCATAGAAGCACCTCATCTAGTTTTTCTTTATTGACAACAATGACTTTATGATCAAGATCCACCTTTTCTATTAAAGCATCTACACAAGCAAACATTCTTTCTTGTCCATTATGGTGCAAGGTATATACATCTTTACTGCCAAAATTTTCTATTTTACTCACCATGCCATATTCCTGTCCGTACTGATCTATCACCTTACAGCCCACGACATCATCAATAAAATATTGGTCATCTTGTAAAGGGATTTCCTGTTTTAATGCAAACACATTTTGCCCACGAAAACCTTCCACATCTTCTATCTTGTCATATTGATAGAGTTTTAAGAATAAAAAGTTTTGATACACTCTACTTTTTTCGACAAGAAACTGTCTGCCCATCATAAATACTTTTGTCAAATGCAAATACTCTGTTGCTTGATCACAAGCAATTTTGATTTCTCCACTGATTCCTTGTGGTTTTACCACTTGTCCAATTTTTATTCTATCCATAAAAATGAAAAAAGAAGTATTACGCTTCTTTTTCTCCAAATTTTATAATATATTTTTTACCAGATTGCGCAGTTGCAGAACGCACGATGGTACGAATACTATCTGCCACTTTGCCATTCTTACCGATAACTTTGCCCAAATCTTCTTTTGGAACACGAACAAAAACCACAAAGACAGAATCTGATTCTGCTTTTGTTTCTAGTTCAATTTGGTCTGGTTGGTCGATTAAAGAACCAACGACGAATTTTAAAAGTTCTTCCATCTTCCTCTCCTACTTATGTGTATTTGTTACTAATTACTTACTTTCTTTTTTCTTTTTGTCAGTTTTAGGAGCAGTTTTCTTTTCAGGAAGTAATCCTTCTTTTACCAAAATGGTACGCATGGTTTCTGTTGGTTGTGCACCATTTTTAAGCCATTTTGCTGTATTTTCTTTGTCTAATTGAATGGTTGCTGGATTGGTAAGTGGGTTGTATGTTCCCAATTTTTCCAAATATTGTCCATCTCTTGTCTTTCTAGCATCTGCTACGATAATACGATAGAATGGATTTTTCTTATCTCCTAGTCTTGTTAATCTAATTTTTACTGCCATAATTTTTTTCTCCTTTTGTTTTTTAAAATTTTTGTATTAGAAAGGTAGTCTAAAACCACCAAATTTCTTACCATTACTAAATTGTTTCATCATTTCTTTTGTTTGGGAAAATTGTTTTAATAATTGATTGACTTCTTGAATGGTTGTTCCCGAACCCATCGCAATTCTCTTTTTTTGACTGCCTTTGATACTATCAGGATTGTTTCTTTCTTTCCTTGTCATACTAAGAATAATTGCTTTAGTTCTTTCAATTTGTTTTTCATCAATTTCTGCATTGTTTAGTGCTTGTTTGATTTTTCCTGCTCCGGGTATCATACCCAGCAAAGAAGATATACTGCCCATTTTTTTCAGTTGTTCAAATTGGTGCAAATAGTCTTCCAACGTAAAACTATTTTCACGCATTTTCTTTTCCAACTTCTTGGCTTCTTCCATACTGATATTTTCTTGTGCTTTTTCAATCAGTGTCAGCACATCACCCATATCCAGTATTCTACTTGCCATTCTGTCTGGATAAAATGGTTCAATATCGTCCATTTTTTCGCCAGTTCCACAAAACTTAATTGGTTTTCCAGTCACAGCTTTAATGGACAAAGCAGCACCACCTCTTGTGTCTCCGTCAAGTTTTGTAAGGATCACTCCTGTAATATCCATGGCTTCATTAAAACTTTCTGCCACAGTCACTGCATCTTGTCCTGTCATAGCGTCGACTACAAGCAAGATTTCATCTGGGTGTGTTACTTTCTTAATGTCTTTTAGTTCTTCTAGCAATTCTTCATTGATATGAAGTCTTCCTGCTGTATCAATAATGACGGTATCATACCCCTTTTTTTCTGCATAAGACAAAGCATTCTTGCTTGTCTTTTGAGGTTTGTTGGTTCCCTCATCATAGACTTCGACACCCACTTGTTTTCCAACCACTTTAAGTTGGTTGATGGCTGCTGGACGGTATATATCACAAGCTACCAGCAATGGCTTTTTGCCTTGTTTTACAAGCAACTTAGCCAACTTGCCACACATAGTGGTTTTCCCAGCACCCTGCAAACCACACATCAAGATAACTGTTGGAGGTTTAGAAGATACTGTGAGTTTTGAATTGGTACTTCCCATTAAGGCAGTCAATTCTTCATTGACAATTTTGATGACTTGTTGTCCTGGAGTTAAACTCTTTAGAACTCTCTCTCCTACTGCTTTCTCACTAATTTTTGTCACCAAATCTTTGACAACTAAGTAATTCACATCGGCTTCGAGCAATGCCATTTTGATTTCTCGCATGGCATTTTTTATCTCTAATTCTGTGAGTTGTCCACGTTTTGTAAGTTTTGAAAAAATGTGTGAAAGTTTTTCTGATAAACTACCAAATACTGCCATCTCTATGCCCCCACACAATCAATGATTTCGTTTAGTTTTTTTCTTTTTTCTTTTTCAGAAAAATCACCATACAATACATCATTGACCAATGACAAAATTTCTTGATATTTTTCATTGAGTTTTAATTTTAATTCATAGTTTTGCAAAATTGCTTCTGTTCGTTTAATCAGGTCACTAACTGCTTGTCTAGTTGTCCCGTATTCTTCTGCAATCTCTGACAAACTATTATCATAATAGTAAAACTTTTGCAAAATATCTCGTTGCTTGTTCGTGAGCAATCTTTCGTAAGTATCTATTAAATTACATATTTGAATATTCTTTTCTATATCCATACATTCTCCCATACAAATGTGTAAAGTAAAAATACTTTACGGCTATTATAAATGATTTTTGACACCTTGTCAACTACTTTTTCTATTTTTTATTGATTTTCACAAGTTTCTTCTTGTTCTTTTTTTTCTTGTGCTTTTTTGATGATTTGTTTTAGTTTTGGCAATGATTTTTGCATTGCTTCCCTACCTGCTTTAATGCTTGCTATACAAGTTTCTTTATTAAACACAAACTGTTTGAGTCCAATTTGACTAGGTTTGATCATAAGATCAGCGTGTCTTGGTTTTAACAAGTTATAATTGCGTTGTAATAGAAAATAAGCATACATAATAGGATCAATCATTCCTTTGACTTTACCATACGTCTGGTATTCGCTGATAGGATCGATCGCAATGACCACATCAGCACCCATTTTTCGTACCACATCATCAGGAATATTATTGAGTACCCCACCATCTACATACTCCTTTCCGTTAATCGTCACTGGTGCAAAAATAGATGGCACAGACAAACTTGCCCTTACAGCAAGGCATGCATCACCCTTTGTAAACACTTTTTCTTTTCCCTCTAGAATATCCACAGCAACACAAGCAAAAGGAATTTTTAAATCTTTAAAATGTGCATCATTAGTTAATTTTCTTAACCATCTAAGGAGTCCCGCTCCACTAGATAATCCGTTAAGTTTTATATTCGGGGAATACAGATGCAAAGTTCTTAATTTTTGAGCCTCTTTTTCCATGTCTTTTAAAGGCATATTCGATGCATATAGTAGCCCTACAACAGCTCCCATACTCGTTCCTGCAATCATATCAATAGGAATATGGTTTTCTTCTAGCACTTGCAAAGCTCCAATATGAGCAAGTCCCAATGCTCCACCTCCTCCTAGTGCCAATCCTATTTTAATTGATCCTTTCATATTCTCTCCATTTTTACAATATACTATTTTATCAATATTATAACAACATCTTAAAAAGGTGGCAACAAATTAGAATATGAAAGCAAATAAAATGAAAATAATTTTGTCTATAGTATTACTGACAGGTATTTTTTTGTTTGTACTAAGTCCAGAAGAAAATATCAAAGCCTGTCTAAAAGGTCTGATTGTGTGGGCAACGGCACTTGTGCCTGCCTTACTTCCTTTTTTCTTTTTTACAAAACTATTATCTCAACTAGGTGTTGTCACAGCAATTAGTCAATACTTGGCAAAGTGGACAAGCAAATTGTTTCATACTTCGGGTATTAGTGCTTACATATACTGTATGAGTATCTTGTCTGGTTATCCAATGGGAGCAAAACTCACAGCTGATTATTACACTATGGAGCTTATTGATCGTGGACAAGCACATAGAATTACCACTTTTACCTCTACCAGTGGTCCTCTCTTTATTATTGGAACAGTAGGGATTGGAATGTTTCAAGATATCAAAATCGGCATCATTGTCTTACTTTCTCATTTTATTGGCGCGATATGTAATGGCATAATATATCGTAACTATATGTATTCCCCACAAACTACCCTAACCCAAAGCACAGTTCCTCAAACAGAAAAAAATGTTTTAGAAGAAAGTATGCTCTCTACCATTCAAAGTATGCTTGTGATTGGTGGCTATGTTGCCCTATTTTTTACGATCATTACCATGCTAAATAATTATCATATCCTTACCCCCATTCAATTATTTTTAAAAACTCTACTTGATCTATTTCATTTACCTACAGGTATTGCTTATGGTATCTCTAATGGCATGATTGAAATTACTCGTGGTTGTCTAGATCTCGTAGGCACAACGAGAAATACTGCCATCGCTTGCATTACCCTATCTGGTATTATATCTTTTGGAGGATTATCCGTTGCTTGCCAAGCACTTACTTTTTTAAGAAAATTTCGTATCAAAGTTTCTTTTTTCTTTTTACAAAAAACAACACATGCAATATTTAGCATGTGTGTATGTGCAATTTTATTATTCTTGTTGTAAAATGGTCAGTCCTTCTTTTCTTTTTTGATTTGTATGACAATATTTACATTCGTAATTGATATTAGGTCATTTTTACAAGAGAATATTTTAATCCTAGTTGTATGATGACATTATGTAAAATCGTATTCTATTTTAGACTGTCTTCTGCCAAATTTTAGTTAATTTTAGGAATAATAATAATGAAACACTGTTTCCTTAATTTGATTATACGTAGAAGCCACGGTTTTTTCTTTTTCTAACAGCAGATCTAAAGATATAAGAAGTCCATTGATAATTTTCCAATTTTTTAGATTGATTGCTTCCATCATGGCATCAATTACCATTTCTACTGACTCTATATTTTTCATACGTCTAGACTGTCTTACATTTTCTCGTAAAGAAGCTAGTAAATACCTTAAATTTTGATAAATTGGCTCTTCTT
The DNA here is from genome assembly GCA_944332185.1 of uncultured Clostridia bacterium. GTDB lineage: Bacteria > Bacillota > Clostridia > Christensenellales > UBA1242 > CALVJJ01. Next base: position 19,981 of record CALVJJ010000011.1, read on the forward strand.
GTGGCACACTTTCTTCATTCTCTTCTGTTTCTTCTCCACTCAGCAATGCCAACACATTTTCTTTAAACGGAACCAGTACTGTCAAAGCAAAATTTTGATAACTACGATTGTATCCTTCTTTATGGTAAAAATGATCATTGACAAAATTTTGTAAAGAGATATGTTTGTTGTCTATCTCCAGTAAAAAACAGAATACAAAAGCAACAACTTTTTCTTTACCTTCGGGCATAACAAAACCATCTTTTGTTGCAGATTGCAACTCTTGTTTAAAATTAAAACCTACTAAACATTGTCCAAATAACTGATACAAATGAGAACTGGTTGCAATGCATTTTAGAATCTTTGCCACTTTTGTGTCGGACAAAATAAATTTTCCTGTAATCATTTCATCACAAGCTACTAAAAATTCATTCAATTTTTCATTTTCTTCTTTTGTCCAGCCTTCCATTGCCCTACTCCTTTTGATCATTATACATGATTTTTTTTGTTTTGACTACTAAATACACTTTGATTTATAGAATATTTGATCATTTTATTTTCTTGATAATCTTTTCTTAGTTAGTTGGCAAAACATAATTTTTATGGTATACTTTTGCTGACTTTATAAGTATGAGGAAGAAACATGGAATTTACACCAGATGAAACTGTTAACAAGTTAATTTTACTTTTTGTCTTGGACAAAATGGAGATCCCTTTGACAGAAAATAGTATATTAGATATTTGTACGAGTAGAAATAATTGGCTCAACGGCATAGATTGTATTTTAATTTTACACGAACTCATGGAAACCAGTTTTATTTATAATGCTAGTGTGGAAGGCGATGAACCAAGGTATGGGATTACCTATCAAGGAAGAGAATGTTTAAGTCATTTTTTTGCAAGAATTCCACAAAGTTTTAGAGAAGAAATTACAGCTTTTGCTAGAGACAAACGTTTGGAATTCAAAAGAAGCCAAGAATATGTGTCAGAATATGCAAAAAATGAAGATGGTTCCTATACCGTGACCTTAAAAATCAAAGAACCATCTTTGCAACAACCTTTGCTTGAAATTCATATCAAAACCCCAAACAGAAATACGGCTATCTTAACTTGTAAAAAATGGGGAAATCAAGCCCCTAATGTATTTGAATATCTATACGATAGTTTGATTGAAGACTAGATCATAGTAGATAAACAATAACGACAATATTAGCCACAATATTTTGATATAACAAAAAAGCATATAAGAAAATTCTCTTATATGTCTTTTTTATGTTGTTTTTTCATATCATATCTGACTAAAAATTGATCATAAATATATTTAATGTTTAAGCTTCTTTTGCGTAAGTGCAATAAGTTGTTTTTAATTCTTCTAATGCTGTATCAAGATCGACAGGAATTGGATACTCTTTTAATTCATCTGTTTCTTCGTATTTTACCCAACCAATTAGATCTTTAAACTCTATAACATTTAATCTGGTACATTGAGCAAAAGCATTTGGTCCTATATAGTTTACATTTTTGCCAATTGTCATATCTTCAAGTTCACTACACCAAGCAAATGCACCATCTATAATGATTTCTACACTTTCTGGTAAAACCACTCTTCCAGAAGCTGTTGGATAGCTATACAATTTTGTTTTGTCTTTATTATACAATGCTCCATTGACTGCAGTAAAATTCAAATTATTTTCACTTACTGTTAAATTTTGTAATTCACTACAACCCATAAACATACAAAATTCTTTTTGATAAGATGAAGAACTTCCTCCCATGGACACAACACTTGCAGGAATTGTAAGATTTGTTAGTTGACTACACATAGCAAATGCTCCATCTTTAATGGATAACAAACCTTCACTTAAAGATACTGATTCCAAGTCTTCACACATATTAAAAGCAGCAGAGCCAATTTCTATAATGGTATTAGGAATCACAATGCTTGTGATCGTACTACCAGAAAAACCTTCTTCTTCTATATACGCAACTGTTTGTGTGTATTCATTCGTAGCATCGCTAACTGGTATATTCCCTTCTCTTACATAAGTATATTGTTGTGGAATCACAACTTCTCCAGTGATTCCTTCTGCTGCTGAAACAGACCATCCAAAACCTCTTTCAGGATAATCGAATTGTAATTTGTCTAAAGTAGCCTTTTTTGTATATAGTGTCGTATCTTCTGTAATTTTTGTTGTAGATAAGAAAGGTTGTGTTAACCCTTGATCCAAATACCAACCACAGGTATATTCTGCATTGGAATAAGAACTATTGATTTGTGGAATTTGAGAAGTTTGTAACGTATTTCCTTCCACTATTGCTTTTGTTGTAAGTGCTTGATTGTTCACCATGAATGTTACTTCATATGGATCATCTTCTACTGATGTGGTATTATCCATAGAACAAGCAGTTGGTATCATAACTGCTGCAGCTAGTGTTAGACCTAAAGCACATTTCATCATCACATTTTTAAAATGTGATCTTTTTTTGATTTCTTCCATTTTTTTCTTCTTTGATACTTTATTTTATTTGTCAGATATGCCACCAAATTGTAACACATTTTTGTTATATCATACTACATATAAGTATGTTAATCAATATGGTACAATTATTTATTTTTTTACTCAAGAATTAAAAAAACAACAACAAAGACTACCTAGGTCTATTGTTGTTGAATACATGGCTGGAGTAGTAGGATTCGAACCCACGCATGGAAGAGTCAGAATCTTCTGCCTTACCACTTGGCTATACTCCATTAAAAACATATTCATTCTAGATCATCTAACCAACATTGTCAAGTAATTTATTTAGGTGTACAACACAAAATAAAAGAAAAGGTAAGATTTCCTTTTCTTTTTTACGATCTAGTAGGTAAAAAGCTTAAATACCCATACCCTTCTTCATTTCTATTATGTGTAAGAGGGTGACAATAACTTAATAACACTCTTTTTACCATGTCTGGTGTATAGGTAAGATGATTCTGTAAAATGTGACATACCACCCCTGCGACAACTGGTGTCGCAATACTCGTACCACTCATAGTACTATAAGATTTTTTTAACAAATGATAAGCGCAACTGGTTTTTACTTCTACTCCTGATACAATGAGATCTGGTTTATAATTGCCATAAGCTGGGCCACGACTCGAAAAATCTGCCACTTTGAATCTATGTGGATCATATTGATCACCCACCCTCCCGTCATCCATGGCTCCAACTGTAATAATTTTCGTGCTAATTCCAGGAGATTTGACGGACTTTTCTTTAGGACCACTATTCCCACAAGCAGAGACTACCACAATACCCTGATCCCATAAAACTTCTGCCCCTAGAGCCATAGGATCTAATTTTTCTAATGGCATACTGCCAAAACTCATACAAACAACTCTAATATTATATTGTTTTTGATGATCAATGACCCATTGCATAGCTTTTAAAATGGTAAAAGATGATGTCTCTCCATTTTTATCTAAAGCTTTGATCATAATACAAGGGATACCTTTCGCTATACCACTATATTTTCCTCCTGATACAGTTCCTTGACTTGTAATAGCACTCACAACCATGGTTCCATGACCATTATCATCATACATTTTATCTTTTGCGTTTACAAGATCTACAAAATGAATGATGTTTTTATACGGGATATTTAAGTCGATGACTGGATCACAACCTGTATCAATGACAACACAAGAAAATTGTCTATTGGTACTAAAATCTGGTAATCCAATAATTTGTTTTGTTACATTCATGCAAGTAGCTACTTTTGTAGAAGATGTCATATATTCTACTAAAGCAAATTGTGCAATTTGATTTAGATTTTCTCTAGGAATTTGCATTTGACAGGCTTGAATAAACGGATACTCTGTAAGAATGGTGCCTAACTGATACTTTTCTACCATATATTTTAATTGTTTTAAACGATTGGAATACACAAGGCATTGCAAAGGATTATCTGTCGATAAAGTTGCGATCTTGTATAAACTTTGATCAATTTTTTGTTTCATATTTTGTTTTTCAAATCCTTAAACAAATTTTTTTGTTCATCGTTTAAATATGGTAGTAATGTCTGGTATATTTGATCTAGTTTTTCATAACTTAATTCCCCATTAGCCATTTGCATTCTTGCTATATGTAAAAATTCATCTACTAATTCTGTTTGAGAATAATTTGCATATTTATTCATAGTTTTTTTAGTTTCTTCTTCCAATTTTTTTTCAAAATCGTCATCAATTTTTTGTTGTTTTGGTTCAATTTTGCTTTGTGAGAACTCTCGAAAATCCATAATTGTACCCCCTAATAACAAGTCATTCACTAATTCATTATATGTTACATATAAATATAATGACAATGTTATCATACTAGAGGTAATCTTTATGCAAAATTCCATATATCCGGATCAAAACTCATACCCTTATGGACAATTTCCATTCCAATACACAAAAGCAGGTCAAGCAAAATTAAAAGAAGAATTATTGAAAGGTGAAAATTTATTCCCTGATGCTGTAACAACGATGGATCATAGTAATGAAAACACAGCTTCTCACCAAACCCAGAGCGACAATCCAGTCAATACCCAAAGCACATCTTCCAAAAACAATCTATTAACCAGTCTTATGCCATTACTGACCACCATGAACAATCCAAAATCCAATATGAATGATATGTTAAAATTACTATCTCCTTATGTCAATCAAAGTGGATTGCCAGTAACTGATCTAATTAAACTGATGAGTCAAATGCAAAATACATCTTCTAAAGAAGAATCTCATTCAAAGAGTCAATCTTCTGTCAGTTCTACAACGTGCAATATTGACAATTATGAAAAAGTAAAATAAAAAAAGAGCTATTGCTCTTTTATTTTTATTCGCATTTTTGCATATTTATTAAACTTGAAAAGAGTTATAAATGAGTAGCATATTCACAAATACAATAGCTTCTTTAAAAACTCTTATATCTAGGCCTATCATCTTTTTTATTTTTTCAATTCGATATATTAAAGTATTGCGATGCATATACCCCATCTTACTTGCTTCGCTAATATTAAGACTGTTTTCAAATAAAATTTTTGCACTCTGCACAATGTCTTGATTATTTAAAATATTTTGAATATTTTCTTGTGAAAAAAAATCATGATATCTTTCAATCACATGGGTGGTAGAATTATTAAAAATATTGCCTGTATCAAATAGTTCCATGGCCGTTTGTTTAATTTTTTCTGCTTGATCTACACTCATTGACACACCCCCATTTGAAGTCAATCACATTACTATTTGGTAATACTTTTTGATGAGTTGCCATAATTAAAAGATGTTTTGGTGGTTTTATCATAGATAGACATTCTTGTATCTCGTTGTTTGTCAATCCTTCCCATATATCTTCTATCAATATTATGTTTCGCTCCACTAAATTCATACGCAAAATAGCCAATTTTATTTGTTGAAGTCTGGACAAATCTTTTATTTTTTTGTCCTTTAATTCTAACCAATTCATAGATTGTAAAGATCTGTTGATTTGTTCCATTGCCATTGTTTTACTTATGTTACGAATTTTTAATACATAATATAAATTACGAAAAACACTGCTATGACGCAAAAAATTCAAATCTTTACTAAGGTACCCAATTCCTCTATCTTTGATAGGTATTTCATCAATATTTTTTTGATCTAAAAAAATATGTCCATTGGTGATTTTTTCTAATCCACCTATTACTCGTATAAGCATCGAACTTGAACTTAAATCATCTCCCACAATTTCATAAACATGTCCATCTAAAAATTGTAGATTTACATCATGTAATACATATTGATCTTTTACGTATTGCAAAGATACATTTTCTAATACAATCAAGCCCATACTCCTACTATATCTAGTATACTAAAATATTACTATGATTTCAAATCTTTTTGACATTTTTTAAAAATTCTATATACCATAGCACAAAAATAAAAAGCAACCTAAGTTGCTTTTTATTTTGCTTAATCTTGATCAATTTCGATCAATCCTAAATTTTTATCATTTCTACGATACAGAATATTGATTTCATTCGTAAAAATATTCTCAAAAACATAAAAGGTATGACCTAATGCTTCCATGTGAGCTTCTGCATCTTCTACTGTCATTGGTTCTAATGCAAATCGTTTTGTTTTAATGAGTTTTGATGGAACAAACTCTTCAAACAAATCTTCCATGTAGGCATTCATATTGGTAAGATCTTTATCTTTTTCTCTCTTTTTACTCTTTGCTCTTGCTTTTGCCCCTATTCGCACAACTTGTCTTTCTAGTTTTGGTAATGCTAAATCGATATTGTTATACATATTATCACTAATTGCTTCACCTTTAAAGAAATATGAACCACTGCTAATGGTTAGTTCTAATTTTTCACGTGTATCTTGACTGGTACAATTCACTTTGACTTGTACATCAGTGTCAAAATAGCGATTCAATTTTTCCAATTTTGACTCAAGTACATCTTTGAATCTCTGTGAAATTTCATAATTCTTTGCAACATAACTTATCTTCATATCTCTTTCCCCCTTCTTTATGAAGTTATCGTAGGTTTCCCTACACTAGTATTATACCAAATTTTCTATATATTGTCTAACGAACTACTTATTTTTTTACAATTCCCTATCTTCAACTTTTAAGACCAATCTTTCACCATCAGAGGAAATATATACAACATCTCCACTCTTTAGGCTATTTTGTATGATATTTTCCGCAATAGGATCTTCAATTTCTTGTTCAATGAGTCTTCGTAAAGGTCTTGCTCCATATTCTGTATCATATCCTTTTTCAATCAAATATCTAAGTGCACTTTCCGTGACTTTAAGTCCTATGCCTTGTTTGGATACACGCTGATACAAATTACTAATAAAAATTTTACATATTTTTTCTAATTCTTCATAATGCAAAGGATGAAATACAGTAATCATATCAATACGATTCACGAATTCTGGTTTAAAAGTACTTTTGAATGCTGTAAGCAAAGTTTCTTTAATCATTTCATAAGGGATTTCTTCTTGTAATTGCCCTACAGTTCCTTTCTGTTTTGGTAGATTACTCACGCCAATATTACTAGTAAAGATGATAATGGTATTTTTAAAACTTACAGTTCGACCTTGACTATCTGTCAGTCTGCCATCATCTAAGACTTGCAACAACAAATTGAATACATCTGGGTGCGCTTTTTCAATTTCATCAAATAAGACAACACTGTATGGTCTTCTTCTCACAGCTTCTGTAAGTTGTCCACCTTCCTCAAAACCTACATAACCAGGAGGTGCTCCGATTAGTCTGCTAACACTATGTTTTTCCATGTATTCACTCATATCCAATCGAATCACGAAATTCTCATTGTCAAACATAGCTTCCGCAAGTGCTTTACATAATTCTGTTTTACCGACACCTGTTTGACCTAAGAAAGCAAAACTTCCAATTGGTCTATTATTATCTTTAAGTCCTGTACGATTCCTGCGAATAGCTTTACAGACAGCACTGACTGCTTCATTTTGACCAATGACTCTTTTGTGCAAAATTTCTTCGAGATTCATCAGTCTTTCTAGTTCTGATTCATTGAGTTTTGATACTGGGATATGTGTCCAATCACTTATTATATCTGCAATATCACTATCCACAACTGTAATGGTATGATCTTGTTCTTCTTTACGTTTTATTTCATCTCGTATAAAATATGCTTTTTTCAGTTGTTCTCTACATTCACTTGCTTTTTGAAAATTCTGTATGGTAAAAAACTGTTGTTTTGCCTGTTCTAGTCTTGCTATTTCTTGTTCTATCACCCCTAGTTCTTCCGATTTTGTACGATTTCTCACTTTAGCTCTTGCACTAGCCTCATCAATCAAATCAATGGCTTTATCTGGTAAAGATCGATCCATAATGTATTTATCGCTTAATACTGCTGCTGCTTGAATAGCAGAATCATCAATGACTACATGATGATAATTTTCATAACTGGATCGAATTCCTTTTAGAATCGCAATCGTATCTTCTACTGATGGTGGATTGACCATAATAGGCTGGAATCTTCTTTCCAATGCTTTATCTTTTTCTATATATTGTCGATATTCATTGATGGTTGTGGCTCCAATTGTTTGGAACTCCCCTCTAGACAAATATGGTTTTAAGATATCAACAGGACTAATTTCTCCTTTGTCTCCCCCCATTTGCATTAACGTATGAATTTCATCAATAAAAATAATTACATTTTTATGATTTTTGATAAAATCAATCAGTTTTTTTAATTTTTCTTCTAGTGCTCCACGATATTGTGTTCCAGACATCATGCTTGCTAGATCCAAACTAAAAATAATTTTGCCTTGTAATTCATCAGGTACATTCCCTTTGACAATCGCAAGAGCCAAACCTTCCACAACTGCACTTTTCCCAACGCCAGCTTCTCCAATCAAAATGGGATTATTCTTTGTCTTTCGGCAAAGAATTTCAATCATTCTATCTGTTTCTTCTTTTCTACCAATGATTTTATCAATTTTTCCTAATCTAGCTTTTTCTGTAAGATCTATACCCATTTGTAAAATTTCTGCTGGTAATGGGCTGCTAGATTGTTGCGTACTACTAGCAATATTCGTTGTATAAGATTTGTAAGTTTCAGATGTTGTAGAAGATACATTGTTTGTCTTTTTAGGTGTTGGATTATTTTTCTGTAATAAGGACAATATGGTATTTTTTAAACTGTCAATTTTTATATGAAAAGCCTTTTCTAGTATTTTGACAGCATAACAGTCAGGTATCAATAGTAAAGCTATCAAAACATGCTCTGTAGTTATATAATTTTGACCGATTTGCATGGCAAATTGATTCGCGATCGTAAAAACTTCTTTTGTTCGTGGTGTCAGTTCTATAGAAGGATTCAAACTAACACTTAGATTTTTTTCACCATTTTTGCCAAAAACTTTATCAATTAGATCAGCTGTCACTCCATATTGTTGTAATATTTTTGACGCAACTCCATTGGTCACACAAGCCAAACCATACAAAAGATGCTCTGTTCCTACTTGTGCACTATGGTAAGAACATGCAATATTATTTGCATACGTGAGAGATTTGTTGACATTATCTGTAATTTTCATTCCTAACGACATGTTCTTCTCCTAATTGTAAATTCTTTGATTTCTTAAGGTTTCAGCTACTAATTCTGCTCTTTTTATTTTTTGTTCTTCTTCTGTTAAATGTTTTCCATATTTTTGTAAAATATGAAAAGGTTTTATATCAGTATCTAATTGGGTAAAAACTTCTGAATTTTTCAATTTTAACACCCCAAAGACTTCCCCTAATTTTACTTTTGCAGATAGCGAAAAATATTCTTCGACAGATAACATATAACTATTGGTTAGTATACCAAACGCTCTATAACAATCATCTATCAAGGTATCATTGTTCTTTTTAAACATTTCTTTCCTGCTAGATTGCTCTAGTTCATATATTTTATTCACCGTTCTTTCCACTAAAGCAATAATATCTTTTTCTGTCTTTCCTAGTGTCACTTGATTGCTCACTTGATACAAATATCCTGAAGCCTTGCTACTTTCTCCCCCAGCACCTCTTACAGTGATTCCAAGTTTGTTCACAGCATCAATCACATCTCTCATCATATTGGACATCGTCAATGCTGGTAAAAACATCATAACGCTTGCACGAATCCCCGTGCCTACATTGGTAGGACATGCTGTCAAATACCCTAATTCTTTGGTGTAAGCATAAGATAAATATTTGGATACTTCTGCGTCAATATCACTCATAATATCATAGGCTTTTTCTACACTAAGACCTTTGACAATACACTGCATACGTAAAGTATCTTCTTCGTTGACCATGATACTTACAGTCTCATCTTCACTTTTAATGAGACCTGCTCTCATATTGGCTTTGACCAAATCTTTACTAATTACATTTTCTTCTAAAAACAAATTGGCTTGATTATAACTCAAATTTTTTAATTTGTAATAAGCAAAATTTCCTACTTTTGAGAATGCTTGAAACACTTCATCAATAACATCATTACTTTCTGCCAAACTTTGCATATGCGGGAAAGCATGTTGTTTTAAATTACGTGCCAATCTAATTCTAGATGAAATAATGACTTCACTTAGATCCATAATTTTCTCCTTTTAAAAAATCTAATTGCTTTTTTAAAAAGGCTGCTTTTTCGTATGCTTCTTGTTGTACACATACTTGAATTTGTTGTTCTAATTTTTGAATCTGCTCTTCCATGTTATCATGATCTTGAGATAAAGGTTTTCCCATGTACCGAGTAGAACCCTGTATCTTTTCAATAATAGGCAATAGTGCAGAACAAAACACTTCATAACAATGCCCACACCCCAATAAGCCCGTACGTTTGAAATCATCAAAACTTGCCCCACATTGATCACAAACTTTAGACGCTTCTTCTTGCATGATTGGACTCTGCACTGATTCTAAAAAACTACCCAAATGGAATAATTGTTCTTCTTGATTGTCTTGGTAACAATCCAAGCACACATACTGCACTACCCCATTATGACTAATGATTTTATATTCCTTAGTGTCTTTCCCACATTGTTGACAAATCATGTTTCCCTCTTTTAAAACTTTTCTTACTGAAGTGTTTGCCGTTTGAAATCATTTTTATCTTAAAAAATCAGCATATTCTTTATATTTATTATAAAAATATTTTATGTTATTGTCAAACTATTCATGTCAGTTATTGAGAGAATAAAAAAAGGTAAGAATGCACTCTTACCTTTCATTTTAAGTCAAGCACTTTGTATAAAAAACAAAATTCCAAATAAAGAAAATATAATTAGTAAAATAATTTCCATTATTCCCTCTCTTGATTGTGATATACAATATTTCCATCGATCATAGTCCAGACAATATAGTCTTGGATATGGAACAACCACTGATCATCTTGCATATCTATATTTTTATCTAGTAAAAGTATATCAGCAAAAAAACCTTTTTGCAATACCCCTATGTGATATTGCTGATAATTTTTGGTACACATAGATAGCAACTCCATAGTGGAAATAGCATTAGGATTGTGACTATGCGTATTGCAGAGCATTTTCACTGTTTTTAATTCATCTACCATAGCATCTCCAAAAGTTGCATAACCTGTGCCTAAACATAACGGAATATGCTTTGACAGATATGCCATAATAGGTGTTATACCATATCCAAAGAGCATATCTTCTTGTGGACAAATCGTTAGACTAGATTGATTACATTTTAAAAAATCCATATCTTCCTTATCCATATTCGTACCATATATAAGCTCATGAGGAAATTGTAAAATACCAAGATTATCTAAAAAAGCAACTGGAGAACACTCTACCTCTTTTATACTTTGTCCAATGTCTAATAGTGACCTATGAATTGGAAAATGAATGGCAATATCCTGTTCTTTTAGAAGTTGCACCATCGGTAGTAGTTGCTCATCTGTCAATGCATACGTATCTACACTGTATAAGAAAGGTTTTGTCAGTTTTCCCTGCAACCAAAGACTTTGTTTTTTTAAAGCATCTAAGGATGTAACTTGTCCTTTATCAAATATACCAAATCCAATCCAATTCCTTATGCCAGCATTTTGATAAGCTTCTTTGCATTCTTTAGCATATCCACTGTAGTCAAAAATGGTTGTCACACCATTTTGAATCATTTGTTTTGCAAGTTTTTGAGCCTTATGTTTTACCTCTACAGGAGACTGCTTTTGTTGTTGTAGCAATATGCTTTGTTCCAAATCTTCTAGATCTTCTATATGATTTTCAATAAAATAATCGCCAATTTTCACATATCCGTTGATAAGCCCGGGCATCAATATATTGCCATGACAATCTATTTCTTTATCACATATATCAATGTTTTTGTCACCAACATATATAATTTTGTCATTTTCTATGATAATAATTCCATTATTTATAATTGTGTTATTTTCATCAAATGTCCAAATCGTAGCATTCTTTAATTTTACTTTCATACCTCTCCTTAAAAAAAGGTGTCTTTAGACACCTTATCTATTTTTTGCATGGAAGACAACAGCAAGTGTTCCTTGTCCACAATGTGTTCCAATGGTTGGCCCAATTTGTTGAACCCATATTTCTGCATCTTTTCCAACAACTTCTTCTATTTTTTGTTTTAATATCAAAGCATCTTCTTCGCAATCACCATGCATTATTCCAATAGGATAATCAGCAACATTGTATCCTAATTTTTTTACATAATTCACTAATTCTAGAATAGATTTTTTTCTTCCACTAATCTTGCCAACTGCTTCAATTTTTCCTTCTGGACTTACTCTTAATATAGGTTTGATATTGAGTAGTCCACCAAAGAAAGCCTGTGTACTACTTAACCTACCACCTCTTACCAAATGTTTTAAATCATTCACGGTAAAGTACGTTGCATAATGTTCTCTTTCTTTTTCTACATAACTAATAATTTCATCATCAGTTGCTCCACGTTTGTGCATAATTGCTGCTTCATAGACTAAAATCCCTGCACCTAAAGAAATACTTAATGTATCTACGTGTCTAATATTTTGATGTGGATATTTTACTTTCAATTCTTGAATAGCTTGTTCTAAAAAATTAAATGTACCACTAAGACTACTACTAAAATGAACATATAGAATATCTTGTCCGTTTTCGAGATAAGGAGTAAAGATATCAATATAATTTTGTGGATTCAGCGCACTTGTAATTGGCATTTCTCCAGCTTTTACTTCTGCAAAAAATTCTTTAAAATTATGATTTTTCCCTAAGTCATAATTATATTGTTGATCTTTTAAAGTGTATGGCATACTAATATATTCAATGCCTAATTTTTCTGCTTTATCCCACCATAATTCACAATTACTATCAGTAAAGAAAACGCTCATACTTACTCTCCTTCTATTTCATATTTGGGAATAATACAACATCACGAATAGTTGGTTGATCACACATTACGGTCATGAATCGATCAATACCAAATCCTAATCCACTCATTGGTGGCATACCATGTTCCATAGCAAGTAAGAAATCTTCATCAAGTTCAAAAGCTTCTTCATCACCTTTTAATTTATTACGCATTTGTTCTTCAAAACCTGCTCTTTGAATTTGTGGGTCTACAAGTTCACTATAGGCTTTGACTAATTCAATCCCGCATACTAATACTTGGAACATTTCTATAATTTTCTTATTCGCATCACTTGGTCTAGCTAAAGGAACAAGGTTTGGATAATTATATACAATAGTTGGTTTTATAATATTTGGTCTAATTTTACGTTTGTACATATAATCATATAGACCACCAAGTCCTACCACAGCATCAATTTCTTTATTATCAAAAATGTTAAGTGCTTTCACTTTTGCTTTTAATTCTTCTACATCATCGTAATCTAGAATATTTAGACCTAACAAATCATTTAATGATTGAATATAATCTACTCTATCCCATTCTGCACCAAAATCTAATTCTGTGCCTTGGTAAGTTAATTTTGTAGATCCGTTACATTCCATGAGAATGCCTTTAATAAATTCTTGCACAAACTCTATATTCTTTTTATAATCCCAATAACTTGCATACCATTCTAGCATTGTGAATTCTTGTAAGTGAGAGCTATCCATTCCCTCATTTCTAAAATTCTTAGCAAGCTCAAATACTCTAGGAATTCCTCCTGCTACTACTTGTTTCAAATAAGTCTCTGGAGATATTCTTAAGTTATAAGTTTTATCTAGCGCATTGTGTTTGGTTACAAATGGTTTTGCAGCAGCCCCACATGCTACAGATTGTAAAATTGGAGTTTCGACTTCAATAAAGCCATTTTCACCTAAAAATTTTCGAATATAAGCTAACATTTTACTTCTTTTTAAGAAGACTTGTCTATGTTCTTCATTGGTAATAAGATCAAGATATCTTTGACGATAAATGGTTTCTATATCAGTAAGACCATGGAACTTTTCAGGCAATGGTCTCATTGCTTTTGATAATAGATGTAATTTATGAACTCGTACAGTGAGTTCGCCTGTATTAGTATGATAAATTTCTCCATCGACACCAATATAATCTCCTGTATCTACAAAATCCTTAAAGAATTTGTATTCATCAGCATTTAATTCATTCACTCCAATAGAAACTTGCAACATTCCAAAAATATCACTAATTTTTACAAAAGAGAATTTTCCAAATACACGTTTGAAGATCACTCTGCCTGCGACACTTACTTTATCTCCATCTTTTCCACTGGATAAAATTTCTTGAATAGAACGTGTTTGATCGAATTTTGGTGCATATGGGTTGATCCCATTTTCTTTTAATGTCTGTATTTTTAATTTTCTAATATCTGTTTCTTTATATAAATTTTTTAAATTGTTATCAAATTCAATTGCCATAATTTTCTCCATATTATTATTTGAATCCTTTTTTAAGGATCCTTTTACATCATAGTTACTATATCATAAATATCCCAAAAAAGCAACAAATCTACCAAAAAATACAAAAAAGCAAGACGTTAAAATCTTGCTTGATATACTCTATAATTATTATTTACCTTTTCAATATACTCATTAGTTTCTGTATATGGTGTACTGATCAGTGTCACACCGTTATAGGAATATTCTGGATCCATCAGCCAATCGTTTACATTATTAAATCCGGCATTATAACTTGCCAATAATACTGTTAGATCTGTTCCTACTTGAGTCGTTAAATATTTTAGATAGTAACAACCAAATTGAATATTGGTTTCAGGTGAAAACAAATCATAACTATCTAGATCTAATTTTTCAGCTACTTCTTGGGCTGTGCTAGGCATGAGTTGCATGAGCCCAACAGCACCTTTAGAACTTACTTTTGTAGGTTTGAATCTGCTTTCTACGTTGATAATAGATGCAACTAATGCCGGATCTAGTTGATATTCTTCAGCATATTTTTCAATATACGTTTTATACTCTAGTGGATACACAAAACAATATAATGCCACTGCTCCACCTAGAATACCTACTAATGCCAATAAAATAATTCCAAATACAATTAAATTTTTTTTCATATATTTAGTATACTCTTACATCTGATTTTATTTCATTTTTATCTTTGTCAAATCCTAAATAAAGTATACCTATTTTGTCGATAAATTGATTTTTATTCCCTATTTTATTTGTAATAAAAATGTTATATTATGAATATTTTTTGGTTTATAGTATTACTTATAGGATTGGTAGCAAAAATTTTCTATGATATAATTTTTATTTTTTAAACAATAAAAAAGAGAGGTAAGCTTGGCTTATTCCCTCTCTTTCTTACATAGGAAAGAAGAGCTACC
>CALVJJ010000012.1 GCA_944332185.1 uncultured Clostridia bacterium
TCATCATTTTATTCTGGATATGTGGTAGGGTATGTACTCATTGGACTTATGATTCTCGCATTTAAAAACACCAATAGGTATATCACTACAGTAGCCGTGCTGATGACACATCTTTTTACAAGTTATGTTCTGCATGGATATGAGATCACCATTGCTACCCTTGTTGGACTGTTGCTAATTGCAGTAATGTTTATCAGTATTCCTAAAAAATATTTTGAAAAATGGGTGTATCAGTTCTTTCCTATCGATAGCCAAATGGCAGTAAGAAATATAGTAAACAGAAGTAAAGATAGTCTTTGTAAAAGAATTAGCACCATCTCTATGGTATTCAAAGAAATGGATCGAGCCTATCGACACATGGTGCAAGGACTCATTAGTGAAGAAGAAGCTAAAATGATGATGACGAATGAATTGCGATCTATGATGTGTAAAAACTGTGCAGAACGTCATCATTGTCATAAAAACACGATGTTGGTAGAGACTATGAAGGAAATGGTTTCGACAGGATTTGAAAAAGGGAAAGTATCTTTACTAGATATTCCACAATATCTATCAAGTAACTGTAAAAGACTCAATGCTATGTTGGCTACCACCAATCAATTACTTGCTAGTTATAAACATTATGCAAGTATGATCACCAATATGGATAGTAGTAGATTATTGATTGCTGATACCTTAAGTGGCATGAGTGAAGTACTAAACAAATTAAGTTTAGAAGTCCAATCTAATATTAGTTATGATGGAGCAAAAGAAGAAAGAATCATAGCAGATTTGAGTTATGATAATATTTATGTAACAGAAGCTGTTGTCTACGAGCAAAATATTTATGTCAAAAATGTAACACTTATTGTCAAGAATTTTCACAAAACACTACAAGAAACAAAGCAAATCGAAAAAATTGTAGGAAAAGTATGTGGAACAAAAATGAAGATTGTATCCATGGAATTAGGAACACAACCATCAACACACATCATACAACTTAAGACAAGTCCTAATTATGATCTAGTTTATGGGACAGCGACTTGCACTAAAAGTGGAGTAGTGTCTAGTGGAGATACCCATAGCTTGATAGAAATAGATACAGGAAAATATATGGTGGCTCTTTGCGATGGAATGGGAAGTGGTGAAAAAGCACATTCTGGGAGTCAGTTGGCGATTGGATTATTAGAAAATTTTTATAAAGCAGGTTTTGACAATGAAATGATCTTGACAAGCATCAACAAATTGCTCTCCTTATCTAACGATGAACATTTTAATGCTTTAGATGTAACAGTGCTGGATTTTCAAAACAATACCATGGATTTTATCAAACTCGGTGCTCCCAAAGGGTATTTAAAAAGAAGTGAAGAAACTATTGTGATTGGGACTAATGGATTGCCGTTAGGTGTATTGGAAGAGATGAAACCACATATCACACAAAAGAAAGTAGAAAATTTTGATATGATTATCATGGTGACTGATGGTATTAGTGATGCATTTGGAAGCAGTGATGCTTTAAAAAATTACATACATACACTAGATACTATCAATCCACAAACTATGGCAGATAATATTTTACAGCAAGCTATGACTTTAGAAGATGGCAAGCCTCAAGATGACATGAGTGTATCTGTCGTACGCGTTTTTAAAGTCGTATAATGATAAAAAGTAATATACTTATAAAATTAGATAAAGCAAAGAAATTCTTTGCTTTTTTTAAAAATAGGAATTATAAAAAAAGAACCATAAGATATTTTCTTAGGTTCTTATTTTGTTGAGTGATCCATATCAAACGGAAAGAGTATAGATAGATACTATTAGATGGAGAATGCTTGTGTAAAATATGGTTCTACATTACCACTAGTGAGCGCTACCAAAGAATCATGATCATAGAGAATAGATTGTAATGCTTGTACGGTAATCGTCATGACTAGACTACTTTGTTGGAAATGATTATCTAATTCTGATCCCGGCAAGGTAATGATGGTATCATCAAATAAAGGAATAGTTTGCCCCATGGTGGTATTGTCTATTTCTTTTAATGTCCAAGCATTATCGGCTGTAGTAGTTGGATTGGATATATCTCCTACATAATAGAAATATCCATTATAAGATCGCCACTTATGTGTTTGATTGGTTGTGGTATTAAGAGTATTGGTGATAGATTGCATGATTTGTGCCGTAATGACATCGATTTTTTCTTGCATTTGTTCTTCTGTCAGTGTTTCTCCATCGGCTGTTAAATTGTAATTGGTAATGGATAATGCGATGGAAAATCGCAGAATAGATGGGGTATTACTTTCTGTGAGTTTTGCTTGTGCATTAAGACGTACTTGTCTACCTGGAGCTAGAGGTTTTCCATCAGTTGTGACAATGGTTAATTTGTCCTCTGCTTCATTAGAAGTATTAAGATCTAGTAATGCTACGTCTACCAAACCTCCCATTTGTAATGTGGTTTGTGCCGTGCTTTTATCGGTATACCAAGCAAAAGAAGCCCCTAGTATCAAACTAATGGCTAGTAAAACGCTAAGAACAATAATGATGACAGATTGTACTTTGTCTCCATATTTGTAATTATGATTCATGTTTTCCATATCATCATTGTATCAAAAAGTGTGGATAAAAACAAATCTTTTTGCTATAATTACAATTTTTACTATTATTTTTCTTATGCAAGGTGGGCCTTACAAAAAGGTATCCATTGGTAGATATAGAGTAATATGTTTTTAGAAACAGGATACTTTCTAGGTAGAAATGGAAAAAGATAAAATTTTTCATTGAAAATTGTTTTATTTTATAGTATACTATAAATAGAAATAAGTTGTGTGGGTGAAAGAATATGTTGGAGAGTGTTTTACAAATTATAAAATCACAAAACATGATACAGCAAGGGGAAAAGGTTGCTGTTGCTTGTTCGGGTGGTATGGACAGCATGTGCCTGTTGCATTATTTGAATTCTATTAAAGATCAAATAGGATTCTCTTTGTGTGCCATTACGGTAGATCATCAATTAAGAGACAATTCTAGTGAAGATAGTCAGTTTGTTGTCAATTATTGTAAAGCCAATGATATTACTGTCTACAAGTATAGTGTGAATGCAAAACAACTAGCAGAAGATAAAAAAATAAGTACAGAACTTGCTGCACGAGAAGCGCGCTACGGGATCTTTAATGCATTTTTACGAAAGAATATTGCACAAAAAATTGCATTAGCGCATCATCAAGGAGACCAGGCAGAAACCATACTTTTGAATTTGTTTCGTGGTGCTGGTATTACAGGGGCTCGAGGTATGGAGTTGGTTCGAGATGGGCAGTATATTAGACCACTTTTAAAAACAAGCAAAATGGATATCAAATTGTATTTGGCAGAATATGATATTCCTTATGTAACAGATCAAACGAACTTAAGCAATGAATATTCTAGAAACTATATTCGTAATATGATCATGCCTTTGATTCGTAATCGATGGAAAAATGTCGATAGTAATATTTGTGCATTTGGAGAACTGGCTAGACAAGATGATGAATATATTGAAAAGTTAGTAGATGACCAAAGTGTTATTTATCAAGATGAATCTACAGCTCGTATTCCATTGTATTATTTTTCACAAGATGATGTGATATTGAATCGCTTGATGCGAAAAGTTTTAAAAAAGATCGGGTGCTTAATCGATGTCGAAAAGAAGCATTTGCGTATTATTAAAGGACTTGCTTTAGAAGGGGTGAATGGGAATAAAATCAATTTACCAAACAAACTCGTAGCTATCAAAGAATACAACTATTTGACAATAACGAATAAGGAATTGGCAAAAAATAAGGAAGAATATCCATTTATTCGAGGAAGAATTGATTTTAAGAATTATGGTGTGATAGAAGCTTTCTTGACAAGAAAATTGCAACTAGATCAATACACACATTTGATTGATTATCAAAAATTACCAAAAGATGCTGTATGGAGAACAAGAAAAGATAAAGATATGTTCACCAAATTCGGTGGGGGTACAAAATCTTTGAATGAATTCTTAATTGATAAAAAAGTCCCAGTACGATATAGAGATATTATACCTGTTTTGGCTAGTGGGAATGAGATTCTTGTTGTGGCAGGGGTAGAAATATCTGATCGTGTCAAAATTGATGAGAATACAAAAACAGCCATTGGGATCAACTGTACACAATTTTAGAGTAAGGAAGGAAAACTCTTTGCTATTTGAAACCATTATGTAGGTGAGAAGATGAAAAAAATACAAAAAATTGCAAAAAGATTACATATAAAAAGAAAAGATTTGATTGTATTAGGCAATGTCGCCAAGATTGATAGAGAACCCGGACGCAGCAAAGGGAACTTAATATTGGTGACAGCTACCAATCCAACTGATGCAGGCATTGGAAAAACCACTGTCAGTATTGCATTGGCTGATGCTCTCAATCGCATAAAACCAACTTGTGTTGTGTTACGAGAGCCAAGTTTAGGTCCAGTCTTTGGCAGAAAAGGGTGTGCGACAGGAGGAGGTAAAGCACAGGTCATACCTCAAGAAATCAATTTGCATTTTACCGGAGATTTTCATGCCATTACGAGTGCCAACAATTTACTTTGTGCTATGATAGACAATTCCATTTATCAGGGCAATCCTTTAGATATTCAAAAAGTGGTATTTCATCGATGTTTGGATATGAATGATCGTGCACTAAGAGATGTGACATTGTCTAGTGGAAGAAAAGAAAGTTTTGTCATCACTCCAGCAAGTGAGATCATGGCTGTCATGTGTTTAGCCGAATCTATGAAAGATTTGAGAAGAAGACTAGAGAATATTATTATTGGATATAATGGCAAAGGAGAAGAAATTCTAGCAAAACAACTAGGGTGTATTGATGCGATGTTGATTTTGTTACAAGATGCTTTCAAAGTCAATTTGACACAAACTTTGGAAGAAACACCTGCTATGATTCATCTAGGACCATTTGCTAATATTGCACATGGGTGTAATAGTGTTCGTGCGACAAGAACAGCTCTAGATTCCAGTGATTTTGTAGTCACAGAAGCAGGCTTTGGGGCTGACTTGGGCATGGAAAAATTTTTAGATGTCAAGTGTAGAATTTTAGGACAATACCCATATTGTATTGTTTTAGTCACGACTTTGGATAGTCTGTTGCTATATGGTAATGGAGATATGGAAAAAGGTATGTATGTTTTAGATAAACATATAGACACCATTCAACATATTTATGATTTGCCTGTTGTGGTAACAGTGAATGTATTTGAACATGATACCAGATCGCAATTAGAAGAAGTAGAAAAACATTGTCAAAAACTGCAAGTGGCTTTTGCGTATAATTATGCCTATACCAATGGGGGAACGGGAGCGATTGAACTTGCAAAACAAGTGGTATCTGTGATGCAAAGAAAGAAAAAAATCAAACAAGTCTATGCATTAAAAGATACGGTGGAAGAAAAGATTCAAAAAGTGTGTCGTAAAATTTATGGAGCAATAGATGTTGTATTAAGTCCAGTAGCATTAGAAAAATTACAAGGGATTGATAAAAAATATTTAGATTTCCCTGTGATGATCGCCAAAACGCCATATAGTCTAACGGGTAAAAAATCAGACCAAGGAGTAATTGGTAGAGAAAATGTATGGTACACAGATTTTAGTCCAACAAAAGAAAATGGATTTACCATAGAAGTAACTGATTTGGAAGTAAAAGGTGGAGCAGAATTCATCGTGGTGTATGTGGGAGATGTTTTACTTATGCCAGGACTGAATAAAAAACCAAATGCTTTAAAAATGGTGTGTACAAAAGATAAGACAGAATTTGTGTTTTAACGTAGACGAAATAAGGAAAAACCATAAAATATAAAATAAAATATAGAAAAAATAAAAAAGGGAAGAAAACCTTCCCTTTTTTGTTTTCCGACAAGATGGTTACTGTACCAATAGATAGAAAAAGGTACCATGCCCAAATGTTTATAGGAAAACAAGTATAGTATCTATCAAAAATCAAAAAGTATACAAACTCGGTAAAAATATTTTGACAACCCCTCTTGAAATTGCATATAGATTGTGGTATACTAATCATGCAAAAAGAGGTGAAAAAATGCGAAAATTAAGTAGTTATACAATCAAAGAATATGAAACTTATATGAAACAAGTCATGGAAAAACATGAAGTGACAAGACCATTAGCAGATATTTTATCTTCTTATAAAAATAAAAATCCAAAACATATAAAAATAGATTTTAATGTGTTTGCTGTCATGGACGAGTTTTTGACTACACTAGAAAAATATGGATTAGATACCATTCCAAATATCAAAGATAATATTAGAAGAGTGGTAAGAGGCGTCAATTTTCAAAAGTTTTATGAAATGCTTGATTTTTTGCAAAGCGATACGGTAGCGATTGAACCAAAACAATTTTTCAATAGAGCTAGTGTGTTTTTAATGGATTTTGACTTAACAGCCACGAAAGAAGTGTTAAAAACTTTAAAACGCATGGGGTATGATTATAAAACGATGTTCTTAAAATGTAAAGAACTTACTGTCAATCCAAATCTTCCTTTGCTAAAAGGGTACAAAAAAATAATGCGTATGAATGCAAAGTTTGAAAATCCACAAACACCAAGAGCTATTGCAGAAAATACGCCTAGTATCTTTGTCAAGGGAGATATTAGAGAATTGCCAAAAATTTTACAAGCATTATCCAATAGTACGTATGAATATGTTAGAAAAAACAAATATTCTCATAAAGAAGAAGTGGTGCAAGAAAAATTGTTCCAACCATTAGATAGAGTACTATTAAGTAATGGGGATTTGCTATCCATGGAAGATGCTTCCGAAATAGAAAAACTGAATGGATTTTTAAAAGAAAACGGACTAAGTGTGTTAGAAATTTTCTCTGTGAATACCAGTATTTATCGCCGTGCGAAATATGATTTGTATGCTCCAGCTTATGAATTAGCTATTCGTTTGCGTTCTGGCGATGATGAAAAGAGGTATCAAGAAGTTAAAGAGGAAATCAATCAAATTATTGTCAAAAATCCAGCATGGCTTGTATCCATTACTGAAGACAGTGTGAGAAAAGGCTATCAACAATCCAATGAATTATGTGAATGGAATGAAAAATTAGCTGATATTTATCATATGGCGAATCCAAAGGTAAGCACAAAATCCTATTCTTGTGATATGCAAAAATTATTAGAAGTATTCGAATATGTATACCAAGATGCTGACATTGCAAAAGAAAAAATCTTAAGTGATCCAAGAGTCAAACAAATACGTAATGCAACCACCTTTGAAAAAAATTTTAAGTTACTAGAAAGTAATGAAAAATTCATTGGCAATCGTGATGAATTGGTAGAATTAGTTGATGCAAATCTCAATAAGATGACAAAAAGGTATCTTCCTTACTTATTAGATCCAGAGAATGCCATTTTAAAGGAGAAAGGCAGAGAACCTAAAAAGAGTACAAAAATAAAGATTGATGAAACCAATGTCAAAATTTATCATTTGACCACGAAAGCAAAGACAACCACTTTGGAATTAGATGGAAATAATTTAACCAAGAAAAGCAGAAACTTATTATATCAACTTTTGCTTCGAACCAGTGAAGGTGATGAACAAAAATTCATAGAATCGATTATTAGTTATATTGCTTCCAGTAAAGAATTGGTAAAACAAGTGAATCATGTGGCAACAACTCAAAAAATTGATGTTAAAGACATTGCAAAATATCTACAAGCAAAGAAAAGAATTTTAAAACAAAAAGAAGAAGTGAGTATAGAAGATGTTGACAATCTAGAAAACATTGATACGAACTTTGATGATCATGAACAATAAGAATTAAAAAAATAGCCTTCTTGAAGAAGGTTATTTTTTATGTCTTAAATTATTGGCTTGCATTTCTACAAATATTGCATCTTTTTGATTGGTTAGTCTAGAGAAAATACGTTCTTCATATCTTTCTAAAATATCATCAGGGAATAAATTAGTCGTAATGATTGTTTTCTTTTGACTCGTAAACCTATCATTTAGGACTTGATATAAGTATTCTAAGGTAACATTTTTCAAAATAGATTCTGTGCCCAAATCATCGATTACCAGCAATTCTGGATTCAAATATTTATCCATAATATCCTGTTTTTCTTCTAATGGTGCACAATGGTATTGAAGCATTTCTTGATTGAAAGTAAAAGAAGATACATAGTATGTAGGGACATATTGTGCAATGGCTTTTTGCACCATGCATTCTGCCAAATAGGTTTTCCCTGTGCCTGTCAATCCACAAATGACAAAAAATTGTTTTTTAGTTGTATAAATTTGATCAATAAATTGTTGTGCTGTTTGATACAAATATTTTATGTTTTCTCGGTATGGCTCTTCAAAACAATTTAGTGTGGTAGTTTCAAAACTAGGTAAAGTTCTGTTGCGAATGCCACTTTCTTCTAGTAATAGTTGAGATACTATTTTTTGAAAGCATTGGCATCGACCGTTGTCTGTCTTTCCAGTATCATGACAAATAGGGCAAGTATATTGTGGTTGTAAAGATTGAGAAGACATACCTAATGAATGTAAAAAACCTTCTTTGATGTCTTGAATTTCTTTTAATTTCTTTTTATCAGCTTTGACATCTAATCCAAAATATTCTTTTTTTGCTAGGTCGATCTTACAAGTTTGTTCTGCTTCATATACTTGTTTAAATTGTGGGTTTTTCAAAGTTTTTTGCAGGGTAGCATAAGCGTTTTGTTCTGCCAAATCATGCCTATTTTGAATAATTTTTTCTGCTTTTAGATATATATTCATTACAAATCAATCTCCTTTATATTCTGGATTAGATTGGACATTTCTTGTTTTGTATACGAACGTTGTTTGATAGAAGGTTCTTTTTTCTTAACTTTTGTAGTGTTATCTGGCATAATGATATGGTCTTTTTCTGCTTGTTCCACAGTGGTGATTTTTTTGGTGTGATAAGCAGACAAAAGTTTGTTGAGATATTGTAGTGGTAAGGATTTTTCTTGACTAATCGTACTAGCATATAAGATCAAATCTTCACTCATAGACCAATCAATCGTCCATGTTCGGTAAAAATGTCTATCCATGCTATTAACAGAACGAGATAATCCCAACTTTTCTAAAACAGTTTTGATTTTTTGATCTTCTTTTTCTTGTTTTGCAAAATACTGCATGAGGTCATCTTTGGTAATGATACCCAACTGGTACAGTTTGGTAATTGTGTCATTGAGTCCTGATAGCGTACGAATATTTTGTTTAAAACATTGATTGGCAAGCATACCTAGTGTTTCTTCATCAAAACCATAACTTGTCCATGGTAAAATATAATTTTCCACAATAGGATCAACATTTTCATATCGTAAACCAAGATTTTTTACCACTTTTCTAGCTGTAGTATAAAGCATATCTAATTGTTGTTGATAATCTTCAATTTCTTTAATAGAATAGAGTTTGTTTTCAATACATTTGGTAACAAGTTGGTTCAGTTTTGTCATGCCACCAGATTTGACTTGTTTTGCTAAATAGAGCAAAACATTAAGCTCCATACCTTGATGCTCTATCCAATCTTGATATAATTGATACTCTTCCATGGTAGGAGTACGTTTTAATTTTAAAGCATTGAGGATCAGTTTGACATTTTCTGTACTATTTTTTAAAGTGTCTAATTTTTCTTGCATTTTTTCTAGTGTTGTGATGCCATCACTTGCAAAATCCCTTGCTACTGTTGTGATATATTTGTACCCAACTTTATTGTTTTTAAGTTGGACACAATATTGCATAAGAAGAAGGAGAGCATCTTCTTCAAAATGCAAAGATTCGATCAAATAGTAGTATTCATTATATTCTGTAGGAGTAATCATGCGTCCTGACAAAATTTCTTGTGCTTTGATGGTAAAATTTTGATATTTGTCTTTGTTATATTTTTTGAGTTGTGCACTACCATATTTGCTAGGTAAGTACCTTACATCTAAAGGATCACTCGAAAGAATGGTGACGAGTCCCATTTCTTGCCAATACAAAAAAGCACTTTCAATATCATCAGCACTGAGATTTAATTCTTGAGACATCGTTTCTAAAGAAATATCTTTTTGACAAGCATATAATCCATAGAGATATACTTTCAATAATTGATCAGGTGCGTTGGGTACAAATTCTTTGATAAAATAATGATCAAGTTTGATAAAATCTTGTTCTACATACTCAGTAGAAAATCGACAAACGGACATAGTAACACCTTTTTCCTTCTTTTTTTTATCTTTTATAGTATACACTAAATTTTCGCATAAGGCAATGTCGTAGCAAACAAATATTTGACAATTTTTTACTAAGTAGTGATACTTTTCTTGTTAGCCACATAGGATATATAGACAAACAGGGAAGGAGATAGAGATGAAAAAAGTTGTCTTAGCTATCATGGTCTGTGTGTTTTTGCTAGCAGGGTGTGGTAAAAAAATAGATCTCAATAAAATTAGTAAAAAACTTAATACATATACCATGGATTTAAGTCTAGATATGGAAGAACATACGCTGACAGGAAAACAAAAAGTAAACTATCAAAATACGAGTGGGACAATTCTTAATGAAGTTTGTTTTCATTTGTATCCACGTGCATTTAGCCAAAATGCTGTCAATCGACCAGTTACAAAACTAAACGAACAAAAGGCTTATCCAAATGGCGTGAGTTATGGAGACATTATCATAGACAAAGTGTGGCTAAATGGGGTAGAGATAGAACCTACTTATTTAGGTACAGATAAAGATATTCTATCTATTGGTGTTGCAGAGTTTAAACCAGAAACATGGGTAGATATAGAGATGGAATATCATATCTTATTGCCAAATATTGTTCATCGATTTGGCTACGGCGATGATACTGTAAATTTAGCCAATTTTTACCCAATCGCTTGTGTGTATGAAAATGGTTCATTTTGTATGGATCCTTATGATCCCAACGGAGATCCTTTCTACTCTGATGTAGCCAACTATCAAGTAACTATTACTTATCCAGACTTGTATACAATGGCTCACACTGGACACAAAGATCAATCGAATACTTCAAATGGAACCATCACTGATACACTATCAGCAAAGGTAGTAAGAGATTTTGCTATGGTGTTATCTACCAAATTTTCTATGATTGATGACAATATCAATGATGTTCATGTCAAATACTATTATTATGACAAAGAAAATCCACAAGTCTATTTACAAACAGCTATGGACGCCATCGCAACGTTTAGTGAACTATTTGGGGAATATCCTTATGCAGAATTTTCTGTTGTACAATGTGATTTTTTACAAGGTGGCATGGAGTATCCTATGTTAGTCTACATTAGTGATGCTGTTGTAGATAGTAAAGATTATAAGAATGTCATTATCCATGAAACGGCACACCAGTGGTGGTATGGTATGGTGGGTAGTAGTGCCTATCAACATGCATGGATGGATGAAGGATTGACAGAATATAGCACACTACTTTTTTATGAGGAACGAGAAGATTATGGAGTCAATACAAAAGATGCTATTTTGAATTCTAGTAAAAGTTATGCTTCTTTTGTAGATTTATGTGAAGATGTGTTAGGTAGTGTGGATACCAGTATGAATAGACCAGTTTGCGAATATGATACCGAACCAGAATATGTGTATATGACCTATGTAAAAGGCATGCTTTTATTTGATAGTTTAAGAACATCTATGGGAGATAAAAAATTTTTTAAAGGGCTAAAAGACTATTTTGAAACTTACCAATTTCAAAATGTTCAACCAGAACAGATGATTGCGATATTTGAAAAAGCATGTGGCACAAAACTTACTTCATTCTTTGATTCTTGGTTGACTGGGAAAGTTGTGATTCAAGGCTCATAAAGAATAAATACCATATACCTACAATAAAAAAATTGATATTTTTAAGATGAGATTTAAAATGAAAATTCAACAAAAAAGACTAACTAGTGTTGTTAGTCTTTTTTCATAATGCAACAATATTTAAAATGTAATTTTTTCTTGCACAAAGGCAATCACTTGATCAAGTGTCATACGGACTTGTTCCATAGTATCTCGATCTCTTACTGTCACAGTGCCATTCTCTAATGTATCAAAATCAATGGTAATACAATATGGAGTGCCAATTTCATCTTGTCTACGATATCTTTTCCCAATAGAACCAGCTTCATCATAAGTGCACATAAAATGTTGTTTTAATGTTTGATACATCTCTTTAGCTTTTTCACTTAGATTCTTTTGTAATGGTAACACTGCTACTTTGTAAGCAGCTATCGCTGGGTGAAAATGCATGACCACTCTTATTTCATTTTCTAGTGGTTGTTCTTCATAAGCTTCACTTAAAACAGCTAGCATCAATCTATCTGCACCAATAGAGTATTCAATGACATAAGGAATATATTTTTCATTGGTAACAGGATCCATGTATAGCATATTTTTACCAGAATATTCTTGATGTCTTGATAGGTCAAAATTGGTACGATTGTGAATACCATTTAGTTCGCTCCAGCCAATAGGGAACAAGTATTGAATATCACAAGCTTCCTTGGCATAATGTGCGAGTTTGTCATGATCATGATAACGAAGATGATTAGGTTGGAATCCTAAGTCTATCAAGAATTGCCAAGCTTTTTTCTTATAGTCTTGATAAAAAGATTCATCAGTTCCTTCTTTGCAGAAAAGTTGATGTTCCATTTGTTCAAATTCAATCGTTCTAAAAATGAAATTACCAGGTGTGACTTCATTACGAAAAGCTTTTCCAATTTGTGCAATACCAAATGGAACTTTAGCACGCATTGTTCTTTGCACATTGAGGAAGTTCACGAATTCGCCTTGTGCTGTTTCTGGACGAAGGTAAATTTTATTTTGATTTTCATCTGTCACTCCACGGGAGGTTTCAAACATCAAATTAAAATTACGAATTGGTGTCCAGTTGTGTTTTCCACATTTTGGGCAGTTGATCTTGTGTTCGGCAATGAATTGTTCCATTTCTTCATTGCTCATTTTGTCTACAACAATATCCAAATGATGTTTTTCTGCATAATTTTCAATCAAATTATCTGCTCTTTCTCTAGTTTTGCATTCTTTACAATCCATTTTTGGATCACTGAAACTAGAGGTATGTCCACTTGCTTCCCATACTTTAGCATTCATCAAAATGGCTGCATCTACCCCAAAAGAGTTGTCTGATTGTTGGACAAATCTTTTCCACCACGCTCTTTTTAGATTGTTTTTGATTTCTACGCCGATTGGGCCATAATCCCATGTGTTGCCCATACCTCCATAGATCTCACTGCCTTGAAAAATAATACCACGGTTCTTACACAGAACCACTAGTTTGTCCATTGTTACTTCTTTCATAATAACCTCGTTTTATTTAGTCTAAGGACATTTTACCATATTTTTTGACATTTGTGAAATGTATTTGATACAAAATACTGGGCAAACCAGAGTTTCTTCGTGACATTTAGTTGATTTTTTTGAATGGTGTTGATACAATATAACATATAGTCTAGAATCTAAGAAAAAGGTAAAGAGTGTGTATGAAAAAAAATACTGCCGTAGATGATGAAAAACTAGAAAAAGAAGTTTCTGCAAAGAAAAAAGAATCATCTACTACAAAAAAATCTTCTGCAAAAAAAAGTGAATCTTCTACCAAAGAAGATAGCAAAAACACATCAAAAAGCGAACCATCTTTGAATTATTCATCTCAAAACGAAAAAAAGAGTACGACAAAAAAACATGAACACAAAGACAAACTCAATCGTGTCATACCTAAAGAAGAATTAGAAAAAAAAAAATTGCCGTTTATTTCCAACACAAAAGAAAAGAAAAACAAGAACAAAAAAGAAGAAATTGTTCGTTTTTCTCCACATAAAAAAGAAGGGCTCAGTCTAGAGCAAGTGGAAAGTAGGCAAGCACAAGGTTTAGTCAACATTGTAGACAAAAAGAATAGTAAAACATATAAAAAAATATTTTTTACCAATATTTTTACATTCTTTAATCTTCTTTGTTTTGTTGTCTGTGGCGCATTGATCGCAGTGAATGCATGGAATAATCTGTTGTTTATGGTGACCATTGTGGCCAATATTTTAATAGGGATTATTCAGGAAATCAAAGCAAAGAAAACGGTAGAAAAAATTAGTCTTGTCACGGCTCCAACTGCTGTTGTACTAAGAGAAGGAAAATCAAGTCAAATTCCTGTTTCACAAGTGGTACTTGATGATCTCCTTTTGTTTCAATTAGGCAAACAAATTTGTGCTGATTGTATTGTGGTAGAAGGAGAAGTGGAAGTCAACGAAAGTTTGCTTACAGGAGAAAGTGTACCAGTCAAGAAAAAAGTAGGAGACAAACTATTTTCTGGTAGTTTTATTTCTAGTGGAAAATGTACAGCTAGAGTGGATAAAATTGGTAATGATAGTTATATTGCACAGTTATCTCATAAAGCAAAACAATTAAAAAAGCCAAAAAGTGAATTGCTTAACAGTTTGAATTTGATTATTCGTATTATCGCCATCATTATTTTACCATTAGCTATCTTGATGTATTATAATAATTATCATCAATTACTTGTTGTAAGTGAAACGATTAAAAAGACAGCAGGGGCGATTATTGGTATGATCCCAGCTGGAATGTTCTTATTAACTAGCTTGGCACTCGTAACAGGAGTGATCAAATTAGCCAAAAAAAGAACACTCGTACAAGATATGTATAGTATTGAAATGTTGGCGCGTACTGATGTATTATGTTTGGACAAAACCGGAACTATTACTGATGGAACGATGAAAGTCAACAATGTGATACAATTAGAACATTCTCTAAAATACACCTTGAATGAAATTATGGGGAGTATGCTCACGGCTTTGGAAGATAACAACCAAACAAGTCGTGCACTTGCCAATCATTTTGGGTATAGTAAGGAACTAATGCCAAAGGAAATTTTACCTTTTAGTAGTACGAGAAAACTGAGTGCTGTGACGTTCCATAATGGAGAAACTTATATTTATGGGGCTCCAGAATTTGTCTTAAAAAAGAAAGATGCAAGCATTGATAAGACAGTCAAGCAATATGCACAAAAAGGATTCCGTGTTTTGTTGCTTGCAAAGTCTAAGGGTAGTATTGATGGAGAAAAACTACCGGTTGAAAGACAACCGATTGCTTTGATTATTATTCAAGATCATATTAGAGATGACGCGTACGAAACTATCAAATGGTTTAAAGAAAATAAAGTAGCTGTCAAAATTATTAGTGGGGACAATCCTATTACAGTAAGTGAAGTGAGTCGTAGAGTAGGCGTAGAAAATGCAGACAAATTCATTAGTTTGGAAGGGTTAACTACCCAACAAGTGATTGATGTGGCAGAACAATATACCGTATTTGGCCGTGTGACACCAGAACAAAAATGTGTACTTGTGAAAGCATTGAAAGCCAAAGGGCATACAGTTGCCATGACGGGTGATGGAGTCAATGATATTTTAGCCTTAAAAGAAGCCGACTGTAGCATAGCAATGGCGAGTGGAAGCGAAGCTACCAGGAATGTGAGTCATTTGGTACTAATGGATAGCAATTTTTCTAGTATGCCAAGTGTGGTGGCAGAAGGAAGAAGAGTTGTCAACAACGTACAAAAGTCTGCATCATTGTTTTTGATGAAAACTTTATTTACTACTTTCTTGTCTTTATTCTGTATTATTGTGGGAGTAGAATATCCATTCTCCACCAACCAGATTTTACTTCTAGAATGGTTTGTCATTGGAGCACCATCTTTTGCCTTGGCGCTACAACCTAATAAAGAACGTATTCGTGGAAAATTCTTACCGAATTTGTTGGCACGATCGTTGCCGGGAGCTATTATCTTTACGTTTAATGTGATTGCTTGTTATTACTTTGATTTGTGGTTTGGAACACAAGGTCAATATATTACCATGGCATCTTTAATTGTGACCTTCTCTGGATTGCTTGTATTGTACTCTACGTGTGTGCCACTAGATATATTTAGAGGATTCTTATGTTTCTTTATGATTTTTGCTGTGATTATTACGTTGATGGTGGTACCATTTAGTTTCTTTGAATATGTCAAAATCACAGATTTAAAGAATATTTTATTCATGATTGTACTGGTACAATTTACTTATCCAGCACATCGTACAGTTGTCAACACGTGTAATAAAATATTTGAAAAGTATGATAGATAATTTAAAACTAAAAACTTCCCTATGGGGAGTTTTTTATTTTTATAATGGTATTTTTTCTATATTTTATTATAGTTAGGAAAATAGCAAATTGTCTTATTGACCTTATTTTTGTATGGTTAATAATGTAGAATGCTACATTTTATAAGTTTTTAAAAGTGGGACAATGCATAACAAATTAGATTTGTTGCATACTACAAAAAAGGTGAAAGTATGAAACAAAATAATATGGTAAAACGTAAAGTGAATGCTGGTATCTGGGCAACAACATTGCTTGTGGTCTTATTGGTAATGGTCATTGTGGGAAAATTCAATCTAAAAGAAAGTACAGATATTTCGTATGTCCTAGTCAATCAAAAAATGCTCACACCGACCACAGTAGACACGGTAGCAAATACGATAAGTCAGGAAGCTAAGTATAAGGGAAGTACAGTGGATATTATGCTGGAATATCAAGGGAAATATTATCCTATTACATTAGAAGATATGGCAGTCAGCACGGATATTCATACCATACTCCAAGATGTGAGTGATAGAAACTATGCGATCGATCATAAGGAAGAATTTTTAGGAAAATTCATTGCCACAAAGCAAGGGTATTATGTAGCAATTCAATATCTTTTCCCGGGTATTGCAGACAAGATTGAAGCTATCAACAAGGAAATACAAGTAGAACCTAAAAATAGCAAGATTGTGCAAGAAAATGGCAAAATTGTGATCACAGAAGAGGAAGCAGGGTATGGCATTGATACAGAAAAATTATATGAAAGTATGACAATGGCATTCTATGAGATGCCAACCATACATTTGTCTATTCCAATAAAATCCATCGAACCTACCATTACCAAAGAAGATAATCAACTGTGCTGTTTTGTGAGAAGTACCTTTTCCACCAATGTCAGTGATAGTACAGGCAATCGAAAACATAATGTAAGTCTGGCATTAGAAAAACTAAATGGACTAAGGGTAGAACCGGGGCAAACCATTAGTTTTAATGAAATGACAGGTCCACATACAAAAGAAAATGGATACAAATCTGCAATTGTTATTCTCAATGGGCAATACACTGATGGTGTGGGAGGTGGTGTTTGTCAGGCAAGTACCACTTTATATAATGCATTGCTCAAAGCCGGATTACAAATAGATCAGGTGCAAAAACATACGCTACCAGTCAAGTATGTTCCTCTTGCTTTAGATGCTATGGTTAGTGGAAGTAGTGATCTAGTATTTACCAATAATTTGGATCATGCCATTACGATTTTGACTAGTCATACGACAGAAGATGTGACAGTAAAAATCATTGGGGAAGATATGAAAGATATTACTTACGAAACGAGAAGTGAACTAGTAAGAGTCTTGCCACATCTAGGAGATAAAATTATAAAAGATGAAAAGGGCTTGTATAAAGACAAGGTTTTATTTGAAGGAGAACAATATCGTTTATCATATCCTAGACAAGGATATGAAGTCAAAGCCTATCTAGAAAAGTATCAAAATGGTACAATGGTGGAAAGTGATTGTATTCGACACGTCACATACCAGCCACAGCAAGGTACAGTTGTGGAAGGAGTGGAGAAAAAACCAGAAACATTACAACCAATTCAAGATACTGTAGATCCATTAGATCCTCAAAAAGTAGAAGATGTATCGGTAGAAGTATTTGATGAAAATAAAATTGAGAAAGTGCCAACATCACTTTGTCCATAAAGGTATCCTCATGATACCTTTTTTTATACACTTAAAATGTATAAAGATGGTTTCCATTGGGTATCTATACACAAAAATGAATAAAAAAGCATAAAATCTTCTAGTAAAAAAATCTTAAAAATGTGGATAACTAAAAAGAATTGGCAAAATTGCACAAGGATTTTGGGTATTTTCAAACAATATTCGAACAATAATTGTGGATAACCCTGTGGATAACTGTGGAAATGTGGATAACTTTTGACTAATTATACAAAATATTGCATGAAATTCCAAATTTCTATAATTATTCACAGAATTTCATATTTATAATGCTGTGCATATGTGGATAACTTTTTGTGTATAAAAAAATCCCACGAAATAAAAACATTTCGTGAGACTTTATATCTAAACAATCATTGGATTGGGGAATAGGGAGAATGTATAAAGGTGTTCTATCCTTTATACAGTTCATATTATGCAGACTATGTTGAAAAATGTGCAGATTATTTGCATATTTTTTGATTTTGTTTTACAATAGGACTATGAAACGAAAAAATGTTATGCAAAAAATTATTGTCCTTACAGGAGGAAGCTCTGGATTAGGACAAGCTTTATTACAAGAATGGGAACAGCAGGGGCATATTGTGATCCATCTATCCAGAACCAACCCACAACAAACCAAACATTTTGTGCCTTGTGATGTCACAAAATTAGACCAAATTCAACAAGCCTTTGCAATGATTCAAGCGCAATATGGAAAGATTGATATCCTGGTCAATAATGCAGGATATGGTATTAGTGGTGCCATGGAGTTGATTGAACCACAAAAAATGGAAAACGTATTTCAAGTCAATGTGTTTGGACAGTATGCTATTACACAACAAGCATTACCTTTGATGCAAAAGGGGGGAAAAATTGTCAATATTGCATCTGTTTGTGCAATTTTCCCACTTTGTTTTAGGGGAATCTATTGTGCATCAAAATCTGCTCAAGCCATGATGTCTTTATCTTTACGTATGGAACTTAATCCAGATATTGATGTGGTTACTATTTGTCCAGCAGATATAAAAACCAATTTTACAAAACATCGTGTCAAAGAGATGAAAACCAACGAAAGATACGGCAATCGAATTGAAAAAGCAATGATGACAGTTGATGCAAAGGAAGACAAAAGAATGCCAGTCAGCAAAGCTGTGGCAAAAATTGATAAAATTGTGAAAAAAAAGAAAACAAAACCACTTTATATTATCGGGACTAAGATGAAAGTGTTGGCGTTTTTAATGAGATTTTTCCCATTAGGCTTTTTGCTATATTGGACAGAAAAATTATATGGAGGACATACCAAATGACGACTATAGAATATATTTTGTTAGGGGTAATCGTTTTTTTAGCCTTGCTCGTGATTATTCTACTCTTTAGGAAAAAAGGTAATAATGATCGTGTTCTAGAAAGAGAAATTAGGCATGAACTTAGTTCACAGCTGAGTATTACACGTCAAGAACTTGCAAAATCCATTGGAGATCATATTGATGCCATGACCAAGATGAATGAGTTAAAATTGGAAAATGTGCGAAAAACTGTGGAATATGGTCTAGACAAAATCAATCGAGATAATACTGAAAAACTAGAAAAAATGCGTTCTACCGTAGATGAAAAACTGAATGAGACACTAGAAAGACGACTAGGAGAAACTTTTAAAAACGTGAACGATAGGCTAGAGTCTGTGTATAAAGGATTAGGCGAAATGCAGACATTAGCACAAGGAGTTGGGGATCTTAAAAAAGTACTGACCAATGTCAAATCTAGAGGGACATGGGGTGAAGTGCAGTTGTCTAATATTATGGAACAATTCTTGACAAAAGAACAGTATTTGACGAATGTAAAAATCAAAAAGAATAGTAATGATTTTGTAGAATTTGCCATCAAAATTCCAAGCAAAACAGATGGAGAAGATATTTTGCTACCAGTTGATAGTAAGTATCCTATTGAAGATTATAAAAGACTTGTTGATGCAGAAGACAAAGGGGACAGTGCAGAAGTAGAAGCTTGTAGAAAACAATTAGAACGAAGCATGAAGATATGTGCTAGCCAAATTCGAGACAAATATATCAATCCACCAGATACCACGAATTTTGGAGTATTATTCTTGCCAACAGAAGGGCTATACTGTGAAGTTCTTAGGAATACTGCTTTAGTAGAAAGTTTATCAAGAGATTATAAGGTAACTGTCACAGGTCCTACCACTTTTACAGCTTTTATCAATAGCTTATGGATGGGATTTAGAACCCTTGCCATTGAAAAAAGAACAAGCGAAGTTTGGCAAGTACTAGGCAATGTAAAAAGTGAATTTGAAAAATTCGGTATTTTACTAGACAAAACTAATAAAAAATTAAAAGAAATTAGTAATACGATGGAACAAGCAACCACCAAAACACGTACGATAGAAAGAAAATTGCGTAATGTGGAAGCTTTACCAATTAGTAGTGAAAAAGAATATTATGGCATGCTTGATGTCATTACGCCTGATGAAGATGATCATGATGGGAATGACGGACAAGAAGAATAAAAAAACAAGACAAGTTTATGTCTTGTTTTTTTAGATACATGATGCTTTAGTATACCGAAATTAGTATATATGGCATGTCGTATTCACACATAGGGCATTGTATCAACACTAAAAAAGTAGATATAAGTCTATCCTAATACCATTCTTTATTTTTGTTGGTATACTATTTTTCCTTCAAAAATAGTTGTACAAAGTTGAATAGATGGCCACTGCTTTGGTTTTAGTTTTAAGGGATTATGGGACAAAATTATCATATTTGCTTTTTTCCCTACCGCAATGCTTCCTGTGGTTTTTGCCTCTCCATATTGTTTTGCAATAGCGATGGTAAGACATTGCAAAATTTTCTTACAAGAGATCTTCTCTTTTCTCCCAAATGACATACCATTAGGAAGTTTTCTGGTTGCACAAAAAGAAAACAAGGTCTGTATATCTCTAAAGGAAGAACATTTTGTGTATAGTGAGGTTGGAATCTTTTTGCTTAAACTAGCATGAATAGGGTTTGCCATAACTGCTCTTTGTTTGCCATACATAGCTTGATAACTTAGTCCATGTTGGTAAGGTGCCAATCCATCAAAAGCAAGATGAGTATGATAACGTTTTAGTTTTTGTAACTGATCCATATCAATCATGGTAGCTCCCACAATGGTTGTAGGAATAGAGAACAAACTTTGTTTGGATAAAAATTGTGTAGCACGAAAATATTGATCGATAGAAGCATCTCCATAAGCATGAAGTAAAAGTGGTTGTCCATTCTGTATAGACCATTCAATTTGATCTGTGATCGTTTTGGTAGATTGATTTGGATAGCCGTACGTATCATCTTTTTTATTACGACATCTTGTATGTGCTTGTTGGTTTTCTACTTTACCATCTAATAAAATACTCATACCACCAAGGCGAAAGTGATGATGATATTCATTGCCGAAATAGTCACCAAATTCAACAAAATTGTCAAAATCTGGATACCCAATGACATTAAGTTTGAGTTTATCTTTTTCAATTACATACGTGTATAGAGGCAATACATTCTCTACAAGAAATCCATCTTGTACAGTTGTGATCCCACAAGCAAAGTATTCTTGTGTTGTTTTTTCTATCGCATCATCTAATTCTTCGATAGAATACGTTGGAATTTTGTCTAGATAGGGTTCTATGTTAGCAATATATCCATTTTGAGAATGGTTGTCAGGAATGTGTAATGTATGTAATGCTAATTTATTACAGTAGGCACTTTTTCCATCAATACTAAGTAGCACCATAGCATGATCGGTCACGCTGTTTAACCATTCTTGTGTAATAGTTCCTGATTGGATCAATTCTGGTGATACATTTTTTCCAATTACCCAAAAGTTTTGGTAAGAGGTGTGTTGACAAAATTCTTGTATTTTTTGTTCCATTTCTGTGATAGATCGACAAGAGTAAAAATTAAGTTCCAGTTTTTCCATGACATTGGCTAAAAAATAACCATTAGCTTCCATAAAAGAAGGGAGAAGTGTTTTCCCTTGTAGATCAATATATTGGTCAGTAGCACTCATGGTAATGGTGCAATGTTTTTTATCACCCACATAAATAATGGTATCATCTTCTGTCACTACACATTCTGGACAGTGCCTTGATTCCATGGTAAGAATCGTACCATTGTAATATACTTTTTTCATAAAAAATACCTTTTTGTCGTTTCCCTTATTGTACTATATGCTCTAAAAAATTGCTAATGATTTATACTTTTTTATGTAATTTTCATAAAGTAATTACAAAATTTAGAATCAAGAAAAGAAAAACAAAAGAAAGGGAAGGTATCAAAAAAAGTGCATAAAAAAAGATAGAGAAAACTCTATCTGTATTTTGGAGCAAGTAGCGGGAATCGAACCCGCACTAAATGCTTGGGAAGCACTTGTTCTGCCATTAAACTATACCTGCATCATCATGATCCTTACAAAAATTATTATACCACAATCACACACAAAAGTCATCTATTTGAGAGAAATTATACCATAATATATTCTAAAAGTAATCATATTTTATTTTATAAGGTATTCTTATAAAAACAAAAGACACAAGGATAAGAATTCCTTATGTCTTTGTTTGGCGGAAGGGACAGGATTTGAACCTGCGGTACGTTGCCGTACACAACCGTTCCAAGATTGCACATTCGACCACTCTGACACCCTTCCATATTCTAAGTGATGCACTTTTGCATCGCATTAGTATCTTATCATGTTTTTTTTTATTGTGCAAGTCTTTTCCAAAAAAATTTTAAGTATACAATGTGACAATAGGACTAATTAGAACAAACACTTCTTTTTGTATGTAATAAAAAAATTCCCCAGAGGGGAATAGATTGGAGCTACTGGCCGGACTTGAACCGGCGACCTGCTGATTACGAATCAGCTGCTCTACCAACTGAGCCACAGTAGCACATAAATAAGTTCGCATTACTGTTTTTATGGAAGGTAATACGTTAAAAAAATAGGAACACATCTTAAATTGCAATGTTATTCTATCATATATTTTATGTTTTTTCAATTTTTTTAATGAAATATTTTAAAAACTATGCTAAACTATATCGAATTTTTCATATATATAAAAAGATAAAACAAAATAAAAAAAGGATTAGAAGAATGAAAAACGATATTGCTGTATTTTATCAAGAATGGATCAAACTCAAAGATTTGTTACGATCAGGTTGGGTTCAAACAGAAGTACCTCTTGCTCGAACGGAAAGTGTAGCCGATCATGTGTTTAGTTGTGCGATGCTTGCATGGGCTATTATAGAAGAAGAACATCTCAATCTGGATAAGTCAAAAGTTTTACAAATTCTATTATTGCATGAAGTGGGAGAAATTTATATTGGAGATATTACCCCCAAAGATGGTATGAGTAGAGAAGAAAAATACCAAAAAGAATATATGGCTGTAAAAAGTTTAAGTGAAAAAGTCCATATACCTGCTATTTTGACTCTTTGGCTAGAATTTGAAAATATGGAAACCAATGAAGCCAAGTTTTGCAAAATGATTGATAGGCTAGAATGTGTCATGCAAGCAAAATCCTATGCAGAAAGAACGAATACGCCAAGTTTATTTGAAGAATTCTATACACATGCAGAACGTGAAATTCAAGAAGGAAAAAAATATTTACTCTAGTATAAAAGTGTTGGTAACTTTTGTAAAATTTGATACAATAAACTTGTACGATACAAGGGGGTAAATATGGGAAAAATTAAAGTAGTACAATATGGGTGTGGAAAAATGAGTGTCTACACCATGCGTTATGCTCTGGAAAAAGGAGCCAAGATCATAGGAGCCTTTGATATGAATCCAGATATCATTGGGAAAGACATTGCTACTATGATTGGTGGTAGTAAAAAAATGGGTATTGTGGTAGAAGATGCAAAGAATTTTGAAGCATTTTTACGAAAACACAAACCAGATATAGCTATCGTCACTACACGTAGTTTGTTAAGTGAAGTGGAAGAATCTTTGTATATTTGTGCAAAATGTGGTGTCAATGCTATTACCACTTGTGAAGAAGCTTTCTATGCACAAAATAGCAATCCAACAGCTTTTGCAAAAATCGATGCTATGGCAAAAAAGACAGGGTGTACGATTTGTGGATCAGGGTATCAAGATGTATTCTGGGGAAATTTGGTCACTGCTATTGCTGGGGCGACACATACCATTACCAAAATTAAAGG
This sequence comes from uncultured Clostridia bacterium, assembly GCA_944332185.1. Lineage (GTDB taxonomy): Bacteria > Bacillota > Clostridia > Christensenellales > UBA1242 > CALVJJ01. The sequence continues at coordinate 24,121 of CALVJJ010000012.1, forward strand.
AAAAAGTAGTTATAATGTAGAGGATTATGGTATTGCTTTAGCACAGGCACACGGAGCAGGACTTGATCTAAAATCTTTTGATAAAGAAGTTGCTTCTGCTGATCGTATGACAGAAAAAGAAAGACAAAAACTGATAAAATCTGGTAATTTTATGCCATCTTATATGTGGAATGTTAATGGGTGGCTTGCGAGTCAACTTGGACTTACCGTTGTCAGTCAAGAACAAAAGTGTGTACCACAAGTTGCAAAAGAATCTTTAAAAAGCACGACTTTGAATATGGAAATTCCAAAAGGTTATGCGACAGGTATGAGTGCTGTGGTGACGACCACGACCAAAGAAGGTATTGTGTTAGAAACAGAATGTATTGGGAAAGTGTATAGCAAAGAAGAATTTGATAGCAATGAATGGACCATTGAAGGAGAACCATCTACCACAGTGGTTGTCAATCGTCCAAACACTGTAGAACTTACTTGTGCAACAGTAGTCAATCGTTTGCCAGAAGTAATCAGTGCACCAAGTGGATACTATACAACAGAAAAAATGCCAACCAATACCTATAAAGTAAAAAGTTTGGATAAATATGTAAAATAAATAGCAGATAAATATGTAAAATAAATTGTAGAGAAAAAAGAAGAAAATGCCATTCTTCTTTTTTCTTTTTAGTATAAAGAAACACTACCTATCATATACTACTGATAGAAAAACATGGGGAAAGAAAAGTATTTGCTTGTGTTTGAATAAATTTTGGTGTAAACTAGGACATGAAGAAAAAACGAAATCAACATACGGAAAGTGCTGTCGATATGGCAATACATCAAGAACCTACAAAAACAAAACCAAACAATGATATCAAAAAATGGGTAAGATTAGGTATCATTCTTTTTGCATGTGCTTTGCTATGTCTAGGGATTTATCTAGTCTTAAAGTATAGCGGAGTATTAGATAAAATTGATAGCGCAGAAGAAATCAAAGAAATCATTTTAAAAGGTGGCAGTTGGAGTCTACTTATTTTGTTTGTGATCCAATTTTTACAAGTCACATTTATTCCGTTACCAGCAATGATTACGACTATTGCAGGAGTATTGGTGTTTGGCCCATGGACAACATTTTGGATTAGTTTGTTGGCAATACTATTAGGCAGTCTTTTTGCTTTCTTTTTGGGAAGAACCATTGGAGATCCTATTATCAATTGGACAGTAGGCAAAGAAGATGCAAAAATTTGGAAAGAAAAATTAGGTAATGGGAAATATGTCTTTTTCTTAATGATGCTTTTCCCAATATTCCCAGATGATATGTTGTGTATGGTGGCAGGACTAACCAATATGACCTATCGTTTCTTTATTACCACACAACTCATTACAAGACCAATCTCTACTTTTATCATGTGCTTTTTATCTAGTGGATACATGATACCATTTTCGGGTTGGGGCATACCGGTATGGATTGTACTTATTGTATTATGCTTGGTGTTATTCTATTTGGCTGTCAAATATAAAAAGCAAATTGAAGATAAAATTATCAAATTAGGCAAAAAAATGTCCAGTATATTTAGCAGAAAGAAGAAAGATAAAAACTCTTAAAGTCAAAATTGTCTTTAAAAATATTTGGTAAAATACTAAAAATTTTATATAATGAATAAAAAAAGATAAGCAAAATCATTGCTTATCTTTTTAGGTGGGAGTTTCATGGAAAATATTCATGCTGGACATAGAAACAGATTGAGAGACAAAGCATTCAAACAAGGGATTGATTCTCTAGAAGATCATGAAATATTAGAACTGATGCTAAGTTATGTTGTTCCTTACAAAGATATGAATCCTATAGCACACATGTTACTAAAGAAATTTGGTACAATCCATCGAGTTTTGACCATGCCTGTGGAAGAACTGATGACAGTGAAAGGCGTTGGAGAAAAGACAGCAAAATATCTTGTATCATTAGGACAATTTTCACAATATTATCATGTGTTTAATGTCAAAGAGGAAAAAGTCAAAATCAGTAGTGTCTATCAAGCTGTGTATTATTGTGCAAAACTAGTACAACGATTAGAAAATGAAGAATTTTATGTTATATGTTTAGCTGGAGATTCTTCTGTAAAATGTTTTGAAAGATTTTCTAGAGGTACGAGTAACGAAACAGGATTTTACTTAAAAAATGTTGTACAGTATATCTTAAAAAATAATTGTAGCAATATTTTACTCTGTCACAATCACCCACATGGATCACAAGAACCATCTCAAAATGATTTAAAAATTACGAAGAATTTGTTTTTGGCTCTTGCATTTCATGGTATCGTGATGGTAGATCATATTATTGTTGGTGAAAATGGACAAAATTTTTCTTTTGCGCAACACGCAATTTTAGATGGTTGGAAAGAAGAAGTTAAGAGTTTAATTTCTGCAGATCAATATTTGCAATGGAAAGCTTCCAATATGCAATATGATTTGGGTATGTAATACGCTCATAGAGCGTATTTTTTTCATTACAATTATTGAATTTTGAATTATATTAGTTAATTTTTGTAATGGTCATGGTTATATTATTGACATTTAGATTAGTTGGTCCAATATTGGCTAAACTAATTGTTGCACCATTATCTAAAGAGACAATCGTAGAACCAGACATTGTCATAAGATCGTTAGCGTTGACATTGGCACTAGCTGTAGATCCTAAAACATTGGCACCATTGACACGAAGTATAGTACTAAGTGTGGTTGCACTTGGTGCACTTGCGACGACTTGATAGGTAATTTGGTATACCCCTTGATCAAATACGGTCACAATGCCTGTGATAGGATTGAGAGTGCTGAGTAAATTTTGATATACTGTACTATTGAGCAAGATATTGTTATTATTCGCAACAGTTTGTTGTGCTGTATTGATATAACTAGATAAGTTTAAATTCGTTGTAAATGTCGTAGGGTTATTCGCACGAATAGGTCTTAAAGATTCTATGAGCAAAGTATTTCGATTTGAAGAATTTCTATTCCTACAAAAGTAGTTAAGACAACAAGCTCGACGATTAAAACTCCCATTACAACAACCTCTTTGTGGACGAGCCCCACGACAAGTTGCATAAAAACTCATAACTTTTTCTCCTTTGCAAATAGAATATTTTTTTGATAAACACTTTACAACATTCTATTTGCTAATTCATTGTATGTTGCAAAAAAAGATTGTGTTCAACTAGGAAGTATTTTTATGAAACGGTTGGAAAAAAGGCAAAATGGTGGTATACTTGTACTGGAAAAAATAAAAAGGAAAAAATTATGGAAATAGAAAAAATTTTAAGTCAAGAATTTTCTTTGACTCCAAACCACACACACAATATTATTATGCTGATAGATGAAGGGTGTACCATACCATTTATCGCTAGATATCGAAAAGAATTGACAGGTAGTTGCGATGACCAGGTCCTTCGTGCTTTTGCAGATAGATTAACCTATCTTCGTAATTTGGCAAAACGTAAAGATGAAGTTTCTAGTTTAATTGCCGAACAAGGGAAAATGACACCAGAGATTACTCTTGCTTTGCAAAATGCTTTGACTCTTACGGAAGTGGAAGATATTTATCGTCCATTCCGTCCAAAAAGAAAGACAAGAGCAAGTGTTGCGATTGCCAAAGGATTACAGCCTCTTGCTGATGAGATCATCAAACAAAGCGGAAAAGATTTGCTTTCTTATGCTGCTACCTTTATCAGTGAAGAAAAAGAGGTGCATACTGCCGAAGAAGCTTTGCAAGGAGCAAAGGATATTGTAGCAGAAATGATCAGTGATGATGCAACCATTCGTAAAGATCTACGACAACTTATCTGGAATAAAGGAGAAATCAAAACCAAATTAGCAGATCCAGAAAACAGTGGTAATTATGATATGTATGCTGATTATCATTCTCTTATTAAGAAAACACCTCATCATAGAGTGCTAGCCATCAATCGTGGAGAAACAGAAAAAATATTAAAAGTCAGTATTGAGATTGAAGAAAAACAAGCTCTTGAGGTAATTGCAAAAAAATATATTAAAAAGCATAGTCCTTACCAAGAATTATTAGAAGAAATTATTTTAGATGCCTATAAAAGATTATTGTTCGATAGTATTGAAAGAGAAATACGTAATGAACTGACAGATAATGCAAATGAACAAGCAATCAAAATGTTTGAACTCAATCTAAAACCACTACTTATGCAACCACCTTTAAAAGGCAAAGTAATTTTAGGATTGGATCCTGCTTATAGGACGGGGTGCAAGATAGCTGTTATTGATAGTAATAGCAATGTATTAGATACAGCCGTTATTTATCCAACTCCACCACAAAGTAAAATAGAAGAGTCTGAGATCAAACTTGCACAACTGATCATGAAACATAATGTGGATGTGATTAGTATTGGTAACGGGACTGCAACCAAAGAAAGTGAAATCTTTGTTGCCAACTTGATTAAAAAGCTAAAACGTAAAGTACAATATGCTGTAGTCAACGAAGCAGGTGCTAGTGTATATAGTGCAAGCAAATTAGGGGCACAAGAATTCCCTGATTTTGATGTAGCGTTACGAAGTGCTGTCAGCATTGCAAGACGTCTGCAAGATCCAATGGCAGAACTTATCAAAATTGATGTCAAGTCCATTGGGGTAGGACAATATCAACATGATATGCCACAAGCAAGATTAACGCAGGTTTTGGAAGGAGTGGTAGAGGATTGTGTCAATAAAGTAGGGGTTGATGTCAATACAGCAAGTCCTAGCCTTTTAGGATATGTGGCTGGATTAAATGCAGGAGTAGCAAAAAACATTGTAAAATATAGAGAAGAAAATGGAAAATTCTCTAGTCGTGCAGAACTTAAAAAAGTGCCAAAGTTGGGAGACAAAGCATTCGAGCAATGTGCCGGATTTATTAGAGTGCCAGAAAGCAAACAAATACTAGACAATACTGGTGTTCACCCAGAAAGTTATGAGGCAACAAAACGTCTGCTTATGTATTTTAATATGACAGAAGAAGATATCAAGAATGAGAATTTGGCACTATTACCAAAACTAGTGGAAAAAGCAGGCATAGATAAAGTAGCAGAAACTATTGGAGTAGGTGTACCTACCTTACAAGATATTATCAAAGAACTTCTAAAACCAGGTAGAGATATTCGTGAAGAATTGCCAAAACCACAATTAAAGAGTGAGTTGCTAGATATGAAAGATTTGAAAGTGGGAATGGTATTACCAGGGGTAGTGCGTAACGTAGTAGATTTTGGTGTCTTTGTGGATATTTCTGTTCACCAAGATGGTTTGGTACATATTAGTGAAATTAGCAATGACTATATCAAACACCCAAGTGAAGTGTTAAAAGTAGGGGATAGAGTCGTCGTCAAAGTCATTGAAGTCAATGTTGATAAAAAACGTATTGGCCTAACGATCAAAGGAGTCACTGCTCCAGAACTAGCCGAATACAATCAAAATAATGCATAAAAAAAGACCAGCAGGTCTTTTTTTGTTTGTCTATACAAGTTTAATTTTTCTATACGATACCTTATACAATGATTAACTTGATACAACAAGATCAAAAGATAAAAGTCTTATGGATATAGGATATTAGTAAGCCAATGTGTATGTATTATGTAGAATCGAACAACCAATAGAATGCGACTAGTAAAGTATCGTGAATTTGTTTGAGGACTACTTTATTCTACTGTCACACTTTTTGCTAAATTCCGTGGTTGGTCGGGATTGAGACCTTTTGCCACAGCTGTTTGGTAAGCAAGTAATTGTAAAGGAATGATCGAGGTAACGGCACTTAAAGGGGTAGACCAATTAGGGTATGAGAGTATGGCGTCGAACGGTGCAAATTTTTTCTTATTTTCATTGGTTACCAACCATATATGACCATTTCTTGCTTTTATTTCTTCCATGCAAGTGTTGATTTTGTCAATCATGTTCGGTTTTGTACATATCACAATAACCAAACTATCTGCATCTATCAGTGCTAGACTACCGTGTTTTAATTCTCCACAAGGTAAAGCAAGACAATGTGTGTAGGTAATTTCTTTGAATTTTAAACTTGCTTCTTTTGCGGTAATATAATCTTCGCCTTTTCCTACGAACAAAATTTTTTTGTATGACACAATTTTAGGAAGAAAAGAAGAAGGAATGGGGGTAATACTATCTGTAAAAGCCAAGATGGATTGGACTTGTTCTATAGGAATAGATTGCTCGATATGGATATGGGTGGCTAATAGATAAAGTAAAGTCAGTTGAGCTGTATATACTTTGGTGCTTGCCACACTCATCTCTGGTCCACAAAGAGTGTGCAAGACATATGTAGCAATTTGACTTAGCCGACTGTGGGGAACATTGACAATGGCTAATGTGTCACACTGATGACTTTTTATTTTTTCACAACAAGACAAAGTATCTGCTGTTTCTCCACTTTGGCTAATGAGAATATACAATGTTTTTGGAAAAAATAATGTATTTTCATATAAAAATTCGCTAGCAATACTACTTTTACAAGGAATATGTGCATATTTTTCAAAATATATGGCACCCATTTGGCCAGCATGATAGGCAGTCCCACAAGCAATAAAATGAATACAAGTATAATTTTGCCAAGGAATGTTATGTAATAAGTTTTCATCTTCTACGAATTGTTGCCAAGTGCTCTGTGTCACATAAGGAATTTCATGTATTTCTTTTTCCATATAATATGGATAGATGCCTTTGCTAATGGTTTGGGGTACATTTTGTAAAGTAAGACTTTGTTTGGCAATAGATTTTCCCTGTTGATTATAAAAAGTAATACTATTTTCTTGTATCATAGCTATTTCATGATCTTCCAAACAATAATAACTATAAAATTTTCCATAAAAAACAGCCAAGTCACTACTAATCATGATGCTTTCATTATTTTGAGCAATATAAAGTGGATTTTTATATTTGGCAACATACATACTTTCTTCGCCTTCATGTAGTCCAGCAATGGCATAAGTTCCTTGCAGTTGGCTGATAACTTTTCTAAAACAGTCTATGCCACGTAGGTGATTGTTTTTTTCTAACAAATGAGCAATCACTTCACTGTCTGTCTGGCTAGAAAAAGGTTCGGGACATTCTTGTTTTAGTATATGTGCATTTTCAATAATACCATTATGTATAATAGACCAGTGACCATAAGTATGGGGGTGTGCATTACGAGTGGAAGGCTTTCCGTGGGTTGCCCATCTTGTATGACCTATGCCAATCGTAGCATGATAGGGGTGATGTTGTAGTAATGTTTCTAATTTGGCAATTTTGCCTTTGGTTTTTATGGTTATGAGTTTGCCGTGATCCAAACAACTAATTCCTGCTGAATCATATCCACGGTATTCTACAATTTTAAGAGCATGAAGTAATTGGGGAATACAATCTTCTTTCCCCATGTATCCAATAATTCCACACATGGTTTTCTCCTTTATGAATCAGAATCATAATACATAGTATGAAAGAAAATAATAAGTTGTGTGATTCTATGAAAACACCTAAAAGTATTTTGATACGTATCAAAAACATCATTGACAAAATGTTTCGTTATTATTACATATAATAATGTTAATATATATATATATAACTATATATAAATAAGAGCATGCATGATAGGCAATCTATCATATAATAGTAGGGGCAGTGATCGGCAATCTATAGGAAAAGAAAAATATAAATAACAATATAACAGATATCTTGGTAGCATTGTTGCAATAGTAGTCATGATATTGCAAATAATAAGGTGGTTTTAAGATAGAAAAACAAAAGAAATTGTGGTGTCACATTGGGTAAAAAAGCAAATCAAAAAAGTATAGAATGGTATTTTACAGAAAAAATTGTGCACTTTTTGAGAAGAAATACAACAGTAAAAAGGGTAAAAGGGGAGCAAAAAAAGGCACACGTGGAAGGGTGGTTTTGGTTTTTGGAAAAAGTGTCAAAAAAAGTTGAAAATTTTGAAAAAAATTTGTAAAAAAGTGTTGACATTAAAATATCATAATGGTAAA
>CALVJJ010000013.1 GCA_944332185.1 uncultured Clostridia bacterium
TAGAACGTTTGATAGCAGCTTTTTGTTTTTTTTTATTTTTTACACTTGGTTTTTCATAAGCTTCATGTTTACGAATATCACCAATGATACCATCTTTTTGGCATTTTCTTTTAAAACGTTTGATCGCGCTTTCTAAGTTTTCGTTCTCGCCAACTTTAACTGTAGACATCTAATTCTCACCCACTTTTTTAAAAATTTCTATGATAGTATACACTATCTTTTCTTTTTCGTCAACTATTTTTTTAATCTTTTAACTTTTCTCCACCTAAAAAATGAATATGCAAATGTGGTACTGTTTGATTGGCATCATCGCCTTGATTGATGATAATACGATACCCATTCGTCAGTCCTAATTCTTTTTGATGCAGACTTACTTCTTTTAGAATATGTGCCACAACTTGCATCTGTTGTTGATTGCAATCACGAATGAATTTTTGATGATATTTTGGTATTGCCAAATAATGTTGTTTTGCTTTTGGTTCAATATCTCGAATGATGATAAACTGTTCATCTTCCCATACTCTTTTTGATGGTATACTGCCATCTAAAATTTTACAAAATACACAATCCATTATTTTCTTTCCTCCTCCACTTTACCCATCATACCTTCTTGATATGGTTGTTGTAATCTTACTGTTACCACCACACCTACTTCTTGATGTCCTGTTAAGTAGGTTTTGATGTAATTTTCTGTATATCCTACCCAGTACTCGCCTTCTTTTTCTTCGACTAATACCTGATGTATGGTATGCTGATTCTTTTTTAAATATTTTTGTTTTTGTTTTTCTTTGATCTTTTCTGCTTGATAAAACCTTTCTTTTTTGACAGAATTTGGTAGATCTTTTAGTCTACTTGCTACTGTGCCTGCTTTTTGACTAAATGGGAAAATATGCATATCCCCAAAATGTACTTTTTTTATATTCCTTAACGTGACTAAAAAATCTTTATTGCTTTCGGTAGGATACCCTACGATCAATTCTGTTGTAATATTGGCATTTGGGAAAAACTTTCTAATCCACTTTATTTTTGTCAAATATTCTTTAAAAGTGTAATGTCGATTCATATCATAAAGTACTTTGTCACAAGCTGACTGCAAAGACAGATGAAATTGTGGGCAAAAATTAGGCATGGTAGAGAGTATGGATAAGAATTCTTTGGTAATCACGCCTACTTCCAAACTTCCCAAACGAAATCTAGTTCCTTGTATATCTCCTAATGCATGCATGAGTATTCCCAGTCCTGGTTTTCCATCTACTGTATAACTACTCATATCAATGCCGGTGACAACAATTTCCTTACTTGTTTTTGCTAATATTTTAGCTTCATTAAGACAATTTTCTAATTTTCTACTACGGCTTCTTCCACGATTGTATGGAATACTACAATAAGAACAAAAATTGTCACAACCGTCTTGTATTTTTAGATAAGCTCTGGTCTTGGTCTGCATTGGACCACTTACTTCTTCTTCATATTCTAATGGAGTAGGCATAAGCGCATGATCCCACCCTTTTAGATAGGTAAGAATATCTTCTCGTTTGGTTGTTCCAATCACGGTAATAACATTAGGTTTTGACTGGAATTGTTTTGGATTGGCTTGACTTGCACACCCCATTACCACTATTTTTGCATTAGCATTCAATTTTGCTAATTTTCCAATATATTGGCGACTTTTTTTCTCGGCTTCGTTGGTCACTGCACAGGTATTGACGACATAGTAATCAGCACTTTCTTTATGCGTGACAACATCATATCCATGTTTCACTAAAATTCTAGCTAGACAATCTAACTCATATTTGTTGACTTTACAACCCAAATTGATCAAACATACTTTTTTATTCAAGATCCCATTCTCCACTTTCGTACATAATGACACTAACTAAACTAATGCAGGCTGTTTCTACACGCAATACTCTTTTGCCAAGACTCACAATCTTTGCTTTTGTCTTACGTATTTTAGTCACTTCTTCTGGACTAAATCCGCCAATAGATCCAATCACCACTGCCACATTCTTGCCTGTAGGGTGTATGGCAACGGTATTGTTTCCTTGTTTTTCATAAGCAAAATAAACATCATCATATCTAGACAACTGATCTATCATCGTATCAAAGGCAATCACATTTTCTACCTTTAAAGGAATAGAACGGTCGCATTGTTTGACAGCCATATTGGCTACTTTTTGTAATTTTTCGATTTTTATATCACTTTTTTTCGTATTACAGTAAGCAGATACAAAAGGTATGATATTTTTTACCCCCAGTTCACTTAATTTTGTAACAATACTTGAAAAACTATCATTTTTTACCAGTCCCAAATACACAGATACTTGAAGTTGTGCATCTTGTTGATTTTTTTCTTTTCTTTCTATAACAATAGTTGCACTGGTTTTGTCTATGGATTCAATGTATCCATGGTAATCATACCCATCACCACACACGAGTATCACAGCATCTTTTGGTTGCAATCGTAAAACATGGTGTAAATGGTTAAATTCTTCTCCTGTAATGACTACTTTTTTCTCTATTGGCTGGTCTATAAAAAATCTTCTATCTGTCATATTTCACCTATTTTTAGTATAGCAAATAGCATGCAAAATTGCAAAAGAAAATAGATACTCAACAAAAAAACTAGCCCTTTTATAGGCTAGTCATATCTTTTTGATAAGCTTTGTATTTTGAATAGGTTGAAGATTGTAAAGTATCAATAAGTTGTTTCACTTTTGCTTTTTCATCTTTTGTCATAGATTTTGGTGTTTCTGCAATCACAGTTACCATCAAATCTCCTGTTTTGCCACCATACACATCAGGCATACCTTTGCCTTTCAGTTTAAAGGTAGTATTGCTATCAGTTAGTTCTGGAATGGTCAGTGTAGTCTTTCCACTTGCAAGAGGAATATCAATGGTTCCACCTTGTAGAAGAATATAGAATGGTACATAAACTTTTAGTTTTAGATCATTGCCATCTCTTTCTAGTAATTTGTGTGGTTTTACTGTAACATGAACATAAAGATCACCACTTGCACCACCACGAAGACCAGCTTCTCCTTCCCCAGATATTCTAATATCAGCACCATCTGGCATGCCAGCTCGTACATTGACTTTAATGGTTTTTGTCACACGTTTGCTCCCTACCCCATTACAGAAGGAACATTTTTGCTTGATAATCTTTCCGGTTCCATCACAGGTCTTACATACACCCATTTTTGTAATTTGACCGAATAAGGATCTTTCTGTATACATGACTTGACCTGTTCCATTACAATCTTTACAAACAGAATATTCTTTTCCATCTTTTGCTCCTGTTCCAGCGCAATGAGAACAAGTTTCTGTCTTTGTCACTTGGATAGATTTTTCTACACCCGTTGCGGCTTCTGCAAAGGTAATTGTCAAATCAACTTGAAGATCTTGACCACGCATAGCAGTATTTTTTTTGCTTCGTCCACCAAAAGCCCCACCAAACATATTGCTTAAAATATCATCTAAATTGCCAAATCCACCAAAATCTCCAGTGGAAAATCCTCCAAATCCACCTGCATTACCAAATCCACCAGCACCACCGAACCCACTTGGCCCTTCTGCAGAGCCAAATTGGTCGTAGTTGCTTTTCTTGGTAGGATCAGATAACACTTCGTAGGCTTCATTGATTTCTTTGAATTTTTCTGCAGCTTGTGGATTGTCTTTATTTAGATCAGGGTGATATTTTTTAGCAAGTTGTCTATATGCACTCTTGATTTCGTCTGCTGTCGCAGTCTTAGACACTCCTAAAATTTCATAGTAATTTTTTGCCATTATCTTTTCCTATTAAGATATTTGTTCGTTGTATTATTTGTTTTCTTCGCCATCTTTTTTGTCGTTGACAATTACTTCATCATCTTTTTGTGCATTTGTTTCTTGTTGTGCTTTTGCTTGTTCTGCAGCATGTTGATATAGTTTTGTGATGATTTCGTTACTGTCTTTTTGCAATGTTTCCATGGCTTTATTGATTTTGTCTACATCTTCACAGTTAATGTCTGCCTTTGCAGTTTCCAAAGCTTTTTCAAGTTTTTCTTTGTCTGCTGGTTCTAGTTTGTCTCCACTGTCTTTTAGCATTTTTTCAAGTGACAAGATAATGTTTTCAGCATTATTCTTTGCATCAATAACAGCTTTACGTTTTTTATCTTCTTCAGCATGTTCTTCAGCTTCTTTGACAGCTCTTTGGATATCTTCTTCTTTTAGATTAGAACTAGAGGTAATGGTAATACTTTGAGATTTTCCTGTACCCAAATCTTTACTACTTACTGTCACTATACCGTTGGCATCAATATCGAATGTTACTTCAATTTGAGGAACACCACGTGGTGCCATAGGAATATCGTTTAGTTGGAATCTTCCCAAAGTCTTGTTGTCTTTTGCGAACTCTCTTTCCCCTTGCAATACATGGATATCTACACCAGGTTGATTATCTACAGCAGTAGAGAAGATTTGAGATTTTCTTGTAGGAATGGTTGTATTTCTTTCAATCAATTTTGTAAATACCCCACCCAAAGTTTCAATACCCAAGGATAGTGGAGTTACATCAAGAAGAAGTACATCTTTGACATCTCCTGCAAGTACACCACCTTGAATAGCAGCACCAATAGCTACACATTCATCTGGGTTGATACCACGGAATGGATCTTTGCCACTTTCTTTCTTCACAGCTTCAATAACTGCTGGAATTCTTGTAGATCCACCGACCATCAAAATTTTGGAAATATCATTATAATTGAGTTTTGCATCACGCAAAACTTGTTGCAATTTGACAATCGTTTTGTCAACTAGATAACTAGTAATACTATCGAATTTTGCACGGCTTAGATCATATTCCAAATGTTTTGGACCGGTTGCATCAGCTGTAATGAATGGCAAACTAATGGTTGTTTTCGTAGAAGCAGAAAGATCAATTTTTGCCTTTTCTGCGGCTTCTTTTAATCTTTGCATAGCAAGTTTATCACCACTTAAATCAATACCATTCTTGTCTTTAAAGTCAGCAATAAGTAGTTTGATAATTTCGTTATCAAAATCATCACCACCAAGCATATTATCCCCTGCTGTTGCAAGTACTTCAAATACGCCATCACCAATTTCTAGCAAAGATACATCGAACGTACCACCACCTAGATCGTAGACCAAAATCTTTTGATTCTTATTATCACCTTTGTCTAGTCCATAAGCCAAAGCAGCAGCTGTTGGTTCGTTGATAATTCTTTTTACATCAAGACCAGCAATACGACCTGCATCTTTGGTTGCTTGACGTTGGCTATCTGTAAAGTAAGCAGGTACTGTAATGACAGCTTCAGTTACTTTTTCGCCTAGATATGCTTCAGCATCATTTTTTAATTTGGAAAGAATCATTGCACTAATTTCTTGTGGTGTATATTCTTTACCATTGAGTTTTACTTTGTAATCACTACCCATGTGACGTTTGATAGAGATAACGGTATTATCAGGATTAGCAACAGCTTGACGTTTTGCCACTTTACCTACCAATCTTTCTCCATCTTTTGTATATGCAACAACACTAGGTGTTGTTCTATCTCCTTCTGCATTAGCAATAACAGTTGGTTCGCCACCTTCCATCACAGCTACACATGAATTCGTTGTTCCTAAATCAATTCCAATAATTTTTCCCATAATCATACACTCCTTATTTATGATTTTTGTTTTATTTACTGATTCTTACGACACTATGTCGTATAATTTTATCTTTTAATCTAAACCCTTCTTGGTATTCTTCTACTACCATATTAGGTTCTACCCCTTCCACTTCTACTGCTACGACAGCATTATGTAAATGTGGATCAAAGGTTTTTCCTACACATTCTATTTTTTCAACACCCAAAGATGTTAAAACATCAAAAAGTTGTTTGTGTAAGAGTTCTACCCCTTCTAAAATGGTTTTGTCTGCAATGTTTTTCTTTGCTTGACAGAATCCATCTAGCACTGGTAACAATTTTTTTACAACATCTGCTACGCCATCATCATAAGCTTCTTTTTTGACATCGGCATTTCTTCGTTTGTAATTATCAAACTCAGCTTTTAGCCTTTGTGCCAAATCAAGATAATCTAGATTGATTTCCTTGATTTTTGGTTGCTCATGGCAATGACATTCTTCATGACAATCACAATCTTCCTTACAATGACAATCATCTTGACAGTGATCATCGTGGCAATCACAATGTTCATGATCTTTATGATCATCGTGATCATGATGACAATGTTCGTGATGACAATGTCTATGATGTTTGTGATTTTCATGATTGGTTTGTTGTGTTTGATTATCTAAAGTTTCTTCATGATGAAGATCTTTTTCTTGTTCTACTGTATTATCTTTTTGATCTGCCATATTCACTCCTTATACTTTTGATCTAATGATTTCATCTCGTCCATTATAAACTTCAGTGCTGATGTAATTTTTGGATAATCCATTCTCTCTGGACCTAAGACACTAATATTGGTCACTACCCCATTACCCATCGTGTAATTGGCTTGCACAATACTATAATGACTTAGTTCTTCGTTCAAATTTTCTTCTCCAATGGTGATCACTACATCAGAATTGTTGTTGTCATCAATCGAATTCAAAATATCTTGAATACGATCTTGATTTTCTACAATGTTGAGGAATTTTTTTGCACTATCTATATCTTTGTATTCAGGGTTGGAAAGAAGTTTTGTTGTAGAAGTATTCTTCACGAATTGCAATCCATTGTCTACATACTCCTTTAAGACATCTGTAATAGAATAGAACAAATCTTCATAATACCCAATTTGATTATGAAAAGATCTATTGTATGCATCATAATTACGAATGATTTCTCCAATTTTCTTTCCATATAACTGGTTAGATAAGAATTTGCTTGCATCTTTACAATTATCTTCAGTAATATCTGGACTTAACTGCAATGTATTGCTAATAATACCAGCGTTCGTTTGGAACAAAATCAATGCTTGCCCTGTGATCAACGGTATAATATTGATACCTTGCACAATCAGTTCTCCATAGCCTTTTAAAGAAACAAAGGTTGGATAAGAAGTAATCTCATTGATAGATTGGGCTAGTGTATCTAGCACGTCTCTTAAATAAGCACTTCTTGTGGAGAATTTTTGCCTGATCTTACGAATGAGCTCGTGATCCAGTCTGTGACTATCAACCATAAGTTCATTGACATACAATCTATATGCTTTGCTTGTGGGAATTCTACCACCACTTGTATGAAGTTGTTTTAGATACCCCATAGCTTCCAAAGCATTTAGTTCGTTCCTAAGTGTTGCACTAGATAAAGATTGAAAAGCACTTTCTTGCACAGAGCCTGATGTAATCGGCAAAGCTTTTTCAATATAACTTTCGACCGCAGAAAGCAAAATTTCTTTCTTCCTATCGCTTAAATGAAAGTCATTTTCCAAAATCTTTCCTCCTTATATAGAATATAGCACTTGAATTTTTTAATTGTTAGCACTCTATCTTCTAGATTGCTAGCACTATTATAATACTATGATAGTCCATTGTCAATTGTTTTATGCCAAATTTTTAAAAATTTTTTTACCATAAAATCATATCCTTTTTTACCCTATGTTTTCTGTTATACAGCATTTGTCTATATCTTTAATTTTCCCCTATTTATCGTCATTTTTCTTGATAAAGCCTAGCAAAATCAATAAAAAAAGCAATAGAAAAGCGTTTGCCTTGTTGCTTTCCTATTGCTTTTGCTGTACCATATATTTTTTAGTATATTCTAGATTACTTTCCTTTTTGTTCATTACTATATAATTATTTTTTGTGTTAATATATGATTCAATTATTTATGCTATGGATAGGCATAGTTCGATGAGTATCTTTTTATAACATCTAAAGATCAATCTTTATGATTTTTCTTTATTTTGAATACTCCAATATTTTGATACATAATTTGGTTACATTTTATAATACATTTTTTATCTTTTTGATATTTTTCTATGACGGTATCATAGACCTTGATTTTAAGATAAGGAATATGATCTGCCCCACATACATTACGCAGAAGATCCCCTACGATCTCTACTCCTATCACTTTTTTAATAAGATAGCAATATAATCTTGCATATTCTTTATGTTGCAAAAGTGGAAACATATTTTCCAAATACTGATTGGCATATAATCCATCTATATCTTGACGAAACACATATTCATATAATGATTGAAAATGATAGTCTTTTTTATAAGATTGCATAATTTTCCTGGGTAATAGATCGTTGACAAGCGACATAAGAATAAGGTCATCACATTCTATCTTAATAATGAAAAAATCTTTCATAGAAGTGCTTTTATCTCGTAAATCACCTTTCACAAAATAATGATCTATTTTGGTGATTTTTTCTCTCAGCATATAATTTTTTAATTCTTTTTTCTGTACAGTGGTATACATATATGTTGTAGGATATAAATTCATTCTGTCAAGATTGGTTAGATCTTCTTCTCCTTCTACTTCGATCCCTGTAGATAACACCAAAGGTTTCCACTTTTTTATTCTGTCTTTTACAGCAAATTCTTCCTTCTTTTTCAGTAAAGCATTTGGAGCATTGAGATTGACTGCCATCACAGTATGATAATCTGTCAATTTCCCTGCTTTTGGCAAAGGAATGAGTTGAATACCTGTACCCATGTCCAACAATAATTGTGATAAAAAAGCTGTTTCTTTTGTCCATTTTTGCATCACAAAAATAGGATAATAAGGATCACAATGATTCACAAAAAAACTATCTTCAAAATAATTCCTTGAAAAATATTTTTCTTTTCCTTCTATCGAAAAAGTATATTTTTCACTTTTTTTCATGTAATGTAACAAAATAGCCTTTCTTTTTGGGTTTAAATATCTTTTTTCAAAACGAACACTTTCTTGTTTTGTGTTTTGTAGCACATTTTCTATTTCAATCTTCGAGCGATAGCCTAATCTATCTCCTCCTAATATACAAGCAAATTTTTCTATTCTACTTGGCAAACATTGTACTGTCCCAATTTGACCTAATTCTTGCTCTTTTTTATAAAATTGTGTCTTCAGTCCAAAAAATCGTATGTGTTCTTTCCTAGACTTTGTTTCATAATACGTGGTTCGTTGATATATATTTTTTGTCAAATACAATATAGGTTCTGGTACATTGATTTTGGCAATGACTTCTATCTTTTTAGACTGTGATGTAAGATTTTTTACTTGACAATGAACCATAATACCAGCACTTAATTTTTGCAAAAAAACAGCTAAAGATATTGCTACACCGTCCACAACCATTTTTGTATACCCTATATTATGGTATATATAGGCAAAGGTTATCTTTTTACAATGGGTACCAATACGAAGAAATAGTTCGTATCCATGCCAATCATATCTTGTAATACACGTAGATAAGTTCGTTAGGTACAAACCAGAGTGGAGTTTGCACGAAAAATAACTTTTATGATTTCCCTGCCCTATGTGATACCCACTTTGGTATACTTTCCCACGAAACGGCTTTTGTGTCGTTCTGTACAACAAATAGCACAAAATGATAATGCTCGTATATAAAATAATCAGTAAAAATATTTTCATACAGTCATTTTGTCCATTTTTAGTACATTTGAAACAAAAAAACCTAAGAAAGTTTCTTAGGTTCCTATAATCATAAAAATTAGATAGCCGTAAGCCGAGTTCTGTCAAAGGACTGTTATCTATCTAGACGTACAATTACTTGCACGTTCAAGCGGCGTAGTTTTGTATAGACACGAGCGAGCAACTCTTGTGTATCTATACCTGCCTTGCATTAGGTGGGGTTTACAGCGGATGTATGTTACCATACAAACGAGTGAGCTCTTACCTCACTTTTTCACCCTTACACAAATTGCTTTGTGCGGTATCTCTCTGTTGCACTTTCCCTAGAATTACTCCCGGCGGCCGTTAGCCGTCACCCTGCTCTGTAATGCTCGGACTTTCCTCGTAGAATATTCCACGCAACAGTCTGTCTATCTAACAGCGATATTATACCATAGTTTTTTTCTTTTCGCAATCACTTTTTTATGTTTTATGACTTTGCTTTATTCGTACATAATGGCTATACTCATGAATATTTCTTTTTAAGCAAAATAATCTTCTTTTTTAATGACACTTTTTAATTCTTGCAATGCCTTTTTTTCTAGTCTACTAATATAACTTCTGCTAATCTTTAATTTTTCAGCCACTTCTCTTTGTGTGAGCATCGGCTGACCACCTAATCCATATCGCATAGCAATGATTTGGTATTCCCTTTTTGTCAAAGTCTCTTTGAGTACAACATCTAATTTTTGCGAAACGCCTACTTGATAGACATTTTGTTCTACATCAATATCTGTATCACACATAATATCACTTAGGGTAATTTCATTATTATCTTCATCAGATCCCAATACTTCTTCAATGCTCATGGTATTTTTATGTCTTTTATTTTGTCTAATAAGCATTAGAATTTCATTCTCAATACATTTTGCTGCATAGGTAGAAAGCTGTGTTCCATGCCCTAACTGATACGTATTGATAGCTTTTATCAGTCCATAACACCCCACACTAATTAGATCATCTGCTTCTAGACTGCCACTATATTTTTTGACAATATGTGCTACCAGTCTTAAATTGTGACGAATGAGTGTATCTCTGGCTTCTTTGTCCCCTTCTTTTGCTTTTTCTAAATACATTGCTTCTTCTTTTTCTGTCAGTGGCTTTGGAAAAGAAGATGTATTATTGACAAAAGAAGAAAACAACATAATCTTTTGCATGAATTGGAATAAAGTCTCGACAATCATACTTGCTCCTTCAAAAACAACATTTTTATATCTATATGTCATAATTTGTCGAAACTTGCTTGTACTATCATAGAATTCTTGAGTTTCTACTGTAAACAACCTACTTTATCATTTTTTACCCTTTAAAAAACGTTTTTATATAAAAAAAGAAAACACCTTTTGGTGTTTTTCATAATTTTTTTTACTAGGCAATAGCATCATTGCCTACTAAAATTTCTGGTAGGCGATAAGGGACTCGAACCCATAAATAACTACCAAATAAAGGCATTTTTGAATTGTTTTCTACAAATCACTACACAAAAATTTTATGCAAAAAATTTTATCAAGGCATACATATTGCCAGCAAACAATAATAATAATATCAGTAATTCAACAACATTAAACGTTACCATTGTTCTAACAAATCCGATAAAACAAGAAAATAAAGAACTAACACCAATCAATAAGATTGCCGACATAATAACATAGTACTCTATTCCAGTAAATGACAATGTAGTTAAATAAATACTAAACCCAGTAAGTATTAACATAATTATGTAAGTCAAAAATTTCATATATACCTCCTATTAAATCCTTAAATAACCCACCTGATCTGCTCTTAAATAGTCACAAATAGAAGTTATACTACTACTTCCATAAGAATATCTACAAATATCACTATTAGACATTAAAGTATACTTTACGTTATAAACAATAGAATTATCTTTCCATGTTTGTACAACTTCACTCTCAGTTGCAACAATCCAACATCCATTGGTTAGCATTGCTTTATAAAATTTCAAAGTAAGTTCTGGAATACTATGGAATAATTGCCAATTTTTATAATCAGCTAAAAAAGAAGCTCGTTCCGTATCGTTTTTAAAATACACTTCTTTTTGCTTACCAACATAATCGTCCAACTTTTCTTTATCAGTCTTTTTACCCGTCTTTTTTAATGCTTTAATACTTGCTACAGACATTTGTGGATTACACAGTTTTAATTGCTCATCTTTTAAATTATACATTTCACGAAGTTGAGAAAAAAGATAATCTTTGTATTCATTTTTTAACTGCATTCCCTGGCCAAATCGTTTTTGTACACCAATATAGTACTTGACATTGGTACGACACAAATTAAGTTCATTTTTTGCAAAATCATAAATATCTTTATAATTTCGTCCAGGTAAATCACGAAACCAATATTCTGACTCTTTTAAAAGTAATCCTAAGAATATATAATCTGTACAACCTTTATGTATTAAATTGCTAATTTTTTGCAAATTAGATAACGCAATTTTTTCTTTTTCTTCCATAATTCACCTCTAAAATAAACATAATTGAATCGTATTATCAGATATTTGAATAACATCAAACAATGAACTATACAATTGATCTAATAACCAAGTATAATCATGTCTCATTACATCTGTAACTTTTAAAATTACATCTTTTTTATCTATTTTAAAAATTAAACATTTCATACCACGCACAAATCGTAAATATATTTGCATTTTTAAATTATCAAACTCATAAGTCCATGACTGACTATCATTAAAAATAACATCTAATATAAATCTATCATACATATCTGGTCTAAATGTTTTTTGTAACTTTTTATATTTTTCTTCTTTACACTTCTCCATCATCATACTCATTCTCCGTTGTAGTTTCAAAATCTTCTAAGTGTGGATCATACCCTTGCTCTGCAAATTCTTCTAAAGATATTCCATCAAAAATTTCAAATTCTCTGGATCCACACTTTTTGCAAACTAATTCTGCAATCTTAAAATTAGGTTGTTCTTCCAAATTTTCTACATCTCTCTCAATCCCTCTAAAAAGCCCCCATGATTCAATCTGGCGCACCCGAAAAAGGTTGTCTACCATTTCCTCTAGATCGTTTTCTAAATCTAGACCAAATTTTGCAATGTATTTCACACATTCATAAACTTGCTTTACAAGTGATTCAGTATTTGTATTTTTTATCGAAGTAATCCAAATATCACCAAGTTTGTCAGTATCACTATAATACCTGTCGTCATATATTCTTTTGGGATTTTCATTTACAAGACGTCTCAAAATATTATTCCATATATAATTCAGCCATTCCCTATCTCTCGAAGGCGTACTTTTTACAACTATAGCATGAAAATGTGGATGCCATAACTTACTATTCTCTCCACGTTTAACTTCCAATGACTTAATCCCACCTAAAAATTTTGACTCATAAATAGACTTATATTCCTTATTCTCATGAGCTAGTATCCTATAAGCTTTTTTAAGTAGATTCAATCCATCTTCTAACCTCTCAGTATCCTTTATAGTAAAAGTCATAAGTTGAACATAGGCACCATCTTCTATCAGTCTTTTTATTTTTGGAAATACTTTAGAAAATAATATCAAAGATTTTCGGCGTTGACATACTGGACAATATCTATTTTTACAAGTGTACATTCCTTTAAAATAATTGGTATCACAATTTGTACAATGAGCAATAATTTTATTGTATCCACAATACGTTAATGCATTGGCATATTTCATGTATCGCTCTTTTTTCAGTGAATCAGACATAGAGGTTGCAACATTCACAAACGCTGGAACAACATTATTCATAGAATAATCTTTTGCTTTTTCATAAGTTGCATATTTCATTTTTACACCTCTTTTTTGTCATTTTTAAATTTTAAAATTGACCCCAATTGTTTCTTATGTATCAAGATAGATTTTTAAAGGATTTTTTAAAATAAACTGATAAGAAAAAATAGTCTACTCTACCTTAAAAAATTTAATTAAAAAACTTAAACAATAACACCAATCAAGTTATCGTTATGTTTTTATACACGCTTACGCTTCTATTGGCAAACAAGTTGCCAATCAAATTCAAAGCAATACCTTTCCTTTAATTTTTAAAAAAGTATTGACAATATTAAAAAAAGAAGATATAATTAACATAGAAAGTTGGGTGAAAAGGAGTTTTTGCTCCCAATCCGTAATAAGTGTTGTAGGAAATAATCCTTTGCATGAACTTTCTTTCTAAAGAAGGTATTATTACCTTCTTTTTTTATGTCTACAAATCAATTTTTGAATTTTATCTTTATCATCATCATGTATTCTATATCTAGAATACTCAGGTTTTGATCGATATGTATTATATTTTTGTTTTTCAATTTTAGTTTTTACGTAACAATTTGAACCATCTAATGGATCAATATTATGTTTAAGTTTTTCTTTATCTGCAAAATCATCTTTATTATGTGTAAAACCCAAAGAATGAACCATAACATCTTGTTGTTGAAAAGCATATGATGCATGCCCTGTTCTTTTATTCATAACAAAACCTTTTACTTTTTTTACTTTTTTCATTTTTTCTCCTTGTAAAATACTAAAGAGGCGTAGAATTGCTGCCATGCGGGGCATGGATATCGCAATTCTACTCTATCCTTATTAAGAGTTCCGCCTTTTCTTTATAGTTTCATTCGATCGAACCAAAGGATTATCTACTATAAACTGATTCACACCATCGGGAGTTAAAACAGTATGATTATGTCCAACGTACTCATAATCATCAATTCCAGCTAAGAAATAAGCTTCACCTGAAGTGCTATTATATCTGCTATAAATTTCATCACCTTTTTTATAGCATAACCGACGATAAAAGATAGCATTTGACATCACATGTTTATACAGTTTGTCTTCTCCGACAATCCCTTTTAAATCTTTCGCAAATTCTTTTTGCTGGACACAAACAGTTACCACGGACCATATCTTCTTTGGTTTAAACCAAAAATATCGAACATTAAAACGGTCCGTCACATAATTACACCACATCATAAGTCTTCGCCAGGATACATCTAATTGCAACCATACCTGGAAGTCTAATAATATAACTAGGTCCCAATGTCTGGCATATTTGGCCAAAGCAACAAGATATGGAGACAAAGATTGCCAATCTCGACAATTCACAAGCTTGTCAAATTCTGGAATCATAATTACGGACCCTCGAGGGAAATACTGTACTTTAAAATCCATATTCGGCAAAGCAAATCGCTCTGGATAACATTTCCATGTTTCTACATAAGGTTTTTTTGATAAAACAATCGGTTCTGGTGAATAATACAAGCACTTATTTTTAGGCAAATGTAAATGAAAACCATTTTTATTTAAGCCTTTTGTGAATATTTGACACTCATCAAATCTTTCTAAATGATGATACTTATAATCATTACACATCATTGCAGTCATAAGACTTGTCTTCCCTGCACCTTGAGACCCGATAAAACAATGCAACCCAACAGGAATACGTTCTTTTACAGTCCGATTGTCTTCAATAGCATGACAAATCATATCTTTTAATTGCAAAAAAGGATTGGTGATCTCTTTGGACAACAATTTACCCTTCTTCATTCATTACTCCAAAAATATTTTCAACAATCTTAATACAATCACGAACACCAGCAATGTAACCTTTTTCCAATTTTTTTTCTAATATAAATAATTTTTTACCACGTTTTCGAAGCTTACGTTTTGAAAGAGTATTCTTATATTTATTTGAATACTCACAGTACACCTCTTTATCTACCAAAAATTCCACATCATGGTCATTCTTAAAAGTTTCTTTCTTCTTTGCTATTTTCTTCTCTAATTTCACAATGTCTATATTAAAGTCAAGAAGCCTGTTTTTCTCCAGGCTTGATGATTTTTTTTTATAAAGTTCGGCAAGAAGAGTAGAATAAAAGGCATAAACATCCTGACTAATTCTCTCATTCATAATTGACTCCTATAATTTTAACTCGTAACACGTAACCTCTAAAGATACACATCAGTACAATAAGTAATTATTGCCCTATCAGAATTCAAAACTATACCCTTATAGTTTCGATCTTTCAAATAAGCAGATAAATCATCGTACATACATTCGTTCCATAATTCACTAAGCTCATTTTTTAAAATAGAAAGATTATCACTCGTATACTCATCAAGATACGAGACAATTGTAATAATATGATTATCTTTAGTATCAAGCAATACAGAATAAGAAATAATTCGTTGACCAAAATTCGAAATAGATGTACTTCCAATACCAGTAACGCAATAATAAGAATTGCCATTCAAATTCACAAAATTAGTTGGTTGACCAATCTGGTAAAGTCTCATTTCTGCAACACCAAATACCGATGCCCTTTCCATCAATTCTTCATAGGTAAATTCATGGCCAGAACGAATGGCCCAGTACGTTTCATAATAATTAAATTTTAAAGCAGTCGATCCGTCAGATGGTTTTGTCAACAAATTCAATGTACAGAATTCATAAGTCCCATCATCAAAAAAAACTTGTAACACTGGACGATAAAAAATGGAATATTCTACAAAAATCATATCAACAATATTGGCAGACTCTTTAAAATCACGCATTACTGTAGAATAATTAGGATTGCACTGTAACGTTGATGTAATACATTCTTTATACAACGATAACTGGCTATCCACAAGAGCTTCGTCTATTTCTTCACCAGGCAATGTAGAATCATCTTCTCCTGGCTGTTCACCTACATCTTCTCCTGGTAATTCTGACTCATCTCCTCCTGGGACTTCATCGACGTTTTCTCCCGTAGATCCTCCAGGGACGGTATCAAATAAGTCGTTCCATGTATCCTTGACGGATTCTCCCACTGATAAAGTCCAATCCCTGGCTTTCTCGCGAACACTGGGTACAGTGCCTACCACAATACCTCCTGCTAATGCAGTCAATCCTAATAATACACCAATTGTTTTCCCTATCTTTTTCATAATACACCTCCTATACATAAGAATAAATGATTGATGTTATTTCAAAATTTTCTATTTTATAAAATTCATAATCTGAGAAATCAACACCTGAGTAACAAGACATTTCAATAGAAATATTTCCATCACTATTTACAATTTTAAAATCAAAATATATACCATCTTTAAAACCTTTTAATCCATCAGTAAATTCAACCGTGATACCATTACTTAATGTAACCTTAGCATTCACTTTAAAAGATTTTTGATAATCCAAATATTCTACAAATGTACCATAAGCAGATTGTTTATAATAATACTCTGCATTTGTATAATAGGTATATGTATAAGTTTGTCCACCATATGGCCAATCTTCAGTAACTAATTCAGTGTTAAGAATTGATATATTTGATACTAATATTGTTGGTTTCATAAATATTGGATAAAAAGATTCATCGCAATCCCCAACATAATAATTCATATATCCATTACCTAAATTCACGCCTGTAGATTTTGCTTGCCAATCAATAAACTCATAACCAACTGGATTTGTTGGATTAGATGGTATAATACTTACTTTATTTCCTTCTACCTCACGATGGCTCTCTTGAATATCACCATTCATATCGTAATAAGTATACATAAAATAATGTTTTACAGATTTTGCAACAAAAGTGGTTTCGCCTGTAATCAAATAAGTATTAAAATCAACTTTTGTATTAGTATCTTCTACTGTTGTCCACCAGCTTACGCTATAAATATTCTCTGGAAGCTTTGGCTCTATAGCTATAGAGTTTTTATCAACAATAATTGTTTGAGTTGTCTCTTCATCATAAACAAAATGTACATCATAACGATATTGATATCTTGCAGTCAAAGTCGTATTCTCATTAAATATATGAGAATCTAAATCGATTAAAGTATCATTTATATACCAGCCCAAAAATTCTCTATAAACTGTACTAGATACATCAACTCGATCTTCTAAAATTTCTCCATTGACACAAGTTAACACGTCAATGACTGTTCCGTCGTCATCAACAAAAGAAATAGTACTTTTTGACTCTTCTTGAATAGAAGAAATAAGATCGTTATAAAAAGATATTTGATTGTTCAAATAATCTAAATCTTTTGTCAAAATGTCTATTTCCATTTCCATTCGTTGAAGCTCTGTCTCTACTAAATTAGATTCATTTTCCAAAGACTCTAATTTATCTTCTAACATCTTTAATTTTTCTTTTGATACGTTTAATTCTTCTTTTTTTGAATCTCTCAATTTAATTAAATCTTCTATATTTTTTTTATATTTATCTATCTCAGCAATGATTCCAGTAGAGTCACCTATCCCATTTTGAAATCCTTGATTATAATTATTCTCTAAATCAGCAGAAGTATATCTAAATTGAGATATTATATAAGGAGATAAGTATATTGTTAATATAGAGCAAATAATCAAAAGAAATGATCCTATTGTTATTCTTTTACTCATATTACACCTCGTAATGAACAATCATGTTTTTTAGAGAAACTGTGTATGGTAAATATCTCATATGATCTATATTTGTATTTTCAAAAGTAAAGATAAATCTATCACTTGTTGATTTTAAGAAAATCTTTAATCGATCACCTAATGATTTTACAAAAGTCTTAAATACACCATTATTGTTTTTTAATACAAAAGTAACTTTTTCATTACCAATAATGTCAGCAGGACCAACAGGATCAGAAAAATCTCTAATATCTAAATTCAACGTTAATTCAATAGTTGAAACATATTGTAAATCAAGCGTTTCTCTATAATAACTAATTAAAGTATTATAATAAAATGATACAGATTCTCCACGATCCACCGTTTGAGATCCAAAAGTATTCTCTTTTGTAACATTCCAAGTATCCATTTTATAAATATATTCAAAAGAATATTCTTGTGATGGATCTAATATTGATGGATCTATAAACTCTCTTGTTCCAGCAACAACCCATCCACCAACATAATCCTTTGTATACTCTTCTGGTAATGTAGGAAGTGTAGGTAATACAATTTTTTCATCTTCGAAAACAATTGATGATTCTGTTTTTATAACAAGTTGTAAATCTTCGTAAGCCTCATATGTAAAAGACATCTTATAACCATAAGTAAATTGAGCAACATATGTAGTATTTTCAGTAATAGATTGTGAAGCAGGATCTACTGGATTACCTTGCAAATCAGTCCACCCAGAAAATCTACGAGTTTCTGTATCTTCAATAAAATAAGATGTTGGATGATCATTATAAGACACAATCTCATGATACCCTACTCGATCTTCTACCATGTACACAACTAAGAACTCGTCTTCTTGTTTTTTACTATCGTAAAGATCCTTTAATTCTTGTAATTCACTTTCCTTTGCAGTTTTAGATTCTAATAATAAATCATATTGAGATTGTAATTGCATTAATCTATCTTGATTAGGCTGTTGTTCTGACAATATAGTATCTATTAATGATTCTAATTCAGAAATTTGCCCATCAATCACAGATAACTCATTAGATATAATATTGATTTCATTAAGCAATGCATTTTTTTGGTAAGCTAAATCATCTAACTCTTGTTGAAGATCTTCCAGTGAAGAAGATCCCTCGTCAAAACCATCTTGATAATATTTATCATATACTTCTTTACTTTTTGTAGATAGTAAAGCTTCTCTCACAGTAAATACGGAATATCCCAACGAACAAATAGAAGCAGGCAGTAATACACAAGCTAATAAATTTTGAAATTTTCCCATATTACACCTCATTTACTTTTAACACTTCAATTCGAAGTCCAGTAATATTGATATAAGTAGACCATAAATCTACGTCAGTTTGCGTACCTTTAATAGTTAAAGTAATTGTTGTTTTACTGGATAACATTTCAAGTTCAATCATAAGAGGAGTTGAAGATATCACATTAGCTTCACTGTCTTTAAAATCTAACTGATAACTAATACTTAACTTACCAGCATTAGCTTGTACGTTATACCACTCAACATCATTGATTTTGATAACATAACTATTCATAATAGCGTCAAAATCTTCCACAGGATCTGCCGTCAATACTTGGGTAAAAACTCCATCATTATTATCCATATTCAAATCATGAATTGAGGTATAGAAATAATTAACATAATTGGTATTTGGGTTATTATAATCACCATATACATCACTAGTTCTTGAGAACATATAATATAAATTTATAGAAGCAAGAATACCAGTCAATATAATAGCAATACACAACAATAATTGAAAAAAACTTAATTTTATTTTCATAATTCACCTCCAACAATAGTGATATTCGATGTCTTAATATTCTCAATGGAATAATAGGTATTATCTAACGCATTTGCTTTAATCACAAAATTTTGTTCGATATATGCACTAATTGAAAAACTAGAAATATGCACGTCCTTTAATCCACCAAAATCTAAACCAACAATACTATCTTGAGGTGTCAAAACAAGATCAATGTGAGCGTAA
The DNA here is from genome assembly GCA_944332185.1 of uncultured Clostridia bacterium. Lineage (GTDB taxonomy): Bacteria > Bacillota > Clostridia > Christensenellales > UBA1242 > CALVJJ01. The sequence continues at coordinate 20,042 of CALVJJ010000013.1, forward strand.
ATATTTTTATTATTATTAAAAAATTCTTTCATACTAGATGACAAAGATAACAAATATCCTCCATCAACTTTACTCTCACGTTTTTCAAAATCTGCAAGAGTTAAAGATCTAACCATAGAAGCTTGCCAATAATCATCAACAAGTGAAGATTCTCCATAATTACGATCATAATTGATCATATCAAATATAGAATCCCTTGCTCGAGTCATTCCTTGGGTGCTTTTTTGAATCTTAAAAACAACTTCTGTAAAGAAATAATTCGAATCATCAACGTTATGGAATTGATTAGTACTTGTATCATATTTATACACCGTAAAATATTCTGCTAAGTTTATACGTTGATAACTTATACCCTCAGGTAATGTTTTTGAAACATCTAACATTTTACTAACGAGATCAGACCACGTGTAGTATCCATAATAATCTGTTTTGAAAAATATCCAATCAGTCCCCCCAGCACGATACTTCTTATTCAATTTAAGCTCGAACAACTCCCCATTTACATCAACTAACAAAGGATATTCACGAGTTAATCTTGCTGTAGCTGGATAAGATTGTCCATCTCTCATTTCATAATAGTTCACGTATGGGTTGACATATTGATTTGCAAAAAGTTCAGTACAATTATCTTCGGTCAATCTCTCATAAGTAAAATTATTACCAACAACTTGTAATCCAATTGTTGCACTTGCTTGCATTTCTACATCTGTATACCCATCTACAGAAAATTCAAGCATAGGAGTACCATTACCTTTGGAGTTATCAAAATAATTGATATTAAACTTAGCTAACTTTTCACCATCTTCACCCTCATAAGCATTTATATAAATACTATCAATTGTTTGAGGCAATTTGTCTTCTCCCCAAATTTTGTAATATATCCATAAGGCGTCTGCAAATAGTGACAATACAAGAATAATAGCAAATAATACAATTCCTAACTTTTTAAGCATAAGCACCCCCATAATACTGGCGACGGGTAGTTATTTAGCATTTCCCGTCATCTTCGCTAATAGGTAAGTAAAAATGGATTGCAAGGGGAAAGTTCCGACCTTTCATACACTACAAATAATCCCTTGCACGAAAAGGTATCATTTTGATACCTTTTATTCATCTACTTCAAGAGATACAAGACGTTGCCTTGCTCCTGGCGTAGAACCAGTCGTATATGTAGCTATACATTTTGTGTCAAAAGGAATGTCTTTACATATTTCTTTCATACGATCAACGCTCATGTATTGCTCTTGCACACTATACCATGGTTGACCATCATCTTCACGAACGCCATGAAACACAAGTGTTACAGCTCCATAAAATTCTTTATCATTGTCTTTTTTTGCCTTTATTTGACTGCCCAAATAACGGCACTTAAATTTTGTATCTTGTCTATTATCCATAATTATCCTTTGAGTCTTTACACCGGTCTCCACCATCTTTTTTTATATAACAACTAGCAGGATCCTATGCTAGATATTACCAAACATTTTATCTGGTCACACGCGTGACCAATGTCTTATTTTCCCTTTTTTGACTTGTAGCGTGGGTGTTTTGATTTAAACGCTTTTGCATTATCTGATCTGGCGTCTAGATATCCTGCACGATAAGCTTTATCCGTTGCTGTCAATCTTTCACCTGTTTCACGAACGACACCAGATTTTAACTGACGAGAATATCTCTTAGCCTTTTCATCAGGGTTACGCAATACAATACCATTTGCTAATTTTACTGCCATACTTAAACCTCCAAAAATTTTTATATATAAACAAACTAAAAACGTTTGGTTATACCAATCTTACTTGACTTTTTACCTAACCTCTTTTATACTAAGGTAGAACTTTTTGTGAGTGCAAGGTCATTGATGGAAATGTGCATAAATTTTCAATTAACACACATTACCACAATGACTGGAAATGTGGAAATCAAAGATTACACACATTACCACACTCATGATGATGATCTAACGAATAAAAAGGAGAAAACTCAATGAACGAAAAAGAATATGCTAAAGAAATTATAAAAGAATTAGAAGACGGATATAAAAATATCCCTGGATTCTTTGGAACTGGCAGAGATATCTTCCCTGGCTCAGAACTTTCTAAACTCGATCTAAATAAATTAAAAGAAGAATTAAAACCTTATGGTTATACCTTTGCCCCAGTTTCTGAACTTAGTAAAGATCGTCCAGAAGAATTAGCAGAATTTGAAGATCCAAAGAATAGTTTTATTTTTTACTCCATCGGCCTTGACCTTTTATAATTTGCTTATATAAGGCAAGTCGATGAACAATCCTTGTTCTTCGTTGCTGGTATTGATTATTTTCATTACCAGTCATCACCAATTTATAATCGCATTCGTCAAAACATTTTCTAGCTTCTTCTAAGGATACAGTTTTTGGAATATGCATAGAATCTAATTCTTTTCGATTTATCTTCGATTTGGATATATAATTTTTACTATTAGTTGCAGAATTATCAAAAGGGATATAACTCATGCTCACCTCTCTTAACAACCTTTATAGGTTGTTTTTTTCTTGCACTTTTTTCGATATTCAGGCGTGTTTTTGTAAAGCAAAGCATATTCAAAATTGCCATGTTGTTTCATCGCATTTTTAAGACGTTTCATATCACCACTTTTAGAAGCTTCTACTAAGTTTTGCTCACTTAAGTGATACCCTCTTTGTAATTGCTCTCTCGTACAATGTTTAGCCATCTTTTTTTGCTTAGAATTAAAAAATCCCATAAATTCACCTCAACAAAACTTTAAAATTCACGAATGATATTGATCATATTATTGATTTTTTCTTTAATAACACATATATATCCTGCACGCTCAAACGCATGAGCTGTTTTTTTTGCGTCCAGACAATTTGTAATTCGATTGAATACCACCTTTGGCTCGTCTAATCTGTCTTTTTCATACACTAAAACGGAATAATTCACCTTTAATAACATAGCAACCTCACCATATTCATTTACTTATATTTTTTAAAATTATAATTCGTTTTTGAATATTTGTCAAATAATTTACTCGTTTTTTTTATAAAATAATATAAAATTATTCAAATTTAATTTTTTTATATAAAATACAAAATTTTATTATAAACTATAATTGGAGGTAAAAATATGGAAAAAAACAAATTCTTAATAGAAGTAGGAGAAAAACTACATACCGTTAGAAAACAAATGAATTTAACACAATCAGATTTTTCTATGGCACAATCACAATATGGAAAATATGAAGCAGGAACTCATGCTATGAGCATAATTTCTTTAAAAGATATCTGCAATAAACTACACATATCAGCTGACTATCTTTTAAATCTTCCAAACGAATTTGACAACTTATCCGATGAAAAAAAAGTTAACTATCTCATGATGAAAAAGTTATCCAGGGATAATGATCTGAAACTCACAGGCATGATACTTGCAATGTTAGAACAACAAAAAGACCATGAGTAATTAAATTCATAACATCAGATCACCCACTGTTTTATCTTTTGAAAAATAAAATTTATACAAAGGATAAAATTATGGAAGATGAAATACTAATAGACTTATTAAAAAAAATTATGGCCAATCAACAAGATTTGGCACTAATCTTACAAGGATATAAACAATATCAACAATTAAATACAACAGAAAACAAAACAAAAATGCCTCTACTAATTCAAGAGGAGGCAACAACTATGAAATATAATAATGTCACTATACAAAAGAACACAAAGTGTAACTCGTGGTATGCCAGAAAACGAATTAATGGCAAACAAGTTTATATTGCTGGAAAGACTCAAAAATCTGTACTAAGAAAACTCAAAAACATTATTACAGAAAATATTCCAGAAGAAAAAAAGCAAAAAGAATATACATTGATACAGTGGTATCATCGTTGGTTAGAATTATACAAGATCAATACCGTCAAATATACAACACTCAGAGATTATGAAAGTATTATCAAAAATATTCCAAAATCGATGCAAGAGCAAAAGCTTAAAAGTTTGACAACAATCGAAATCATAACCTTACTCAATCAAATAGATAAAGAAAGAATAAAACAAAAAGTTTATGAACTTCTAAAAATGCTAATGGATAAAGCTTATCAATTAGAACTTGTCAGTAAAAATGTCATGACATTTATTGATAAACCAAAACACGTCAGAGAAAAAGGGATAGCTCTCAATTCCCAACAACAAGAAATTTTTCTTAAAACTTGTAAAAACAAAAAATATTCAACTATCTATCGATTACTATTATTCCAAGGATTAAGAATTGGAGAAGCTTTGGCATTAACATGGCAAGATATTGATATGAAAGAAAACACAATCACTATCAATAAGGCAATATCATGTGGCAAAATATCTACCACAAAAAATCTACAATCAAATAGAATTATTCCCTTGTTTAAACAAACAAAGCAAATGCTAACTCCAATCTATAACGAAATCAACGAAAGAATCTACCCTGCTAGCTATACAACTATACAGAAATATTTTAAAGAAATACTAAAAGACAGTCAATTACCAAGTGAAATATCCATTCACGACCTAAGACATACTTTTGTTACAAATTGCAAAAACAAAAACATTCCAGAACACATAATTCAATCATGGGTAGGTCATGAAATAGGCTCAAAGGTAACTAGTGCTGTCTATACACACGTAAATAATGATGTAATAAAGCAATATATTCAACAATACGAAAAATAGAAATTCTACTCATTTTCTACTCAAATTCTACTCATCATCAAATTTAAAAACAAAAAAAGCACCAAATTGGTGCTTTATAACACAATATATTGTGTTTTACACTAAACAATAACACAATATATAGAATACTTGGTAGGCGATAAGGGACTCGAACCCCTGACATCCTCCACGTCAAGAAGGCACTCTACCAACTGAGTTAATCGCCCATACACTGTTTGGTGCGGTCGGGGGGACTTGAACCCCCACGAGATTGCTCCCACAAGCCCCTCAAACTTGCGTGTCTGCCATTCCACCACGGCCGCATATAGATTGTTCCCTGTGTAGCAACAAATACAATTTTATCTTGGGTAGTATACCATACTTTTTAGGGATATGCAAATGTTTTTGATGATTATTCCATAGTTTTCTCTTTATGGCAAATTTCAAAGTTATGTATTGATTCTTACTTATTTCTATGGTATACTTTATATAGCATAAATCAAAACATTGGAGATAAGAAAATGAATTTGTTAGATGGCAAAAAAATAGCAAGTCAAATCATAGAGCAACTAAAAGATACTAATGCAGATATCGTTGCAAGTGGGCATAAAGCTCCCCATTTAGTTTGTATTATAGTAGGAGATGATCCAGCAAGCAAAATATATGTAAAATCTAAAGAAAAAGCATGCAAACAATTAGGTTTTACCTCTTCAACTATTATCTTACCTAGCAATAGTACCGAAGATATGATCAAATATACCATTATGAAACTCAACAAAGACAAAACTGTTTCGGGTATTCTATTACAATTACCTTTACCAAAAGGCTTTCATGAAAGAGAAATTGTCAACACTATTGATCCAAGTAAAGATGTGGATTGTTTGACAGATGTGAATCTAGGAAAACTAGTCAGCAAAACCAACGATATTGCACCTTGTACAGCACAAGGCATTATGACACTACTTCATGCATATTCTATTCCAGTAGAAGGAAAACACGCTGTTGTCATTGGAAGAAGTTTACTTGTGGGCAAAAGCGTAGCCAATCTTCTAGAACAAGAGAATGCTACCGTTACCTTATGCCATAGTAAAACAAAGAATCTGGCGCAATTTACAAAGAATGCAGACATACTAGTCGTTGCGATTGGAAAAGAAAAATACATCACTCAAGATTTTGTGAAAGATGGTGCAGTAGTCATTGATGTAGGAATCAATCGAACAGAACAAGGAATTGTTGGTGATGTAGATTTTGAGAACGTACAATCCAAATGTTCATATATTACCCCTGTTCCTGGTGGTGTTGGGAAAATGACCATTGCAGAACTTATGAGAAACACACTTACTTTGTACACTTTACAAAATGATGTAGCATTAGAACAAGATGCTAATTTAGATACCGATCCAGAATCCAACAAATAAAAAAGAAAGCAATACCTTATGCTTTCTTTTTTTACTTTCTTATACCGTAAGACACATTATTTTTTTGATGATTTATTCATCTATTTTTCACTCGTATCTGTTGGTAATTCTGTTGTATTTTTCTTTGTTTTTTTATTTTTTCTATCTGTTTTCTTTATAGATTGTTCTTTTGCTTTTTTATGTTTTTTCTTCCTTACAAAAATGAGTTGATCAATAATATCCCCTTCTACTTTTTCTTCCCTTACTTTTTCTTGTCTTTCTGGTAGTTCTTGTGCATCAAAAATGTTTTCTGGAGTATCTTGTCTCATACGTACTTCAAGTTGATTGTATGGAATACTAATACCATATCGCTTGAACTCATTAAATACTTTATCTAATAAATAATAATTCAAATCCCAATAATCTTCAGCATCACACCAGCAACTTGCCACAAAATCTATACTGCTAGCATTGAACATTTTGATACTTACAAAAGGAGATGGATCAAGATAAGCTTTTCCATTGCTGTGAATTACATCAAGTATGACTTTTTGTACTAACTTTACATCACTTTCATAAGCCACACTAAATGTTAAGACCAACTTTCTTTTTCCTAAAATATTATAATTGATGATTTCATTGGTGACAATATCGCTATTCGGCAAGACAATGAGTTTGTTATCAGTCGACACAATGGCAGTGGTCAACATTCTAATATTACGAACTGTACCTTCTACATCACCAATTTTGACATAATCTCCTTCATGAAAGGGTTTTGTCGTGATGATGACTATACCGTTTGCTAAATTACTCAAAGAATCTTTTAGAGCTAGTCCTACAGCAAGTCCGGCTGTACCAAGTAAAGCCACCATACCTGTGATAGGTACACCTAGGATTTGAGCAATGATCAATACCAAGATAATATACGCAACAAATTTTAAAATAGATAGTAAAAAACTAATGGTAATTTTGTCCATTTTTGATTTTGACAAAGTCTTATTTACGATCTTTAAAATCAATTTTATAACAATATACCCAATAATTAAGGCAAGCAATGCCCATAGAATTTGTACTCCTTTGGTAAGGATCAAATTTTGTAAAAATGCTTTTACTTCTTCCATACTTTTCTCCTAAACTATATTTAGTATACCACAAAATTCTAAAAATGTATATTTTTCTACAAAAAAAACAACAGTTTCTTACTGTTGTTTTTTATTTAGTTTTCTCTATCATTTTGAAGATTATTTTGATACTGTACGATTTTTTGATAAGTTGCCCCATTAAGAAAGAAATATGATGGATTGTTAGGAATATCGTACTTATCACAATTTTTAGTATATTTCTCCATAATATCTTTATCTTCTGATTGAATATTGGTAATATCCATCATCACCGGCAATATGTCAATATTTTTACCAATAGCACTTTCCGTATTGTTACAAAATTGTTTACCACTCCAATATGCTTGAAAATAATCTGGTGCAATATAAGAACGCATATTTGGTTTTTTCATATTTTCTAGTATTTTCCCTGCCATCATTTTGACAATACTTCTTCCCGTAACATTCTGCAATGTATTGTAATGTTCAATAAATGAGCCTTCCCCTTGCACTTTAGGAACTTCATGATAATCATACTGCTCAATTATATCAGAAAATAATTGGCTATAATCTAAATAATTGGCTATAATCTACATTATTTTTTATATTGCAAAAGTGTGTAATTCAATTTTGGATTTCTTAAAATTTCTTTAACTTTTTGTTTGTCGCTGTCTGTAAGATAAGTGTCTTGTGCTAGTTTACGGTACAACACTTGATACCACATTTTGTACATTTTTTTTAATAAGTGACCACTTTTTGTATCATCTAAAAATCCTGTGCTATGAGCATAGGAAAGAACAATATCATCGTATCTTATTCTTCCCTTATGCAAAATACTATCCTGAATGATTTGTAATATTTGATGTGGGTCTTGTTTTTCTACTTGTCGTAAAAAATATAGTTTTTCTTCCGTTGTACTCATCATGATCTCCTATATAAATACTATATCACAAAATAACATAAAATCAAGCATTTTAAAAAACAACAGACTTTTTAGTCTGTTGCATAAAACGATATGTAAATACGTATTGGATTCGTGACTATGATTTAGTACCCAAGATGATAAAACAAACATATCTTCATTTCTTACTTATTGTCTATAATTTGTTTTAGTGTTTTTTCAAACGTATCTTTTAATTCTTTTGTTGCAAAAGCAGTATGGATCTTCTTACCATTCAAGATTGTTTCCCATACATATCCACCAGCTTTTTCACATAGAAAACTGCCCGGCAAATAATCCCACAATGAATCTTTCCAAAAAATAACACCATGGAATTGACCACAAGCAACAGCAGCATAGTCTACCCCTATGCTACCAAAACTTCTCACATTAGCAATATGATCGGTCAAATTAGATATAATGATTTCACTGATATCTTTCAGTTCATGATTAGAGTCATCAGTATGTTCGTATAAGACAATAGCATTTTCTGTTTTGACTTTATCTACATGCATTGGTTTTTGATTACACCATGCTCCTTTTTGAGAAGCAAAATACAGTTCTTTAAAGATTGGAATATAAATAGCCGATGTTTGCACTTTCCCTTGATCAACAAAAGCAATTTGCATACACCATACATGTGAATGATTTGCAAAGTTACGTGTCCCATCAATAGGATCAATGACCCATGATCTACCTTGCAGTTGTTCTAAAGAATGATACTCTTCACTGACAATTTGATCTTGCGGAAACTCTTTTTTGATGTGGTCTATGATATATTGTTCTGTTTTAAGATCCAAAGTTGTCACAACATCTCTATATCCTTTTTCCATAACATCAAAAGTGTGCTTTTTAATCACTTTATGATATGTTTTTACTAATATGTTTTTGATAAATTTTTCTTCTTTTTGATACATTTTTTCTTCCTTTTTCAAGTCATAAACACATCAATTGTTTTTATTGATTATTGTACAACTTCTTATCTATATTTGTACTATCATTTTACCTATGAATTTTGTCAAAGATAAGATGAGATATATGCTTATCATTCTTTAAGGTATAGATGAATTCTGGTAATATTTTATATTGCTTCAACTCTTTACGGTTTACCCACACCATGGTTTCTTTCTCATTATCTAGATTATGTATTTCTTCTTTTGTGCAAAATGGGTGACTATTGGGTAGTTTTACATAATACACAAAATCTAATTCATGATAATTTTTTCCTTCAAAAGTAAAAAATTGTTCTGCAATTTTTATCAGTTTTGGGTGAATATTAGATAAATTTAGTTCTTCTTGTAATTCTCTAATAATTGCTTGATAGGTACTTTCTCCTGCTTGTACTCTGCCACCTGGCAAATTAAGAAAATCCGTCGTCGTGCTTTTTTCTAACAAATATCTATGTCTATTCTCTATCAAACAACAAACTCTAAAATTAAATTTGTTCCCATCAATCATACATGAAATATCTTGCATACTCTTCTCCTCCTAAAATAGTTGGTATTTTATTATTAAAAAAAGAAATATGGCGGAGAGTGAGGGATTTGAACCCTCGGTACGTTTCCGTACATCAGTTTTCGAGACTGACACATTCGACCACTCTGACAACTCTCCAAAAACCAATGTCATCAATAACATTGGTACTTATTTTTTGATAATCGTAATCGTAGCATGGAATAAGACAAAATATCGATATTGTTCATATTTTAACGTACTACGTTTAAACACAATGGTATCAAAAGCTTCCCAACAAATCACCCAACCTAAAATTTCTACAATAGACTGAATAACTGCATGCATATTTAAGAAAGGAATAGCAAAAAGTAATATAAATATCATAGCAGCCAATCCCAACATGATGAAAAATAGGATCCAATTCCTTTGTAGCCTTCTATTGATATCAAAAATTTGATAATGATAATAATTACGTATTGCAGTATCCACCCCTTCTTCCTTGGTGGTAATCTTCAAATGCAAATTTTCCTTTGGCTTTATCCCTTTGGTAATGGTATCTAAGTATTCTGCAAATTCTCCACCTATCATTTTATGATTAGACTGAAAAGTAGAAAATACAGTTTGTTCTTCTTTAATACGAATTGGAAAAACAATTCTTCCCTCTTCATCTCTTTGGTGGACAATAGCATCGTGTTCATCTTTTATTTTTCTAATTGTTTTTTGATATTCTTGTCTCATGACACACCTATAGATTTATTATAGCAAACAAATTAGCAAACACAAACAATTTTTACACTTTATCTAATGGCTTTTATAAAACTTGTTTTGTTTTTAGTAGGCAAATATAGGCGAATATGATAGAATACCTATACGGTAATGGAAATATGAAAAAAGAAAAAATGAAAAGCAAATTTAGACAATATGTGGATCTTACACAACCAAATTGGAAATTGGTTATTTGTCAATTTATCACCATATTTTGCAATGTCGCTTTGAAAGCTTTAGATGTTGTATTCGTAGCAAAAATTACGGTCAGCCTCTATCATGGCATTGCAACTGGTGATTTTTCTCAAGCCTACTTATATTTGGGATTGCAAGTAGCTTGTGTTGTGATCCGTAATATATTTACTTGGCTGAATTATTTGGTGTACAATCCCACATTCTCTGGCATATTTAATCGGGTACAAACAAAAATCATTCGCAAAGTTATGGAAGCTAAAGATTCTAATTTTGCAGAAACAAGCAAAGAAAAAATTATCAATATTATCGGTACGAATGTCGAAACTTTAGCCTCATTTACTGATACCATTTCTATCAAATGTAGTTATCTTGTACAAGTGATCGTATCCATTAGTTTTGTAGCACAAGCAGATCTTTTAGTTGCTATGATGTTACTTCTTTCGTGTACAGTCAATTTCTTTATCTTACGATACTTAAACAAAAAATCTGCTATTTCAAAAGAAAAACAATTTGAAGCTAAAGATGGTATTTATGAAGAAGCAGATAAGATCATGTCTGGAAAAGATATTATTAAAGAATTTGGTATTCATGAAAAATATCACGAAGAATACAAAATGGCTAATATGAATTATGCAAAAGCGACCAAGAAAAAAATCTTAATTGATGGATTCAAAAGTAGTTGGTTTTATGTGATTTATTTCGTAATGACTGCCCTACTTACTGCATTTATGATATATCTCGTATCTGATAACCAAGTCACTATTGAGCTATACCTGATCGTTGTCCCTTACTTTTTGACAATTACCGAACTACTGAATAACTTTTTTGAAATCACATCGGCTGTAGAAGATTGTCATGTTGCCTTGTCTAGAGTCAATACAATATTGAATTTTACAAGTGAGGAAATCAACAAATTTGGTAATGTATCTGATGAATTAGGAGGCACGAATATTAGTTTTGTAGGAGTCAACTACACAAATAAGAATCTTAATAGTCCTTATCTGGGCACATTAACAGATGTAGACATTTCCTTTTCTAGTAAAAATCTAAATATCGTTCTTGGTAAAAAAAGAAGTGGAAAACGACTTATTTTTAATATGTTAAGGCGAAAAATCAATCCAGATAGTGGAGTCATCACACTAGACAATCAAGATATACGTG
>CALVJJ010000014.1 GCA_944332185.1 uncultured Clostridia bacterium
GAAATACCAGAAGTTGTAAAAAACTTCATAATGTATTACAATAATGAAAGATTACAAGAAAAAATACAAGAACTTGCCCCTATGCAATTTAGGAAACAAGCTCTTGCATCACTCTCTTTTTAATTATTAGTCCGTTTTAACCCTACGGGTTAATATACTCATCTTTTTTATTTTATTTTAAATTGTTTTTAAAAAATGCTTCAATTTTATCAAAAGGGATAATGTTTGTCTGATCATATAGATCGGTATGCACTGCATTAGGAATAAGAAGAAGTTCTTTGTTGTCTTTGTATTTGCTGTCTTTTATCATATTTTGATAAGCATCTTTACTAAAGTAACAAGAATGAGCTTTGTCTCCATGAATCATAAGAACGGCGCTTCGTATTTCTGGACTATAAGTTAGGATAGGCATATTGATAAAAGATAGGGAAGAAATAACATTCCAACCACTATTGGAATTCAAAGAACGTTTATGATACCCACGACTTGTTTTATAATAAGCGTAATAATCTTTGACAAATTGAGGAGCATCTTGAGGTACGGGATCTACCACACCACCTGCCAACGCATAAGAGCCATTTTTATAATCTACAGTTCTTTGTTTGTTGAGTTTTTCTTTTAATTGATAACGATCATCTTCCTGCATTGCATCAAAATACCCATAGGCATTGACACGACTCATATCATACATAGTAGAAGTCACGGTGGCTTTGATTCTTGTGTCAATAGCTGCAGCATTCAGTGCCATACCACCCCAACCACAGATGCCTAAAATACCTATTTTGTCTTTGTCAACTTGATCCAAACAACTTAAATAATCTACGGCAGCACAAAAATCTTCTGTGTTGATATCTGGGGAAGCCACATATCTTGGGCGTCCACCACTTTCACCTGTAAAAGAAGGATCAAAAGCAATCGTTAAAAAACCTCTTTCTGCCAGAATTTGAGCATAAAGCCCTGATGATTGTTCTTTGACAGCACCGAATGGTCCACTGATTGCTATAGCAGGAAGTTTTCCATTGACGTCTTTTGGTTGATACAGATCAGCCACTAGTGTAATGCCATAACGATTGTGAAAAGTTATTTTTTTGTGTAAAACTTTTTCACTTTTAGCAAAAGTTTTATCCCATTGTTTTGTAATATGCAATTTTTCTTTTAAAAACATGTTTTATCTCCTTCTATTTTAGAAATTGTACAACTACATTTTTTGTACCTAGACATTGCTTTAGTGGATAGGAATTGGGAATAGAACCTATCTTGGTGTAAGCATATTCTGTAGAAAAAGTTTTATAAAATACAACAATACATCGATCTTGCCAAAGCATAATATCTCCAGCATGAATTGTTTGGATTCTAATTGGTTTTCTTGGTAAAGGACTATCTAAATAGGCATATTTTTCATTGCCATTGAGATCTTGCATAGATAATTTCATGGGTAATAAGTCACAAAATGCACGACTAGTTTCATTATCTTCTAAGTCTACAAAAAAGGTAGTTTCATGGATTTTTATGATCATATAGTCTCCTTACAATCAGTTTTATGCTACAAATGCTTTTCCTTTATTATCATCAAAATTTCATTTTCATTATAGTAAACAAGAATCAGATTGTCAAATTATTTATTTAGTATACGATAGGGGAAATATAAGAATGTTGTTTAAGAGTTGTTTTGAGAAAACATAATAAAAAGGAACTGTATGTTCCTTTTTTTAAAATATAAAAGTAAAAAAAACTTTAGAAATACTATATATCATATTGTGATCTTGAAAAGATCGTTATAGATCTAGAATGAAACCATACTATTTTTCGTTTTTTGTTTTTGATAACTAAAAAATTGTAAAATAGCAATGACTATAATGAGTGTAAAAGCTACATAACCAATTATAATTGCCATGATTTTGTATTTAGACCAATTCTCTGAAAAAGTAAGAAGCATGGTCACAGTTAGAGTAAACATACCAAAGATAGCATTGACAAGTTTGACCGTTAGGAACCTGCCAATTTTGACGTCTTTTCTTTGAATTGCATGAATAACTCCAATGATAGCCATTGTCATAGAGACAAAAACATATAGCGCGTCCCAATAAATCATCAATCCTTTTGAAGCATAAGCAGTTTTTTCATAGGATAGTAAGATGACAATGACAAGCAGTGCGATTGCTATACAAAAAGTAAGGATAGAGATCACTAAAGTTTGTTTTTCTTTATTGTCTCCAAGATTGGTAATTAAATATAGTTGCATGATAAAGATCAAGAAAAAGATACCAGATACAGATAGATAATACCACTGATACGTATGAAAAGAAGAAGCAAAACAAATAAAAGCATTGAGTAAAAGATAGACACAGGAAGCAGATTTGTTGACACTCGTTCTAAAAAGTTTGTTAGTCTTATAAAAACTTATGAGATTGGGATTGGTTTTTCTTATGGTGTGTAATTGCTGATATATGATCATAATATATGCCAAAGATACATACAAAGCCACGATGGCAAGTAGGGTAATGCCTGATATGGCAATCCAATATCCTTTGTTTGTATTATTGAGAAGATAATTTAAAAGAAATCCCGTGATTAGTGCACTAATAATAAAAATAACGGTGGTATAAAATAAAATTTTGTAGTTGGTCCATTTTTGTAATACAGGTTTCATTGTGTATTCCTTATTTTGTATTGATATAATATTGAGAAGCTATTCCTATTGCATCTTTGAATAAGATAGGGAAGTATATGTAAAATAAAATTGATGATAAGAATGGGCAAAACAAAGTAATACTCTTTTAATAAAGATATACAAATATTCCTAATTATGCATCAAAAATGATGTCAAATATCATTTTTATTTTTGTTTTGCTTGCGCTATTCTTTGCTCTGCATCTAATTTTCTGCTATTTGCTTCTTTGATGGCTTGTTGTCTTTGTTCATTGATTCTTTCTTTTCTTTCTTTTATGCTCATATGGGCATCGTCCCAACTTTTTTTGCTGTTTTCTTTTGCTCTTTTTAAAGAATTATGAAATCTATTTTCTTCAAAAGTAGCCTTGGATTCTGCTTTGACTGCTTGAAAGTTGGCTTTGTCTACTTGGTGTTGTGCTCGTGCATCTTCCACCATATCATTGATTACTTTTTTGATCATATTTTGTTTTTTAGGTTTGTTCGTTTCCATTGTTTGATTTCTCCATTTGATATATTGTCTGTTTTTTTCTGCGTGAGTTGTTAAAATTTTAATTTGTTCTTCAAAAGACCTTGCTTTTAAAAAAGTATGTAGATCTTGTAAAGAAAGATGATGTTGTGTTCCTTGTTGTATTGTTTCTTTCATACTAGGGATAGTTTACTCCATTTTTGTGGTTTTACGAAAGACTGATTGGTATAGTAGTGGAGTAAGTATCACAATTACAATTCCCATTAGTCCAACTGGAATTCCAATCGCATAAGATATAAGAGTGCTAACTGGAAAAACTTGAAGGGCAAAACACATACCTATACCTAGTAATAATGCTCCAAAGATGCCTAGTATATAAGCAAAAACCACTTTTTTGTCTGCATGAATAGGTGGGTATTTTGCTATTTTTCGATAGATAGGAATAATCAGTAATAGCGTACATAATCCAACTGCTCCAAGAATGATACCTGGTACCAAAGTATGCCATTCAGCAACTAAAGCCATCACCATTCCTATGGAAAATGCTATGCCTCCTGGTATTGCTATACTGATAGCAACAATATTTTCTTTTTTCATAGTATTACCTCCTTTAATTTTGCAAATAAACCAACATTAGTTGATTTTTATCTGCTTATTGTACTATACTACTAATGAAAAAGATCCAACACAAAAACCATCAAGTGTTGTTTTATTAAAAGAGGTACAGAGTATGAATGATGGAAAAACAAAATACAAAAATACAGCAAAATATATGCAAGAGGCATTGTTTCAACTCTTGACAAAAAAAGAATTTGCCTCCATTAGTGTAAAAGAAATTTGTGAGCAAGCCAATGTCAATAGATCTACGTTTTATGATCACTATCAAAATACGTATGAGTTATTGCAAGAAGCAGTCAATCAATCTATCTATGAATTTACTCAAGCCTTAAAAGTACAAACAGGTAATACAAAAAATATTCTTCAAAAAGAAGGGAATTTTTTAATATCCACAAAATATCTTGTACCATATTTGCAATTTATCAAAGACAATAAGGTAATGTTTCGAGCCTATATCAGTAATAGCTATATTTTTCCAGTTAGTGAATACGGAAAGTATTTGATTAAAAATGTCTTTACCCCTGTATGTATGGATAATGGTATCGTAGATCCTACGATTATTAACTATATGTCAAAATATTATTTGACGGGTGTCCATGCCATTGTTGCTGAATGGGTCAAAAATGATTGTAAAGATGATATCTTATTGATTGTAGAAGTCATTATACTTTGTGTAGGCCCTAGACAAAAAAGACAAAAAGATCATACATAAAACATGAAATAGATTATTAAAAAAGAAAATATGTTTTTTAAGTTTTTCTGTAAAAATATAATAAAAAATAGTATTACAAATGTTTAGATGTATCGTATGTATCATATCCATAAAAAAGAAGGAAAGAAAGAGAATTGATAAATATGATAAGATTGCTTTGACAAGGAGTATACTTTTTTTATAAACTAACAATAGAAAAAGGAGTAGGAATATGGATAAAAAATATGAACCACTATTTTCTCCATGGAAAATAGGAAATGTAGAGATTAAAAATAGAATTGTACTTTGTCCAATGGGTGGAACATCTATTTTTGGCTGGATGGAACCACATCATTTTGACCAAGATGCAGCTGATTTTTTTATGGATTTAGCCAAGAATAATGTAGGTCTTATTATTCCGGGTATTGCACCATTAAAGAATTTGATTGGGGGACAATGGTTATATAAAAGTAAAAAATCTTTTAAAAAATTAAAAGCATATATGGAAGAATTTCATAAGACCGGAGCTAAAATGTTTATTCAATTAACTGCGGGATTTGGTAGATCGTTTTCCATTCCAAATGCACTGGTTCCAATGCTTAAACACAAATGGCTCAATGCGCTGATCAAACCAGTGATTGATGTGCAGTATCTTTGTGCTTCGCCTAGTCAGTTGCCTTCCAGATGGGCAGAAGGGGTAAAAACGAGAGCAATCACCAAAAAAGAAATTGAAAAAATGATCGATGCTTTTGCAAAAACAGCAAAACTTTGTAAAGAAGCAGGTATTGATGGGGTAGAAGTTCATGCTGTACATGAAGGGTATTTACTCGATCAATTCACCACACAATATACCAATTTTAGAACAGATGAATATGGTGGAAGTTTTGAAAATCGATATCGTTTTGCAGTGGAAGTGGTAAAAGCTATTAAAGAAGCCTGTGGACAAGAGTATCCAGTGTCTTTAAGGTATTCTGCTATCAGTAAAACCAAAGGTTTTTATGAAGGGGCAGTTCCGGGAGAAGAATATGTTGAAGTAGGCAGAGACATGGAAGAAAGCTTAAAAGCTGCAAAATATCTGCAAGATGCAGGCTACGATATGTTTGATGCTGATAATGGTACCTATGATGCTTGGTATTGGGCTCATCCACCAGTATATATGCCAAAGAATTGTAATCTAGAAGATGTATCTGCTATTAAAAAAGAGCTCCATATTCCTGTGGTCTGTGCAGGTCGTATGGAACCAGATACTGCAGCTGATGCTATCAAAAAAGGACAAATTGATGCCATGGGTGTGGCAAGACAATTCTTAGCTGATCATCATTGGGTCACAAAACTGATGAATAATAAGATGGAAGATATATTGCCATGTATTTGCTGTCATAATGGGTGTTTTCCATTGTCTCACTATAAAGGAGTTGCCAATGCTGGATCAATGAATGATTCCAAACACATGTCAAGGTGTGCAATCAATCCTTTAACGATGCAAAATCATAAATATGATATTGTACCTGCTAAAAAAATCAAAAAGGTGGCAGTTATCGGTGGTGGTATTGGTGGTATGGAAGCTGCTAGAATTGCTACCTTAAGAGGACATCAAGTTACAATTTATGAAAAGAGTGGCGTATTAGGAGGGGTATTCATTGCGGCTGCAGCCCCAGAATTCAAAGAAAAAGATAAATTGCTAATTGACTGGTATAGAAAGCAAATTGCTGACCTAAAGATACCAGTAAAATTCCATACAGAAGTGACAGATATCACAACGCTTGATGCAGATGAAATTATTATCGCTACCGGTGCAAAACCAAAAAATATTCCTATTCCGGGTGTGGAACACAGCATAGAAGCAGTAGAATATTTGCAAGGAAAAGAAGTAGGAGATCGTGTCGTGATCATTGGTGGGGGACTGACTGGTTGCGAAATTGCATATGATCTTATCTTAAAGGGAAAAGAGCCAATACTCATAGAATCTATGCATGATCTTATGATAGTCAATTCCTTATGTTTAGCTAATAGTTCTTATCTAAAAGATTATTTTAAATATAAAAATACACCTATTTATTTAAACAGTAAAGTCGTATCGATAGAAAAAGATAGTGTAACTATTATGAATGAACAAAACAAAACCATTGTCATTCCTGCAGATTCTGTGATTCGTGCGATTGGATACACTCCAAATCCTATTGCAAAGAAAGGAAAACATATCCATATTATAGGAGATGCTTTAAGTGTAGGCAACTTGAGAACTGTAGTATGGAAAGCATGGGAAGTAGCTGAAAAAATATAATAAAAAGTTCTTTTTAAAGGACTTTTTTTATGTTTTGCATAATACTATGTTTTACAAATTGTTTGACTGTGTTTTTTGTTGAGATTGATAAGTTTTGATATAATTCACAATAATATTAGCAGTGGCTTCTTCTCCCATAGAACTATCAATACACTAATCGTAATTGTGATAATTGCCCCATTCTTGCCCAGTGACACTATGATAATAATTAGATCTAGATTTGTCTGATCGATGCATATTGTCTTTCGCAGTATCTAGATCATCTCCGTACATAGATTGTATTTTTTGAATACGATACTCTTCTGGTGCATAGATAAAAATACGAATAAGCTGATCATAATCTTTTAACACATAGTCTGCTGATCTACCTACAATCACACAACTACCATGATCTGCAATCTGTCGCAAGACATTGGCTTGTGCTTGTATGGCTACTTGTGCCACTGTTGTAGACAAATATAAATCATAGAGTGCTGATTGAGAATTTTCTTGTAATTGTTGTAAATAGTCTTGGCTAAGTCCGCTTTCTTGTGCAACAAGGGCAGTAGTTTCTTTATAGTAAAAAGGTATATGAAGTTGTTCTGCAACTAATTTCCCAATTTGCTTTCCAGCACTTCCGTGTTGTCTAGAAATGGTAATAATGACACCTTTTGTGGAATTTTGAATAGTTGGAGTTGCGATGTTACTTTGAAGTTGTTTTTGTTGTAACTCATGGAAAAACAACACCAAAAAGACAACGGTGATGATGATACCAAAGCCATCAGCGATTGGTGCTGCCCAAAGCACACCTTTAATACCCATAAAAACAGGTAAAATACAAACAAGTGGAACAAAGAACACAATGTCTCTTGCAAGAGATACAATGGCACTTTTGATAGGTTGACCAACTGCTTGGAAGAAAATAGAAGATATTTTAATAAGACAAGTAAATAACACAAAAGCTAGGAAAATACGGAAAGTCATTTGAGCAAATTGATTGTATAAGCCGTCTTCTGATCCAAACAAATTGATAATCATTTGAGGGAAGAGTTCAAAAATCAAAGTCGCAATGATCCCAACTAAACAAGTAAAACCTACCACTAATTTCAAAATAGATTTTACACGATCATATTTTCCTGGCCCATAGTTATATCCTAGAATTGGTTGTGCTCCAAGAATAATACCCACAACAATATTGATGACAATGGTAAAGACTTTCATCACAATACCAATGACAGCAATAGGAATATCTACACCATACTCACTCATGGTACCGTATTTGACGAGCATAATATTACATACAAGAGATATGATGACAATACTTACTTGTGTCACAAAGGTAGAAACACCAAGTTTGATCACTTTAAAGAAAACTTTAAAATCCATGATAAAACTATTAAACTGTAGTTTAAAAGTTTTTGTATGTAAAAAATAAATAACAGAAATAATAAAAGAAACAATTTGTCCAATAATGGTTGCCCATGCAGCTCCAGCCATTCCTAAATGAGCAACATAAATAAAAATAGGATCTAGAACAATATTAAGAACTGCCCCCACTAGCATAGAGAGCATAGCCATAGCAGGGCTACCATCTGCACGGATCACAGAGTTCATCATATTCGATAACATATAGACAGGGAATGCAGCAAGAATAATGATAAAATATTCTCTAGCATAGCCAATCGAAGTACTACTTGCTCCAAACAAATATAAGATTGGATCCATGCAAGTAAAACCAATGATTAAAAATAGAATACTTATGAAAAATGTCATAACTAAACTATTCCCAATACACTTGTGAGCATCACTAGATTGGCTCTTGCCTTGGCAAATGCTTAAGTAAGCTGCCGATCCATCTCCAAAACACCATGCAAATGCAAGGGCAATCACTGTGATTGGAAAAACAACAGTGGTTGCTGCATTGCCCAAATATCCTAGTTCACTATTGCCAATGAATATTTGATCAACAATATTGTATAGTGAACTCACTAATAAAGATAAAATACAGGGAATAGAGAATTTCAGTAATAATTTTGAAATCTTTTCTTCCCCCAAATGTTTACTATTTTCTACTTTTTCCATAAAATTCTCCTTTTGTTTTTTTGGAGTCTTTTATAGAAAAAGCTAACCTGAAACTATAAATTTGTGCATAAAAAATGTAACATTTTTTCATGTCACGTTGTGAATTATATCATAATTTTTTTTAAAAAAATCAAGTATTTTTTAAAAATTTCAATAAAAAAATTGATTGTATTTTTGATCTTTGAATACTGTCAAAATAGAAGTAAAAATAGATCTAGTATGATGAATAATTTTTAAAAAAACAGAAAGGAATGCTTTGAGAAAATATAGGGAAATCTATTGAAATATATGTCATATCATGATAGGAATTTTATGAGAAAAATACAGAAAAATTTGGTGTAGTATTGTAAAAAAAACATAAAATAGTTTGTGAGATGTAAAAAATATGATATACTATAGGCAAGAATAAAGAAAAGGACTAGGTATGAACGGATATAACAATAATAATGCAAAACGATTCATCGCTTGTTATAATATGATTGATACAGCGCTACGTGTCCAAGGGGATATGCGACGTAGTATTAGTTATACAGAAGCTGTAAGACGAGCAGCAAAAACCAATAGTATTGTGCGCAAGTATGAAGATGATTTGATTGATTTTGGAAGACTACGCAATGCCATTGTACACAATTCTAAAGAAAATGTTGCCATTGCTGAACCTCATGATGATGTCGTAGAAGAATATGAAAAAATTGCAAAACTTATCTGTACCCCACCACTTGCCTTATCTACGGTAGGGAAAGATGTTGTGAGTTGTATTGAATACAACGTAAAATTGATTGATGTGATCGAATATGGATATAAAAGCAAATTCTCTAATATTCCTATCTTTAAGAATGGAATGCTGATCGGTGTTGCCAATGGACAAAAAATCATAGATGTACTTGGTAAGAAAATATATGAAAAGCAAAATGTTGAAGAATATATGAAAAACACCAACATTGAAGATGTCATCAAAGAATTTTCGACAGATAACTATTATACTATTGCTGATCGCAATGTGACATTAGATAAAGTACTCAATATGTTCACAGAAAATCGTAAACTTCTCTGTATTCTTATTACCAACAATGGTAGTTTACTAGAAGCCCCACTTGGTATTATCACCATATCAGATATTATGGATATCAATAAAGTGTTAGATAATTACGATATAGGCTAAGGATCATTATATGGACATAGAAAAAGTAAAAGAAGAATTCGTGACAATTTTCCAATCTAATATTCATAGAGAAGGTAGTGAAAATTTGTTAAATTGGTTGCTATCCACAGACTTTTTTAGTGCACCTGCTAGTACAAAATTTCATAATAATGTAGCTGGTGGACTTTGCCAACATAGTCTCAATGTATATCATAGATTTTTAAAGAATATACAGAATGAATATCAAGATAATTGGGAAAACTATATGAGTCTAGAAAGTATCACCATTTGTGCCTTATTGCATGATTTGTGTAAAGTCAATTTTTACACGATTGAAATGCGTAATGTAAAAGAAAATGGGGTATGGGTGCAAAAACCATATTATACTGTGACAGATACTTTACCATATGGACATGGAGAAAAAAGTGTTTATATTATCAGTGGGTTTATGAAACTTACAAGAGAAGAAGCTATGATCATTAACTGGCATATGGGAGGATTCGATGAAAGAGTCAAAGGTGGCAGTTATGCCATCAAAAATGCTTTTACAATGTATCCTAATGCAGTTTTATTTCATGTGTCAGATATGGAAGCATCGTATTTAGATGAAGAAACGAACAAATAAAGGAGTAGGATTATGGAACAAACATCTCAAGAAGTATTAACAGAAATTGTCAATGATATTGTAGAAACGGGTTTTGAAATTTTGAATATGGAAGATGAAAACAATCAGCTAATTTATGGCAATAATGAAGAAGAAAAATCTTTATTTGATTTGGCATTAGAAAATACTAACCTAGAAAAAGAAATTCAAGAGTTAAAACAAGAAAAAGAAACTTATCAAGCTGATGTGCTTACAATAGAGGAAGATACAGAGATAGAAATGTAAAAAAGTGTGAGTTCACACTTTTTTTATTTTGCAGCATATATAAACAAAGAAAGGAGGAGAGTTGTGATTATATATGTTGTAAAAGAAGGAGACACACTGTACCAAATTGCAAGAAGATATGGTGTAGATTTGCAAAAACTCATTGATGACAATCAAATAACAGATCCGGACAATTTAGTGGTAGGGGAAAATATTGTGATACTGGCTGACCTGATCAGTTATACCATTGTAAGAGGGGATACACTATATCAAATTGCAAAAAGATATGGAATATCTCTGCAAGATTTGTTAGAAGCCAACCCGCAGATTTCCAATCCCAATCAACTTATGGTAGGGCAAGTTATCAATATACCAGTGCCTAGTGCAAAATTATCCTCTATGGAAGTCAATGGATACGTGTATGATACGATAGATGCAGAAACATTGAATGAAGTTTTGCCCAATCTAACATACATCAGTATTTTTAGTTATGAGGTAAGACCTGATGGAAGTTTGTCATCTTTAAATGATCAAACCATTATTGATAGAGCTTTAGCACAAAATGTCGCACCTTTACTCACCATAACCAATATTAAAGAAGGTGGTAGTTTTGATAGTGATTTAGGTCACACAATACTTAATGATGAACAAGTGCAAGACACGTTAATTCGCAATATGATTGATACTATGCAAAGTAAAAAATATTACGGTGCTAACGTAGATTTTGAATATTTGTATCCAAAAGATAGAGAAGCATATAATCAATTTTTAAGAAAATTGACTGCAGCTTTGCACCCTTATGGATATATTGTCACGACAGCACTAGCTCCAAAAATTAGTGCTGATCAACAAGGAACTTTATATGAAGCACATGATTATAAGGCGCAAGGAGAAATTGTAGATCGTATTATTTTGATGACTTATGAATGGGGATATTTATTTGGTCCACCACTACCAATCGCTCCTATTGGACCAGTAAAACAGGTATTAGATTATGCAGTGTCTGTGATTCCTCCACAAAAAATTCTTATGGGTATGCCAAACTATGCTTATGATTGGACATTACCGTATCAAGAAGGGACAGCGGCATCTATTCTAACGAATGTGCAAGCCGTAGAGTTCGCACGAGAAAAAGGAGTGTCGATTGAGTATGATACGGAGTCCCAAGCACCATACTTTACCTATATTGCTGATGATGGGAAAGAACATATCGTGTGGTTTGATAATGCGCAAAGTATCGAAGCCAGATTAAAACTGGTCGACGAATACGGCCTTGCAGGGGTAAGTTATTGGACACTAAATAATAACTTTCCACAAAATTGGTTAGTTCAAAATGCTTTATATAATGTAGTCAAAGTGCTATAAATGATAAGACACATCAAAATTGTTGATGTGTCTTTTTGTTTTGTGTCTTTGTTGATTATTTTTTGTATTTTATTGACTATAAAGCCAATTTTTTATATAATATAACGAATATATTGTAAGGTAAAAACCAAATACTACTTTAAGTAATTGGGACAAAGATACTAAAAAAATAGTACACAATATAATTTTAGATGAAAAGAGGTGTAACAATGGGAGAAGAAAGACCAAAATTTGAATACAAAAGACCAGAATTTCCAAAAAGAGCAGTCGTCACTTCTGGTATGCCATACGGAGACAAAGAATTGCATTTTGGACACATTGGTGGACTATGGGTACACGCTGATACATTTGCACGTTTTTTAAGAGATAGAATCGGAAAAGACAATGTAATTTTTGTATCTGGAACAGACTGTTATGGATCTCCTATTGTGGAAAAATACAGAAAATTAAGTGAACGAGGGTTGGTTACAGGATCTATAGAAGATTTTGTGAGAAAAAATCACGAACACCAAAAAGAAACATTCCGTTTGTATGAGATCCAACCTAATTTGTTTGCAGCTTCTGCTTTAGAGCCTGCAAAGGAAATTCACCAACAAACAAGCAAATGGATCATTGAAAGATTGCATGAAGTAGGGGATTTATCCCAAATGAGTACTCTGCAATTTTATGATCCAAAATTTAAAACGTTGCTGAATGGTAGACAAGTAATTGGAAAATGTCCTATTGAAGGGTGTCCAAGTGAAAAAGCTTATGCAGATGAATGTGATTTGGGACATCAATATATGCCAGCAGAGTTACTCAATCCAATTAGTACCTTAAGTGGAGAAAAGCCAGAACTAACGAAAATTACCAACTGGTATTTTAATTTGCAAGATAATATTGATATCTTGAATGAGTGGACAAAAAGTATTGAAAAAGAAAAATATACACGTCCTTATGTGATTAAGGAGATACGAGAATTCTTTAAAAAACCAGAGATTTATATTAAAAAAGATCAGTTGGACAAATTTGAAGAAGTAAGGTACTTGCTACCAACATTTACAGAAAAAGAAGATAACAATAAAACTTCTATCACCATTGTTTTTGACAAATTGCAAGATAGAGAAATAGCTTGTGAAATGCTCACGAATGCCGGTGTTCGTTATCGTACAGGAAAGACATTGGTTCCATTTAGACTAACAGGCAACTTGGAATGGGGAGTGCCAGCTCCAGTAATTGATGGGCTAAAAGGCCAAACATTCTGGGTATGGCCAGAAAGTCTATGGGCTCCAATTAGCTTTACAAAAACCTACTTAAAAAGCATTGGAAAAGATGATGAAGAATGGAAGAAATATTGGTGTAGTAAAGATGCAGGAGTTTACCAATTTTTAGGAGAGGACAATATGTATTTCTATGGTCCTGCTGAAGTTGCTATGTGGCTTAATACACAAGGGAAAGATCCAACTATTACACCTAAAGATGGACAACTACAATTACCACATTTGGTTGTGAATAAACATATCTTGTTCTTAAACAAAAAAGCAAGTAGTAGTGGTAGTGTAAAACCTCCAATGGCTAGAGAACTTCTTAATTACTATACACCAGAACAATTACGTATGCATTTCTTAGGCATGGGACTAGGTAACAACAATGTTAGTTTTATGCCAAAGATTTATAACCCAGAAGCAAAACCAGAAGAAGTAGATCCAGTACTAAAAGAAGGTAATTTGTTAACCAATGTGTTTAATAGAGTGCTACGTACAGTGTTTTATACTACGCAAAATCATTATCAAGGAATTGTTCCTTATGGACAAGTATCTGAAGATGTGATAAAAGATGCTAAAAAAGCAATATTAGATTATGAAAAATTCATGTACGAAAACAAATTCCATCAAGTCATGAACGTGTTAGATGTATATATTCGTAATATCAACAAATATTGGGTAAAACATTTTAAGGAAGATGATGAGACCTTAAAACAACTGATTGTGGATACTCTTTATATGATTAGGGTAGCAACTGTTTTATTACACCCAGTAGCACCAGTCGGTAGTGAATTGGTGGCAAGTTATTTACAAGTAGATCAATCAAAATTCTTTGATTGGCAATATATATTTGATGATTTTTATGCTTTTGTGGAAGATAAAGAGCATCATCAATTAAAAACATTATACGAAAAGGAAGATTTTTTTAAAAAGCATCCTAGTCAATTTGAATAAGGAGAAAACATGGAAAAACCATTAGTTGCCATTATTGGTAGACCAAATGTAGGGAAAAGCACATTTTTTAATAAAATGGTGGGGAAAAGAATTAGTATAGTCAAAGATATGCCGGGAGTGACTCGGGATAGAATTTATGGCGATGCAGAATGGTGTGGCCATGCTTTTTCTATTGTTGATACAGGGGGCCTTGATGTACGCAACAAAGATGAATTTCAACTGAATATTACAAGACAAGCAGAAATAGCAGTTGAACTAGCTGATGTAGTCATCTTCTTCGTCGACGGAAAGGAAGGACTAGTAGCAAGTGATTATGATGTAGCCAATTTTTTAAGGAAATACAATGTTCCAGTAGTCCTTGCTGTGAACAAATTAGATAATAACGAAGTAGAAAAAACCTACGAATTCTATGCTTTAGGATTAGGGGAACCTTTTGCGATCAGTGCCGAACAAATGAAAGGATTTGGGGATTTGCTAGATGAAGTGGTAAAACATTTTACCAAAAAAGTAGATCCAGATACGGTACAAGAAAAAATCAAAGTTGCCGTTGTTGGAAAACCAAATGCAGGGAAAAGTAGTTTAGTAAACAAACTATTAGGAGAAAATCGTGTGATGGTAAGTGATGTCGCTGGTACGACACGAGATGCGATTGATTCTCCATTCCGTTATCAAGGTCGTGACTATATACTCATTGACACAGCTGGTATAAGAAGAAAAAGAGGTATTGAAGCAGAAAGCGTCGAATTGTATAGTGTCATTCGTGCTTTTGATGCTATTCGCCGAGCTGATGTGGTGGTGATGATGATTGATGCAAGCAAGGGTATCAGTGAACAAGATGTAAGGATTCTAGGATTTATTCATGAAGAAGGAAAACCTAGTGTTCTTGTGATGAATAAGTGGGACCTTATTGAAAAAGATCAATCGACTATGTTACAGTACAATCAAATTCTAGATGAAGAATTAAAATTCATGGATTATTACAAAGTTTTATATGTATCGGCTTTGACTGGACAACGTATTGGTAAAATCATGGAAACCGTAGATGAAGTGTTAGCACATAGTAGTTATCGAATTTCTACCGGTACCCTTAATGATATTATTCACAATGCTATCCTAGTCAACGAACCACCATCTGTCAATGGTAGACGACTCAAAATCAAGTATGTGACACAACCAGAAACCAATCCACCAACTTTTATTCTTTTTGTCAACGATAGTTCTTTAATGCATTTTTCTTATTTAAGGTATCTAGAAAATTCTTTGCGAAAGGCAGTTGATTTTTCAGGAACACCAATCAAAATTATTGTCAAAGGACAAGAAGACAAGGAGAAATAATATGGTATTAAAATTAGTTGGGGTATGTATCCTGTGTTATTTATTAGGAAGTATCAATTTTGCACGAATTATAGCAAAACTGGTGTATCATGAAGATATTACGACAAAAGGTAGTGGCAACCCTGGTACCAGCAATATGTTAAGATTATATGGTTTAAAACTATCTATTCTTACCTTTTTCTTAGATGCCATCAAAGGACTTATTAGTGCATTGTTAGGATTCTTCTTATTTGGGGCATCTTACACGAACGAATGGACACTGATTGCTATGTATGCTTGTGGGCTAAGTGCAGTCGTAGGACATATCTTCCCAATCTTTACAAAATTTAAAGGTGGAAAAGGTATGGCAACAGCCATTGGCGTATATGCTGTATCCAATTTTCCAGCATTGATGCTATTTGTGGTTATTGGTTTTTTGATATTTTACAAATGCAAATATATGTCTATTTTGACACTGACTATTGTTACCGGTACAGGATTAGCTGAGATACTTTTTAAAAATATTTTATGCTGTCCAAGTTTTGTGATGACAGGACTTATTATGTTAATGGTATGTCTATGTATTTTTGCACATCGTAGTAATTTTGTGAGACTAAAAGAAGGTACAGAAAGAAAAGTTGATTTCCAAAAATTATGGCATGGAGATCATGGGCAAGAACAAGCACAACAAAAAGATGATAGCTCTAAAAAAAGCAAGTAATTTACTTGCTTTTTTATTTTTGCGTAGTAGAGGAAGAATAGTAGTCTTTGTATTCTTTTTCCATTGCAGTATCTGTCAAATTGGTGTTGCATGAGGTAGACTCTATTTCTTCTATTGGATAATAGTTTCTGGTTGAGGTGGCAAAAGTATCATTACTTTTTGAAGTTTGTTTGGCTTTTGATCCTACTTCACTAATTCTTGCATTTAATTTTGCAGGATTGATTTCTACCAAAATAATATCTTTACCGATTTTACAAATACGTTCATAAGGAATAAAGATATCACGACTATTTTTGAACAAATTAAAAAAGGATCGTTCGCTGGGAACAACAATTCCTGTTACTCTGCCTGTACAAGTGTCAAATACCATGTCCACAATATTACCTAAATTACGACCGTCTGGAATATTGACCACTTCTTTTGCTCTCAAATCGCAAAATGATAATTCCATATCTCACCACATACTAACTAATTTTTTATGAGTTCGTGTTCGTTTAGTATATGTATATGCAAAATGTGACAAGATTTGACAATTTTTTTACAGTAGATAAAAACCATACCAAGAATGAGTATGGCTTTTTTGTTTTGTATACATAAGTATGTAAATTATACAGATACTATCAGTACAAAGGAAGGAAGTTTTATGCCTGTATTATTTTTTATCTTGGGTATTATTTTTTTATTTGAAATTTGTATTCATAAAACAGGGGAAGGGTATACAAAAGAACAAAAAAGCATCAATCTTTTGCAATGTGTTTTGCTTTTGATCGCCTATTTTACAAAACCATATATACTTACGCAGTCACTTGGCATATCTATACCAGCCATGATAGCTCTTTTATTAGGTATCAAGATATTTCATCAAAATTGGCTATCGCATATCCTAAACACTAGCCTATGTATATTTGTATATTTATTAGGTGTATTGAATAATTATTTATTGATAAGTACGATCTCTTTATCTTTTTATTTTATCTTACTAGGTATTTTTTCCTGTATTATGTTAGGGTATCAAGATAATATCAAAACCTTTCCATATCTAGTGGTGTTACTCTCTTTTATGGTGGATATGTATGTGTTACAAGATATTGGAGGGTATGTAATCATTGCTCGGACTGATCTAGTGTGTTTTGCTTTTATACTCTCTTATGTATTGACTTTATCCAAAAGTATGCTAGGGAAGAAAAAGGAGAGAAAAGTATATGAAAAAAATTGGTAAAATAGTTTGTTTGTGTTTGATGTTAGTAGCTATTCTATCTACTATGCAAGCATCAAATAAAGCAAGAATTTTCGCGCTTGATGATGGAAATACCAATATTGTCTATTCTATTATTTCTGAAGAAGGTGAATGGCTTATAGAGAAAAGTGGCGTAGAGATTGGAGATAATTTTATTACGCGTGATAAACGAATGTTTGAAGTTTTTGCTATCAATGTAGAAGATAGAATAGCATATGCTAGATATTTGACAACTATTACGTTACCAAAAATAACTATTAGTAAAGAACCTACAAAAGTAGAACAAACACATAAGGAAATTGGTCTATACATGACACACAATGACGAAAGTTATGTCACAGGAGATGGGTATGACAGCATCTATGGAGCAGGGGGTATTCATGATATAGCTTATCAGTTACAACAAAACCTTATCAATCAAGGTATCAATGCATATTTATGCAACGATTTACATATTCCTCATGATACTTCTGCCTATTCTAGAAGCAGAGTCACAGCACAAAAATTATTAAATACGTACAATTTGAATGCCTTATTTGATATTCATCGTGACGGTGCTAGTAGATCTACTTATGTAAAAAGTTATCAAGGGACAGAAAAATGTAGTGTTAGGATTGTGGTAGGTAAAGCCAATCCTAATTATGCCATACAGACAGAATTTGCTACTTATCTTATGACAGTGGCAGAACAACTATACCCTTGGCTGTTTTTAGATATTTATTTTGCAAAAGGACACTATAATCAAGACTTGTTTTCTAAAGCATTGTTATTTGAAATGGGTAGTCATCTGGTAGAAAAAAGTTTGGTACAAAAAACAGTACCAGCATTAGCTGATGTGATCAATACTGCATTATTTTATACGACTGTCGATGAAGAAGATGGAGAACTTACGGTAGGGGGCAACTTAACTGAAGGAAATACAGTAGATGAAGTCTTAACACAAATGCCTGTGGCTGAAAAGGAAAAAGAGGCAAGTATTACAGCTTATATTGTGGTAAGTATTGTGGCAGTTGCAACAGTCATACTGGGAATATGGATCTATATTCGAATAGGTAAAAAGCACTATTTACCAAAAGATGAATAACTTTTACTTTACAATTTTTGCTTTTTTCTATATACTATAATAGATAATATGAGTTATAGAGTGAGAGGAATAAGATGAAATGTATTTATTGTGGCTGTTCAGATAGTAAAGTCATTGATAGCAGAGCAAGTGAAGATGATAATAGTATTAGACGTCGTAGAGAATGTGTTGGGTGTGGCAAAAGATTTACTACGTACGAAACCATTGAAGTTGTACCAATTTTAGTCATAAAATCCAATGGTACTATTCAGCCATTCGATTCCAATAAGGTAAAAAAAGGAATTATCAAAGCATGCGAGAAAAGACCAGTGACACTTGCACAGATTGATGAATTAGTAGATAAAATTGAAAAACATTATCAAAATAATCTAACACAAGAAGTGCAAAGCAAAGATATTGGTGAAATGGTCATGAATGGATTAAAAGAAATTGATGAAATTGCATATATTCGTTATGCAAGTATTTATCGAAAGTTTAAAGATGTGACCAATCTTATGAAATTCTTAAAAGATGATTTTAAAGATATTGAATAATTTTAAAAACCCATATAGATAAAGTATATAATAAATAAATATATAGTATCTATTTTAAATACGAAAAGGAGAAGGTGATCCTTCTCTTTTTTTATTCTAAAAATATCTATCAAAACAAACATAATTTGGATTTTCCATGCATACAATCAAGTAATAATACTTTGGAGGGGTATATGAGTAACTTCGATGTTTACAAAGATATTGCTGAAAGAACGGGTGGAGATATTTATGTCGGTGTAGTTGGTCCAGTACGTACAGGCAAATCTACTTTTATATCAAAAGTGTTAAATACCATTGTATTACCAAATATTACAAATACTTTTGATAAAGAACGAACAATTGATGAAATGCCACAAAGTGGTGATGGCAAGAGTATTATGACTACACAACCAAAATTCGTACCAAACGAAGCAGTGCAAGTAACATTAGATGGAGAGTATTCTTTTAATGTTCGATTAGTAGACTGTGTGGGCTATCTTGTAGATGGTGCAATAGGACAGCAAGAAAATGGTAAACCTAGATTGGTTAAGACCCCATGGAGCACAGAAGAAATGCCTTTTGAAAAAGCTGCCGAACTAGGTACCAATAAAGTTATTACCAAACATAGTACCATTGGTGTGCTTGTGACAAGTGATGGAACGATCACTGATTTGGAAAGAGATCAATATGTTGACGCAGAAGAAAGAGTGGTAAAAGAACTAAAAAATTGTCAAAAACCATTTGTCATTGTACTTAATTCTAGAACACCAAAGACAGAAAGTACTATGTCTTTGGCAAAAAGTCTAGAAGAAAAGTACAAAACAAAAGTGATTGCAACAGATATATTAAATGCGAGCGTGAATGATATGAACGAAATTTTTACAGCAGTTCTAGAAGAATTTGCTATCAATGCGATTGACATAGATATGCCAGCATGGTTACAATCTCTACCTTTTGATCATGCAATTATTAGATCTATAGTAGATGAATTAGATAGCAAATTAAAGAATGTACAAAAAATCGGAGATTTGAATCAACAATATGTTTTATTTGAGGATAGCCAGTATTTTGAGCCAAACCCACAAAAAACAATCTTGTCATCAGAAGGAAGAGTAGTCTTTACCTTGCAACCAAAACCTGATCTCTTTTATCAAGTATTGAGTGAAAATTGTGGCATTACCATTCATGATGATTATGAGCTTGTTTGTTATGTAAAGGAACTATCTAAAAATAAAGCAAAATTCGATAAACTTGCTGAAGCATTAGATCAAGTAGAAGCTAATGGGTATGGTATTGTAACACCTACAGAACAAGAGTTTGTCTTATCTGATCCAGAAGCTTTCAAACAAGGTGGCAAGTATGGTATGAAATTAAAAGCTACAGCACCTAGTTTGCATATCATGAAAGTAGATGTAACCAGTGAAGTAAGTCCAGTAGTGGGTAATGCAACGCAAAGTGAAGAGATGGTAAAATACTTAATGGAAGAATTCCAAAAGAATCCAGAATCTTTCTGGGAAACCAAAATGTTTGGTAGATCGTTGTATTCTCTAGTAACCAATGATCTCTATGCAAAAATGACAGCTATGCCACAAGAAATCCAGAAAAAGATGAGAAAAACAATGGGACGAATTATCAATGAAGGTAAAGGTGGCGTCATCTGTATATTACTATAATCTAAAAACTCCTAACATGGAGTTTTTTTATTTTTGTATAAGAGTATTTTTCACTTTTTAAGTATGTATGGTATAGGGTAAAAATATTCATAAAATATAAAAATAGGATCTATTCGTATTCAAATTGATACATGGTAAAAGTATAGATTGTAGATGTAATAGACCATAAAAGTATCTAGATATGTTTTGAAAAATATGATTGCTTATGTTACCATATACATAGAAGGATAGAAAACATGAAAAAATTTTATCAAATGACAGCGACAGAATGTCTAGAATCTGTCAAAAGTAATGTAAAGGGAATTACAGAAAAAGAAGCGACCAAAAGATTGCAAATAAGTGGAGAAAATATTTTAAAAGAAAAAGGCAAACGCACACCTTTAAAAATATTTTTATCGCAATTTGCCAATATGATGATTATTCTTTTGATCTTGGTAGGAATTGTGTCGCTCGTTTATGCATTAGTAACACATGAAAGTGTGATAGAGTCAGTTGTGATTTTCTCTTGTGTACTTGTCAATGCTCTCATGGGATTTTCACAGGAAATGAAAAGTGAAAATGTAATAGATTCTTTAAAAGACCTGACACAATCAAAAGTGAAAGTAAAAAGAGATGGAGAGTGGGTGACTGTTGATGCCAAAGAAATTGTCGTTGGAGATATCATTTTAGTAGAAGCTGGAGATAAAATCCCTGCTGATGCGAGAATTTTGCAAGTGGTCAATGCAAAGGTAGACGAATCTATTCTCACTGGAGAAAGTGTCGCAGTAGACAAGATCACAGATCCTATTACCAAAAATGTTCTTTTGCAAGAACGTAAAAACATGATTTATTCTGGAACAACCATTGTAGGGGGAAAGATTCAAGCCGTTGTTGTATCGACTGGTATGGATACGGAGATTGGGGGTATTGCTGGAAGCCTTAATACAAAAGATGAAGCCCTGACGCCGTTGCAAGTAAAAGTCAAAAAAGTCAGTAGTTTTATTACAGTCATTGCTTGCTTTTTAATTGCTATTGCCTTATGTTATGGATTGCTCAAAGAACTAGATGCTATCTCTATTATTATGCTGTGTATTTCTATGGTACTAGCTTCTGTGCCTGAAGTATTACCAGTATCCATTACCGCCACTTTGACGATTGGTGTGCAACAAATGTCCAAAAGAAAAACCATTGTCAAGCAATTATCTGCCATTGAGACATTAGGGGCAACACAAATTATCTGTACGGACAAAACAGGAACATTGACAACGAATGAAATGACTGTGGTCGAAATCTTTGCCAATCACAAAACTTATAAAAATATCAACATTGCACCAAAAGAACTGCAAAAATTATATACCATATTTGCGTTGTGTAATGATACAAAAATAGATGGTAAACATAAAGGTGAGTACATTGGAGATCCTGTAGAAATTGCTCTTAGCAAATATCTAGACAAACTAGGTATGAGTAGCATCAAGATGAAAGAGCAATATGTAAGAGTGGGCGAAATTCCTTTTGATAGTACTAGAAAGATGATGAGTACCATTCATGATATAGATGGAGAATGTTTGATGCTTACCAAAGGAAGCCTTGGAGCATTGTTAGAAAAAAGTAAACAATATCTCCAAAATGGAAAAATTGTCCCTATTACAAAAGCGATGAAAAACAAATTATTTGCACAAGAAAAGCAAATGAGTAAAAAATCTTACAAAGTTTTAGCTTTTGCGTATAAACCGATCGGTAAAAAATCATCATACGATGTAGAAGAGGAAAAAGATCTTATTATAGTAGGAATCGCTGGCATGATAGATCCTCCAAAAAATGGTGTACAACAAGCCGTGAAAAAATGTATAGAAGCAAAAATGAAACCTATTATGATCACAGGAGATAGTCTAGCAACAGGGTTAGCTATTGCAAAAGAAGTAGGTATCGCCACCAGTGATGAAGAAGGCGTAGAAGGAAAAGTCATTGACAATTTGACCGATGAAGAATTAAATTCTTTTGTGAAAAAGTATACAGTGTTTGCAAGAGTCACACCAGAACACAAAGTTAGAATTGTGAGAGCTTTCCAATCTACTGGAAAAGTCGTAGCCATGACAGGAGATGGTGTCAATGATGCACCTGCACTAAAACTTGCCCATGTAGGAATTGGTATGGGAAAAGCCGGTACAGATGTTACCAAGAGTGTAGCAGATATTATCTTAATGGACGATAGCTTTTCTACCATTGTCACAGCAGTAGAGCAGGGCAGACGTATCTATCATAATGTGTTGCGTACAATCTTATACAATTTGTCCAGTAATTTTGCAGAAATTTTCTTAATTTTATTTGGTATGATCTTAGGAGTGGATATTATTACGGCACTTCATATCTTATATATTGATATCGTGGCAGATACCTTGCCATCTATTGCATTAGCATTCGAAAAAGACGACAAAGATAGTATGAAACAAAAACCTCATGGACTGAATCGTCCAATCTTTACACCTTTTATGACAGCATCTATTATAGTATCAGCAATAATTGAAGCATTGATTTCATTAGGTATATTTTTCGTCGCCAGACAATATTTTGGACTAGCTGTTGCACAAACATTGGCACTGCTTTCTGTAGTATTGACAGAATTTACCTTTACGTATAATTGTAAAGAACTCAAAAAACCAATCTTCAAAAAAGGTGTATTTGGCAACAAATACATCAACTATAGTATTCTTCTACTATTTGTCATACAAATACTTGTATTCTTTACTCCAATCGGATCTGTCTTTGGATTGGTCTCTATCACCATTTGGCAATTCCTTGTAGTACTTGGCATCAATATTATTGGTTTCTTTATCATTGAAATTATAAAACCACTCCTTGCAAAATACTGTAAAGATGAATAAAAACTTATAATAACTTAACAAAATATAACTCTATAAAAGTAACAATCATATCACAACGTATACAACAAACTCAAACAAAAAAGCAGGTAATAATACACCTGCTTTTTTGATATGTTAGTATACATATATGAAATTGTTTGATGTTTAATAGATTATAGTATTTGTAATAAAAAAAGATGTTTTTTTACAAACATCTTTTTTTGGTGCGGATGAGAGGACTTGAACCCCCATGGTTTCCCGTCAGATCCTAAGTCTGATGCGTCTGCCAATTTCGCCACATCCGCAAAATAAAAAATGGTGATCCATCCGCGATTCGAACGCGGGACACCGTGATTAAAAGTCACGTGCTCTGCCAACTGAGCTAATGGACCATATCCCATTGACTTACACATTATAGTAGATTTTGTCGTATTTGTCAATGGTTTTTTAAAAATATTTTGGCTGGGACGGCAGGATTTGAACCTACGCATGCGAGAGTCAAAGTCTCGTGCCTTACCGCTTGGCTACGCCCCATTATGGGGTGAGTGGTGGGACTCGAACCCACGGCCTCCAGAGCCACAATCTGGCGCTCTATCCAACTGAGCTATACCCACCATAATCACTTTGGTACGCCAGAAGGGATTCGAACCCCTGACCCTCGCCTTAGAAGGGCGATGCTCTATCCAGCTGAGCTACTGGCGCATATGGAGCAGGTGATGGGAATCGAACCCACGCAGCCAGCTTGGAAGGCTGGAATTCTACCATTGAATTACACCTGCAAATCTTACCAAAGTGCACTAATATATTATCATGATAAAGTAGCAATGTCAACAATTTTGTAAAATTTTTAAAGAAAAGTTTTTAAGATAAATAAATTTGTGAGAATTTTGTAGAATCAACTTTTTGGATATGGACCAAATCATTGTATTTTTTGTTTTTTTTTTGTATACTACAAAGGAAATAAGAATTTGAAACATAAAAAAGTGAGGGAAGGAAATGACCTATCAGTTGGCAATTGATATGGGAAATAGTTACACAGTCGTATATAGACAAGGTAGTGGGGTTGTGATCAAAGAACCTACGATTCTTGCTGTGCAAGCCAAAGGTAGAAGTAAAGAGATTATTGCAGTCGGCAACAAGGCAAAGGAATTATATGGAAAGACTTCTAGTCAAATAGAGATGATTAGTCCTATTCAAAATGGAAAAATTGCCAATCTTTTTTATGCAAAAATGTTTTTAACAGAAATACTGGAAAATGCAATCAAAAATAATGTCATTGCAAAGAAAAACAACATTATCTTTATTCTTCCTTGCGGGCTCAGTGCCAAAGAGCAAAGTGAGTATCGCAATCTTGGGTATCATCTAGGTATTAACAATGTGGAAATTATATATTCTAGTGTATGTGCTTTGACTAGTCTTGGGGTAGATTTTGATGATGAAGGTATTCACATGGTATGCAATATTGGAGGAGGAAATACCGATCTAGCAATTTTGTATGGTATGAATATGATCAATGGCTGTACGGCTCCACTAGGTGGCAAAGATGTAGATGAAAAGATAAGCAAATTGCTTCTTAGAACATACAATCTTGTGATCAGTGATCAGCAAGCCGAACAAATCAAAATCAATATTGGATCCTTATTACAAAATGATATGCGTAGTTTTAGTGTCGATGGTATAGATGCAAAGACTAGAGTGTATCGTAAGGAAGTGGTGTTTACGGCAGACATTATGCCGATCTTACAAACGTTTTTTGATCAAGTGGTCGCAGTCATTCAAAATCTATTATCTTTTAGTAGTACAGAAACTTTGGCAGAAATCCACAAACGAGGGATTTATCTATGTGGGGGTATGACAAAAATTATTGGACTGGAAAGATATTTGAGAGAAGAATTGTCACTTCCTATCTTTATTGATATTCACCCAGAACAAACGGTAATCTTGGGGGCAGGGACACTGCTTAGTCACCAAAAAACACTGATGCAGTTGCTATAAAGAAGTCTATTTTAAAGACTTCTTTTTTTTGTCGCAAACTGTAGGCAAAATGTAGAAATGTAATAGATAAAAAATAATTTTGTCGCTCAGTAAAAAAAGATTGGAGTATGGGGTATCGTTGTATTTGACCATTTTTTATTTTTGTATTACCATAACAAAAAAGGAGATAAGAATGGCACGTATTGTTGTAATTACAAGTGGGAAAGGTGGTGTAGGAAAAACTACAGTCAGTGCAAACTTTGGTTGGGCTTTGGCAAATTTAAAGCAAAAAGTACTTGTTGTTGATGCTGATCTAGGACTCAACAATTTGGACGTTGTCATGGGGGTAGAAGATAAGATACAGTATGATATTATTGATGTGATAGAAGGAAAATGTCGTACCAAACAGGCTATTTTACAAGATGATAAGAATGAATATTTGTATATCTTGCCTAGCTACCACACTTGTTCTAGTTATAAAATCGATGCTGAAAAAATTATACAAGTATTGCAGGAAGTGGAGTATATGTTTGATTATATTTTAATTGATTGTCCAGCAGGAGTAGATGAAGGATTTGACCGTGCTGTCACGTGTAGTCATGAAGCTATTGTGGTGACAACACCTCATATTTCGGCAATTCGTGATGCTGACAAAGTAATTACACTTTTATACTCATATCATCTAGACAAAGTACATTTGGTCATCAATCGAGCAAGAGGGGATCTAATGTGTACAGGAGAGATGTTAGATGTATCTACGATCAGTAATTTTTTAAATATTCCCTTACTAGGTGTCATTCCTGAAGATGATGAAGTCCCAACACAACTTCTGCAAGGGGGTATGGTATCCAAGAGTCAAGCAAAATATGCTTTTGATATCTTAGCCAACAACTTTCATAATGGAGCAGAAGAAATATTCGATTGCACTAAAAAATATAAAGGGCTGATAGGTATGGTAAGAAGAAATATTAAAAGGAAGATTTAGAATGAAAGATCTAGAATTATACGGCGTAAATCGCTTAAAAAATGTATTGAATATTGACAAAAACGACAATCCCATTAAGATTACGAATGTTTTAAAGAGTGATCTACTTTATTTGCTATCTAATTATATGGAAATTAGTCCTGATGACTTAGATTTGTCCATAGAAGTGGGACAAGGGGGCACGTACAAATTAGAAATTTTAG
>CALVJJ010000015.1 GCA_944332185.1 uncultured Clostridia bacterium
TTTGGCTTTGTAATTTTGTACCCTACGATTTTCTCTAATTGTGTAACATCTAGCATGATTCTGTATTCTCCTCAGTTGCCAAATTTGGCAATGCTTGTGTGACTTTTTCAATTAGATTGGCTTTATGCATCGCTATGACTTGTTGAATACAAGCACAAACTGATGCTGCTTTACTACTACCATGTCCTTTGACAACTACTTTTTTGCACCCTAAAAAGACTGCTCCACCATAGTTATTATAATCTAGTGTCTTTTTTAAGTATTTGAAGGTTTTACCCATAAAGACGGCACCAATTTTACTAAAAAATCTGCTTTTTATATCTGTCTTCAACATGGACAACAAATTCAAAATTGCCCCTTCTGTACTTTTTAATAAAACATTACCAGCAAAACCATCTGTGACGACCAAATCATAATCACCAGAAAGTAATTCCCTAGCTTCCATATTCCCCACAAAATTGATATCAAGAGATTGCAATAATGGGAAAGTTTCTTTGGCTAACTCATTTCCTTTTTTGTCTTCTACTCCCACATTGAGTAATGCTACTCTTGGGTGTTCTATGCCCATCGATTGCATATATGCATTCCCCATCAATGCAAAATGTACCAGATTTTGAGGTTTGCAATCCATATTCGCACCACAGTCCATAATGCATACCTTTCCACCTGTTTTTGTAGGTAAAGTTGGACATAAAGCCGGTCTACTAATTCCTTTGATTCTACCTAGTTTCATAAATGCACCCGTAAGCACTGCTCCTGTTGAACCACAACTGACTAGCCCTGCTACATCGTCATCACTCTTAACCAAATCTAATGCTTTGACAAGACTACTTTCTTTTTTTTGTCTAATAGCAATCGTTGGGGTATCCATATTGGATATTCCTTCCGGTGCATGGATTACAACAATTTGCTCTTTTTTATAGGTTTCAGTATTTAATGCTTCCTCAATTTTTGATTGATCCCCCACGAGTACAACTTGAATATCGGAGCATTCATTCACGGCTTTGACAGCACCTTGCACCATGATTTGCTCACCTTTATCTGCACCAAAACAATCGACTACTACTTTGATCATGTATTCACCTCTAATGATATTCTTTTTTAGTATACCAAATTTAGTATAAAAAGCAAAACATAACAAGTTAAAAAAATAAAAAAATCACCAAAAAATTGGTGATTTTACGTAAGTTGTAAAGTTATTTTGTTTCTTTATCTTTCTCAACGCTAACTTTTTGAACGCCATCATAGTATCCACAGTTAGGACAAACAGCATGTGGTTGAGTATATTCATGACAATGTGGACATTCTACAATAGAAGGTGTAGAAATCTTCCAATTTGCTTTTCTAGAATTACGTCTTGCTTTACTTACTTTTCCTTTTGGTACTGCCATCTTATGCACCTCCTAATCAAAATTCTCTTTTACTTCATAAATAAAGTTTAATGTACGTTATATTGTAATGTAATTGTAATATTTTGTCAATTACTTTTCATCAAGTTTTTTTAAAATACCATTATTTTACTAATTTTTGTGTTTCTTGTGCAATCACATATTCTTCATTAGTTGGAATCACATAAACTTTGACTTTACTGTCTTTTGCACTAATTTCTACAATCTCGCCGCGTGGACAATTCCAGTTAAGATCATGATCTACTTTGACTCCTAGGAATTCAAGTCCCTCTGTAGCACCTTCTCTTACTTCAGGAGTATATTCCCCGATACCAGCTGTAAAGACAATAGCATCAAGTCCACCCATGGCTGCACTGTATGCTCCAATGTATTTTTTAACACGATAATTAAACATATCTAAAGACAATTTTACATCATGGTCATCAAGGTGTGCCAAAATATCTCTCATATCATTGTATTTTCCTATTCCTAATAGTCCAGATTGTTTGTTAAAACGATTGATGACTTGACTAACTGTCATATTACGTTTGTTGCAAAGGAATTCTACTACAGATGGATCAATATCTCCACAACGAGTACCCATGATGAGTCCTTCAAGAGGAGTGAATCCCATAGAAGTATCAATAGATTCTCCATTTTTTACAGCTGTGACACTAGCACCACTTCCTAGGTGGCAAGTGACAATTTTAAGATCTTTGATATCTTTTCCCATGGCTTTTGCACATTCATTCGCAACAAAGTAATGACTTGTCCCATGTGCACCATAACGACGAATTTTTAATTCTGTATAGTCTTCTTTTGGAATTGCATAACGATAGGCATAAGCTGGTAATGTCTTATGGAATCCAATATCAAATACAGCTACATTAGGAATATTTTCTGCAACAGACATACAAGCGTCCATACCTGCAATAGCTCCAGGAACATGTAGTGGTGAAAAATCTACATTACGCTTGAAGTCTTCCAATACTTCTTTTGTAACAATACAACTATCAAAATATTTTTCTCCCACATTGACAACTCTGTGACCAAAAGCATCAATTTCGCCGATAGAATCAATCACACCTACTTGTTTATCAATAAGTTTTTCAATTACAAAACTAATGGCTGCAGCATGAGTAGTCATATATTTGTCGAATTTTTCATTGACTTTTGCAGTCTTATAGGACATAAAAGAACTTTCATCTCCAATTCTTTCGCAGTTACCCTTTGCAAGTACTTTCTTTGTATCCATGTCGATCAACTGGAATTTTAAAGAACTACTTCCTGCATTTATTACTAAAATTTTCATATTTTTCTCCTCTTGTTTTTTAGTCTAAACTGTTATCATATTACAGCAAAATAGAAAAATTTGCAATGAATTTTACTGAATTTTTTAATTGTATTCTTATTTTATTTTTACTTTTTTCTATTACTTTTAATGGGATATATCATCAAACCATATCACCATATCGTGTTGCTTGCTTGTGTCTTATATAGTAAATAGTAGGCTACCTTTATCTTTATGCTTGCAAACACGTCAGTGCTACTGTGACTACAATTTCTGATATTGTTGCCCCTCTAGACAAATCATTGATAGGCAGTCTAAACCCTTGTGTGATAGGCCCAATAGCCTGAATACGACCAGCTCGACACATAGCTTTGTAAGTAATATTCCCACTTTCCAAATTAGGGAAAATAAGAATGTTCGCATCTCCTTGTATTTTGCCTGTTTTTGCTTTAATACGTGCGACTTCTGGACGTGTTGCACTATCGAATTGATATTCTCCATCTAGCACAAAATTAGTACGATCAAAACTTTCTTTTACACTTTGCATTTTAAAAGGTATGTCCCCTTTTGCACTTCCCAAAGTAGAATAAGATAGTAAAGCAACTTTTGGATCTTGAATTCCCAAATTTTTGGCACTTGTCACTGTATCTTCCACAATTTGATGTAAGTCATGAGCTGTAGGATTTTGGTTGATGGCACAATCTGCTAGTAACAAAATTCCATTTTCTCCTAGTGATTTGTCTTTAGAGACTAACACCATAAAAGAAGAAATCAGGGCATTCGGTGTCTTCCCTTTGATAATTTGCAAACCCGGTCGTAGTGTATCAGCAGTACTCATAATTGCACCACATACCATACCATCTACATCTCCATGTTCTAATAGCATGGTGGCATAATATACTGGATCTTCTAATAATGAAGTAGCTGTTGCTATGGTCATACCTTTTTCTTTTCTTTTCTCATATAGCAATTTTGCCAACGTATCTTTTTTTTCATCTATCAAATACTCAATGGTAGAATAATGATTTCCCTTTTTATATTTTTCTAAAAACTCCTTTGTTTTTGCTAAAAAAACAATATGACATATCTTTCGTTTTGCTAAATACAAACCTGCCTGCAAGACTCTTTCGTCCAATTCTCCCTCTGGCAATACAATAGTTTTTTGCCTTTCTAAAGCAAGATGTAAGATATTTTTTTCAAAACTAGAAAATTTTATTGTGTTTTTCATAACATTCTCCATTTTTATTTGATTTTAGGTCATTTTTTTGTATACTATATTAAATAGCCGTTACTTTTTGTATAACACCAACATTATACAACAAAGTGATAAAAAATAAAAACAAAAAGGTATGATTATGAAAATTTGTGCGATTATTTGTGAGTATAACCCTTTTCATAAAGGACATCAAAAACATATTGAAGAAGCGAAAAAATTAAGCAATGCCGATGCAATTATGTGTATTATGAGTGGTAATTTTACACAAAGAGGAGAGCCAGCTATCATAGGAAAATATATGAGATCTAGAATGGCGATAGAATGTGGTGCAGATATTGTAGTACAAATACCAACTGCTTATGCTTGTAGTACTGCAGAAATTTTTGCTACTGCAGGTGTAAAAATAGCGAATTCTTTTGATCAAGTGACGCATCTGGCTTTTGGTTGTGAAACAGAAGATACTTCCCTACTACAAAAGATTGCAAAATATTTGGTAGAAGAACCAGATTGTTATCAAGAAAAATTGAAACAATATCTAAAAGAAGGCAATTCTTTGCCTTATAGTATGGAACATGCTATGATAGATTTGCATGAAGAAAAGCAACTACCTTTTAAAGATATTGAAAAAATAAAACATATTTTAGAAAAACCTAATAATATTCTTGCATTAGAATATCTTAAAGCTTTAAAACGAATCAATAGCCGAATTAAACCTGTCTTTATTACTAGACAAGGAGATTACCATAGCACAGCTTTGATTGGTGAGGATACCAGCGCTCTTGCCATTCGTACAAAACTATACAATACAGGATCAGTTAGATCAGTTAAAAAATATGTACCAAAGAATATTTATCCTTTATTAAAGAGTGAAATTACCTATTTTGGATTACCAAATAAGGAACTATTTAGCGATTTATCATTATATGTCTTAAAGACAAAATCACCTGAAGAATATCGTAAAGTGTTTGATGTCCGTGAAGGAATTGAGAACCGTTTTATTGAATGTAGTAAACACCATAAAGACCTAAACGAATTCCTTTTAGAAGTCAAAACCAAAAGATACACCTATGCTAGCTTAAAAAGAATTATTCTTAGCCTGTTGTTAGGTATTGAAAAAAGTGATGTAGAAAGTATTAAAACATTAGACGTTCTCCCTTTTGTGAAAGTCATTGCCTATAAAGCCAATCGAACTGATTTGCTAAAAGCAGTCAGTGCCAATACCAATATCATACTTCGGGTAAACAATGTAGAAAAAGATATAAAAGGATTATACAAAAGACTGATTGATATTGAAGACAAAGCCAATCAAATCTATGCCCTTTTACAAAATAAAGATGCTATCATTCCTAATATTGCTCCAGATATCTACACAAAGACAATTAAAGTCAAATAATTTTTAAGCATAAAACTATCATGTTTGACCGTATAATGCGATATATGTTTCTAGAAGTATAAAATATAGAGATAGAATTACGACTTTGTATATTACACTTTTTCATATTTTTTAATAATCATCTTATAATCCTATACAATACTCTACTTTTTCCTTTAGCAAAAAAGCAAAAAAAATCATCATGTGCAATATGATGATTTTTTTATGTCACACACTTCTATATATACGACTTTGATAGTTAACACCAATATAAAAAATAAAAAAATCACGATAATACGTGATCTTTTTGGTGCTGAAGGCGGGACTTGAACCCGCACGAAGTTGCCCCCGCAGGATTTTAAGTCCTGTGCGTCTGCCGATTCCGCCACTTCAGCAAAAAATGAAAATGGAGGCACCGCCCAGATTTGAACTGGGGATTAAGGTGTTGCAGACCTCTGCCTTACCGCTTGGCTACGGTGCCATTCAATGTCAGCAATTTTTGTGTCGATTACTTATTCTAAAAAAATGGAGCGGAGGACGGGATTCGAACCCGCGACCTTCGCCTTGGCAAGGCGACGCTCTACCACTGAGCCACCCCCGCATATGGTAGGAACTGTAGGGCTCGAACCTACGACCCTCTGCTTGTAAGGCAGATGCTCTCCCAACTGAGCTAAGCTCCCAAAACATTCTATATAATTTTGCGTATCAACGCTCTTATATAATATCAAATGTTTTTCCAAATGGCAAGAGTTTTTCATAAATTTTTTTAAAAAAAGTAAAAATTTTTGCTTTACCTTTATATATGTAAAAATAAAAAATATTGATACTTACATTACAAAAAAAGGAAAAGGTAGAAAGATATATATTTTCTACTCAATTCCTTTTTTAGTGAAACTATTGTCTGATATTTTTATTCATAATTATATGATATTATGTATTTTTATACACTATAATTATTATGAACGACTAGATGTTTTTGATGTTTTATTTGCTCTTGAACTTCTAGCATTACCAGCTTTTGCACTTTCTCTACTGGTTTCAGTACGACTGTTTGCTTTTTTAGATTTTGTAGCAGACTTTG
The DNA here is from genome assembly GCA_944332185.1 of uncultured Clostridia bacterium. Taxonomy (GTDB): domain Bacteria; phylum Bacillota; class Clostridia; order Christensenellales; family UBA1242; genus CALVJJ01. Next base: position 6,349 of record CALVJJ010000015.1, read on the forward strand.
CACTTTCTCTTGCTGATTCTGTCCTGTTATTAGAGCAAGATTTGCATGCTTTTGCCGTTCTGGAACTTGTTGTAGAACTAGTTGTTTTTGGCATAGTTTTCACCTCCTATTTACTACAATAAGAACATGGATTTAGGTTATATTCTTATTGTTACTAATAGTGTAAGCAGTTTTATGTCTTTCATACAAAAAGTATATAGGCAATTATTGGAAAATATCATCATACTAGATTGATGTTGTCTTGTAACATTCCCTTTTTATATACACAAGTCTTTTAACACTAAAAACAAAATTTTATCGACTACTCTTTTAAACAAAATACATAAAAAAAGAAGGTTTTACACCTTCTCTTTTATCGACTATAAAGTTTTAAAAATGCATAATTATTCATTATTCTAAACTAATTAAATAATAGTATACTGGTTGTCCACCACTAATCACAGATATATCACAATCAGGATATTGTGCTTGCAATTTTTCACAAAGCGCATTTGCTTCTTCTTCTTTCACATCAGCGCCATAGAATAAGGTAATATTGACAATATCATCTGTCTTGGCTTTGGCAATAAGATCCATTGCTGTGTCATTCACAAGTACACCCTTGGAAACAATGGATTTTTCATCAAGACCGATAATATCCCCTTGATTGAGGTCAAATCCGTCCATGTGTGTGGTTCGGACAGCATACGTTACGCTCAAACTCTTGACACTATCTTTACTACTTGTCATGGATTCCATATTCTCATCTTTTGTACCTTCTGGATTGAATGCCAATGCAGCACTAATGCCTTCTGGAACAGATTTTGTAGGAATCACGTGTAAAATTTTGCTTGTTAAAGATTTTGCTTGTTCAGCAGCAAGAATAATATTGGAATTATTTGGCAAAACAAACACTTCTTTTGCTTGTACTTGGTCAACGGCTTTTGCAATATCATTAGCAGATGGATTCATAGTTTGTCCACCTTGAATACAAGCATCTACCCCAAGATCCGTAAAAACATTGGCAATTCCTTGTCCTGGAGCAACTGCAATCATACCAAATTGTTTCAAGTTTTCTTTTGCTTGGTTTGCTTTTCTTTTCAACTCTCTATTTTGGTCTACCATATTATCTATTTTTACATTGATAATTTCCCCTAATTCTAGAGCATATCCCAATGCAATATTTGGTTCATTGGTATGAACATGGACTTTTACCAAAGACAAGTCTCCAATACAAACAACACTATCTCCTAGAGCAACAAGTTTTTCTCTTAATTTGTCAATATCACTTTCAGTTGTTTTCTTTTTCATGTGTGTAACCATAAATTCTGTACAATATTGGAAAGGAATATCAGCCAAATTCTCAAGATTGATATAAAAATCATTGTTGTTGGTAATATCTACTGTACCGTTGGACAAATCTTCAATATTAAAATTGAATTCTTCTTCCCCTAAAAGCACTTTATAAAAACCGGTAAAGATAATAATAAGTCCTCTACCACCGGCATCGACAACACCTGCCTTTTTCAAGATAGGTAGCATTTCTGGTGTTTGTTGCAATGTAGCTTCCCCAGCAGAAATGGTATCATGGAAAAATTCTTCTAGATCTGTTGTCTTTTTCGCAATCTGGGTAGCAGCTTCTGCCATAGAACGGATTACCGTAAGAATGGTCCCTTCTTTTGGTCTTGTGACTGCCTTGTATGCTACACTACTACCTTCTACTAATGCTTTTGCAAATATTTTTGTCGTGATATCTGTTTTGGAAGTAGCAAAAACAGATGCCATACCTTTTAAAATTTGTGACAAAATAACACCAGAGTTGCCTCTAGCACCTTTTAGAGCCCCTCTAGATAAAGATTCGCTAATAGCTAAAAATGTATTTTCTAAACAATTATTGACTTCATTGACTGCACTTTTGATGGTCAATGTCATATTGGTACCTGTGTCCCCATCTGGTACTGGGAAGACATTCAGGGAATCGATATATTTTTTATTTTCTTCTAATAATGTTGCACCAGCCATGATCATCTTGCGAAGTGTGGTGCAATTAAAACTCTTTTGCATTCTAAAACTCCTTAAACTTATGTTCAAAGCCATAGATAGCAATATGTCTATCCAGTTAGATAGACAAAAACTATCTACTGGACTTTATATTCTTACTCCTAATACATGAATATTGATATCGTCAACAATCATGCCTGTAAATTCTTCAATATCATATTTTATAGATTTTCTTAAGCTTTCACTTACTGCTTTGATATTGACTCCATATTTGATAATCACATAGACATTGATGCTAATATGATTGTCTTTCGTCTTTACCTTGACACCTTTAGCAAGAGGTTTCTTTTTTATGAGTTCAGAAACATTGTCTTTGAGTCGTCTACTTACCAGATCCACTACACCATAACATTCTCTTGCAATATGCGCTGTTACCATAGCAATCGCTTCATTCGTAATGGTGATCTGTCCATAGCCATTGATGGTTTTTACTGCCATTGAAACCTCCCCAATTTCTATTGTAATCATACTTTTAAGCATATCATTACACTGATATTGTACAACAATGTCTTTGTTTTTGCAACAGTTTTTCAAAATATTTTAGATTCTAGCAAAAAGAATTATGATAAATTTAAAAATTTCTCTTGCCTTTATGTCAAAATTTTGCTACAATAGTTTTCGATGACAAGATAAGAAATTTTTTTTGGGGGTGAACTCAAAATGGCAAGAGAATGTTATATCTGTGGTAAAAAAGTTGCTAGTGGTAACCAAATTAGCCATTCCCATATTGCTACTCGTAGAACATGGGGTGCTAATCTACAAAAGAAAGCTATCGAAGTAGATGGAAAACCAAGCAATGAATATATTTGCACAAAATGTTTGAAAACCTTAAAAAAAGGTAACTAATAATACTTGAGAAAAAATAGAAACGATGTTATATTCGTTTCCTTTTTTTTATTTTATATACCTTGCAATGTCTTTAGACTCGTAATTGTTTTCTAAAAATCAATTTTAAAATGGGTTTTAAAAATTTTGGTACTTTAATACAAACTATTTTCATATACACTCACCTACTCATAATCTCTATTGGTATATATGAAAATATTTTTATTTTTGACACAAACTTTAAAAAATAGTTATGATATTCTTTTCACATCTTGATACAAAGATACTTTGTCTTCACAATGATAAAAAGCAGAACCCATGACTACCATATCTACTTGATAAGGTTGTAAAGAAGTAGCAATCTCTAGATTGATACCACCATCAACTTCTACTAAAATAGGCTTCGTACCTATTTTTTTTCTTAACTCTTGCAATCGTTTATAAGTGCTATCTAAAAACGCTTGACCACTTTTACCGGGTGTTACACTCATCACTAAAACCAAATCCACATAGTCAAGATAGGGATCAATTTCGTCTAAATTAGTATCTGGTCGAATAGAAATTCCACTGAGTCTATGATATCTATGTATCATCTGGTGTAAAGGTAGCCATTCGGTAAAAGATTGTGTCTCTAGATGTAAAGTTACAATATTGGCCCCTGCTGTAAGGTAAGATTGCACCACTTCTTCGGTTGGATACCCCATAAAATGCACATCTAAAGGAATGGTGGTATGGTTTTTGATAGAAGCAATTTGATTTGGTGACAAACATTTTGCTTCTACAAACTTTCCGTCCATCACATCACAATGTATGAAATCTACATCAAGTTTTGTCAACTGGTCTATATAAGAAAGCAACTGACTTTCTTTTTCTGAATTGGTACTAACAGATAATTTCATAATTTCCCCTTAAAATTGTTGTTCTTTTTGTTGCATAGCATGAAACATAGTAACATATCTTTGATATCGCCCCATGTCAATTTTCCCTTCTTGTACTGCTTGCACCACACCACATACATTGGCATTTTGTGTGGTATGTACACAATTCGAAAATTTGCAAGATTGTTTATAACTAGCAAACTCAGGATAATAATTTTGTAGTTCTTGACTTGGAATTTGATTCAGCTCGTAAAGACTAAACCCAGGAGTGTCCATAACCCAAATATCTTCTCCAACATGGAATAATTCCGTATGCCTTGTCGTGTGTTTTCCTCTTTCTACTTTTTTACTAAGGCTACCAGTATCCAAAGACATTTGAAATAATGCACTAATTAAAGTACTTTTGCCTACGGCAGATTGACCTGCAAACGCTGTTACTTTATGTTTCATACACTCTTTTACTTTTTCTAATCCAGATCCATCTTTTGCACTCACATAATAAATAGGAAGTATCTTACCATATACTTTTGCAATTTCTTGTTGAATAGCCAAATCTGTTTTGTTTACGATCAAAATAGGATCAATATGACTTATTTGACAAGTAATGATCAATTTGTCAACTAGATAAAAATCTGGCTGTGGAAGAGCTGCTATCACGATCATAAGTTGATCAATATTAGCAACTTTTGGTCTAACAAGTTCATTTTTTCTAGGTAATATGTTACAAACAATGTATTTGGAAGAATATGCATCTTTTTGGATCTCTACCCGATCTCCAATAAGTAATTTGGATTTTCTAATTTTTCCGGTAGGAATAACTTCCACTATTTGATCGGTATAAGCATAGTATGTTCCTCCCATACCTTTGACAATTCTTGCTTCCATTATTCACCTTTTTTCATTTCGCTAATTCGTAACTGCCCACACGCTCCTGTCACATCATCGCCTGTTGTTCTGCGAATGGTGGCACTAATACCATTGCGCACTAGCATTGAGAGAAATGTTTTAGAAACTATTTCATTTGCAGGTTTTAATCCTCTTTCTGGCACAGGATTGAGCCTAATAAGATTGACATGACATGGCAAATTTTGTAGCAACATTGCAAGTTCTCTTGCTTGTTCTACATGTGTATTGACACAATCTATTAAAACATATTCAATAATAATACGACGATTGGTCGCATCGTAATAGTATTGCAAAGCTTTTAAAAGTTCTTTGATCGTATATCTTCTAGCAATCGGCATAATTTGACCACGAACTACATCATTGCTGGCATGCAAGCTTAAACATAACGTAATACTTAACCCCAAATCTGCTAATTTTACAATTTTTTGTGGTATTCCACAAGTTGATAAAGAAATATTTCGCACACTAAAATTCATGCCTTGTGGACTAGTGATTTCTTGTAAAAATTTTACCACAGCATCAAAATTGTCTAGCGGCTCTCCACTACCCATAAGGACAATATTGGTAATTTTTCTATCTTTCAGTGTTCCACCTAGCATTTTATTTACAGCAACAACTTGTCCTAGAATTTCTCCACAAGACAAATCTCTTACATAACTTAATCCACTTGCGCAAAAAGCACAATTCATTTTACAGCCTACTTGGGTGCTCACACAAAGGGTTTTTCCATACTTATAAGTCATTAAAACACCCTCAATAATATTGCCATCTTCCAATTTATATAGATATTTTACTGTTTTGTCTTTGGATACGACTTTTTTTAAAATTCGAAGTGGCTGAAAAATATATCCATTGTTTGCTAATTTTTCGAGCAGACTTTTTGGCAAATTGTTGCTTTCATATTCAAACTTTCCATCAAGTAAAACTTGCTGTAATTGTTTTGCACGAAATTTTTGTTCTCCAAGACTAACCACTAAACTTTCTAACTCTTGTAAATTAAAATCTAATAATGTTTTCATACTCTCTCCATGATTGCAATAAAGAATCCTTCTGTTTTACTAATTGGTGGATAAAATGTCACCATCAATCCTTCTTCTATTACTGGTATACCATAGGTATTGACTTTTTTCAAATGAAAATCAGGGTGATGATCTAAAAATTGCTGTACAATATCTTGATTCTCTTTTCTCAAAATAGAACAAGTGCTATAGATTAGTGTGCCACCATGTTTCACATATTCACAGGCAGTATCTAAAATTTGAAGTTGTACATTGACAAGTTCTACAAGATTATCTGGAGTTCTATTAAGAAGAATATCTGGTTTTTTCCCAATGACACCCGTTCCAGAGCAAGGCACATCACACACTACTCCATCGAATTTTTCCTTCCACTCTAAATTGCTTTTTGTAGCATCTTGAACAACGGTTTTTATATTATGTATTTGCTGTCCTTTTGCAAAATCATCAATGAGTTTTGTTCGATGTGAATATAAGTCACAAGCTGTGATGGTAGCTTGTGGTTGTAATTGTGCTAGATAGACACTTTTCCCTCCCGGTGCAGCACATACATCAAGTATAGTCGAACTATCTGGCATATTCTTTGCCACAATCATAGATGGACACCCTTGTACAACATAATAAGATTTCCATTCTGGGTGCTGTAACAAAGTAAAATAATCAACATATCCAGCACTTTCATCAAATGATGCACTGAATCGTATTTCGTGATCCTTTATCAGTTGGTGAAATTCTTTTTCTTTTCCCTGTTTGATACGAATATGGGTATCTGTTGTCAATTTTGTGGAAAGCAATGACACCAATTCTTTTGGGGAATATTGTTGACTCAATTCTTTGATAAGCCAAACAGGATATCCGTATTTGATACTACAATATTTGATAAAATCATCTTCTGGTTTTGGTAATTGAATTGAACTAGAGAATATGTTTTTTAGAGTTGCATTGACAAGTCCTGCCAAATACTTTTCTGGACTATTTTTTGCAAGATTGACAAGTTCGTTGACAATGGTATAATCTGGCAAACTATTTAGGAAAAAATGCATATATACACCCATTTTTAACAAAAGCATAATCCTTTTAGGTGGTGTCTTTGTCAAAAATTGTTCGATGATATACTCTAGACTAATATCTTTTTCAATGACTCCATAAACAATTTTGGTAATTAGTTTTGTATTAACTGGTTGTCCTTTTTCTTTCGATAATGTTTGATTCAGTCCAATGCTTGCATACGTTCCTTTTAGATATACATCAGATAGCACTTGATAACTAAACTTGACTTCCCAATTCATTCACAAAACTTCCTTCTTTCATATTTCTTCCATTCAAATAACTTTTAGCAGTCATACGCTTGCTATTAGGGGTTTGTAATTCTAGTATTTCAACACTGCCATCTTTTGTAGCGATATACAAACCTTTTTTAGGGTTAGCAACCACGATCATTCCTACTGGATTTTGACTCGTAATATTCCCTACTTTTGCATCAAAAATCTTTAAGATCTCTCCCCCATATTGCATGGTAGCCACAGGTCCCATATTCATTCCTTTGATCCAGCCGACTACTTCTTGTGCAGATTTTGAAAAATCTACAAGACTATCTACTTTTTCTAATTTTCTAGCATAAGTGACTTTAGTAGGATCTTGTGGTGTCAGTGTTGCTTTGCCTTGTTCTAGTTGTTCTAAAGCTTCTAGTATACTTTCTGCTCCTAAAACACTAAGTTTTTCAAATAAAGTTTGGGCCGTATCTGTAGGTTGAATGGACATTTCCTTTTTTAAAAGGATATCGCCATCGTCCATGCCAATATCAGATTTTAGAATAGTAATGCCTGTTGTACTATCCCCTGCAATCAATGACCACTGAATTGGGGCTGCTCCACGCCACCTAGGTAGAAGGGATCCATGAATATTATACACACCCATTGGGGTAAGATCTAGTATGTTTTTCTTTAAGATCTGTCCATACGCACAAGTCACCATAATATCTGCTTGGAAAGTTCGTAAAATATCTTCTCCTTCTTTACTAATTTTTTCAAAAGTAAAGACAGGAATATGATGCTGTAAGGCAACTTGTTTGACAGGTGTAGGCGTTAAAATTTGTTTTCGCCCTACTGGTCTATCTGGTTGTGTCACGACTGCCACCACTTGATGATGTTCCATAATAGCTTTTAGAGGGGCTACAGCAAACTCTGGTGTCCCTAGGTAAATGACTTTTAGCATATTATTCTCCCTCATATTCTTTGACTAATTTGTCAATATATAAGATACCATCTAGATGATCAATTTCATGGCATAATGCTACTGCAAGCAAACCTGTACCGGTAATTGCAAATTCATTACCATATCGATCAAAAGCTTTGACACATACTAATTCTGGACGATTGACATATCCACTACGATTTGGCACGCTTAAACACCCTTCTACTTCACATTGATTCCCACGACTACTTAAAATTTCTGGATTGATTAGCTCTAAAAACATTTGATTGACTTCTACCACTACAGCTCTTTTTAGCACACCTACTTGTGGTGCTGCAATGCCACAACCATTGTTGACACGCATGGTTTCTGCCATATCATCAAGTAATTCCCATAATTTTTCATCAAAAACATTCACTTTTTTTGATTTTTTTCGTAGCAATGGATTGTCTTGTAATATAATTTTTCTTGTTGCCATTGTTTTCTCCTTAACTTAAATTTTGTGCATTTTGTTCTATAAAACACGTTACATCTTTTACTCTATTTTTTTCTTCTATATCATAAATTGCATCTAACGATTCTTTTTGTTGGGATAAAGCAAGTCGCATCACAATTTGGTACCTATATTTGTTATTGATTCTCCCTACTGGGCTTTTCATGCCTTCTAAAAAGAAAAATGCTGCTGTATGACTAGCCCGATACTCTTTGAGTTTTAAAAAGGTATTATGTGCTGCAAGTTTTACATTATCTTCATCATCTCCCACAAATAGCATACGGACAATTTTGGAATATGGAGGAAAATGTGTTATTTCTCGAAGATTATCTTCCTTTTGATAAAAATGCAAATAATCATAATTAGCTGCAAATCGATAAACATAATGTTTTGGATAAAATGTTTGTAATACAACATGACCTTGTTTTTCACTTCTTCCTGCTCGACCTGCTACTTGTGTGACTAATTGGAAAGTCTTCTCTGTTGCACGAAAATCATGAAAATACAAACTTAAATCTGCATCAAGTATCCCCACTAATGTGACATCTGCAAAATCATGTCCTTTTGCAATCATCTGTGTTCCAACTAAGATAGCTGGCTTGGTTTGACTAAAGTCATGTAATATTTTTCCATGTGCATTTTTTGTTTTTGTCGTGTCGTTGTCCAATCGAAATACCGGCACATCAGGAAAGGCTTCTTGCAATTCTTTTTGTGCTCTTTGTGTCCCAACACCACCATATTTTAAGTCTTTATTGCCACATTCGGGGCAAGCCGTTAGAGCATAGAATTTTGCTCCACAATAGTGACATTTTAGTTGCTTCTCTTGTTCATGATAACATAAAGAAACATCACAGTTTGGACATTTTGGAATATAACCACACGCTCTACACATGATATAGGAAGAATAGCCTCTTCGATTGATAAAGATCATGACTTGTTCTTTTTTCTGTAGACTTGCCTTCAATCGTTCTAGAAAAGTACCACTAAAAATACTATGATTACCTGCTCGAAACTCTTTACACATATCGACAATTTCGATATTAGGCAATGGTTTTTGATTGACTCTTTGTGGCATCGTCACTAATTGATATTTCCCTTCCATTGCTTGATGATAACTTTCAATACTAGGAGTAGCACTTCCTAGCACCAAAGGACAATGGTCATAAGCACAACGGAATTTTGCAACTTCATGTGTATAATATCTAGGATTGCTTTCTGAGTAATAACTGCCATCATGTTCTTCATCAATAACCACCATTCCCAAATTGGTAATAGGAGCAAAAATAGCACTTCTAGCCCCCACGACAACTCTAGCTTGCCCTTGATAAATACGATTCCATTCATCAAAACGTTCGCTACTTCCTAGTCCACTATGTAACACTGCGATATTGGTACCAAATTTTGCTTCAAAATTACGCACTACTTGTGGTGTGAGACTAATTTCTGGAACAAGCATAATGGCGTTTTTTCCTTGTTCTAATACTTTTTTGATAGCATTCATATAGACTTCTGTTTTGCCACTACCTGTTACACCATGCAAAAGAATAACTCCTTGGTTTTTGGTAATAAAATCTACTACATCTTGTTGTGTTGGAGTAAGTGTCACTGGCTTTGAATTGGTAGACTGGTTGTATGCTAGCCGATTTTGTTTTTCCTCATATTCTATTAGCACACCATCCTGTACTAATTTTTTAATAGCAGTATTCCCAAACGTTTTATTCATTACACTGATTCTTGCTGTTCCAACATTTTGCAAATATTGAATAGCTCGAATACATGAAGTAGCATTTTTTCTTAAACTCGATACATAATGAGCCACTTCTTCCTCATTTTGTTGTAAACGTACATATTTTACAATAAGTTCTTTAATTTTCCCACTACGGATCATAGATGGGACAAGGAGTCGAAAGATATCTACATAACGCAAATGGTAATAACTTTTCATGAACTTTGCCAAATCCATGAGTTCTGGCAATATCAAAGGTTTTGGATCCAGTGTAGATAATATGGATCTTAATTTTTGGGGATCCACAGTACTATTGTCGCTTAGCCCTACAACATACCCTTCTATCTGTCTTTTTCCAAATGGTACCATCACTCGTTGCCCACAAGAAACAACTAGTCCTTCTGGGACTAGATAGTCGAATATCTTATCTACTTCACTACTTGCTATATCTACGATTACTTGTGCAACCATGTTCCCTACCTAAAAAGGAAAGTCTATTGTAACAACAATAGACTTCCTATAACGTGCTTAATTTTCATTATTACTTAATTTGATTTTTCCTTCATACAATTCATTGATTGCTTTTTCTACTTCAATGCTACCTTGACGTTCTTCTTTTGGCATTGTTTTTTCCAAATACAATGCTCTTTTGCTCACGATCACAGCAACTTTATAAGGATTGCCTATTCTTTTAATCAATACATCAATAGGTGGTTCGATCATCATAATGTGTCATCTCCTCATTCTTAAAATACCATACTTTTGTATATCACTATACATAACTAAATGTATTATACAATATTTTTTTAGTTTTTAAAAGAGTTTTTCAAAAAATTTTCTAAATTATTTTATCATTTTGTCAAAATCAGTTTCGTTAATGATACGAACTCCCAAATCTTGTGCTTTGGTTAATTTGCTTCCAGCATCAGTCCCAGCTAAAACATAATCTGTTTTTTTACTAACAGAACTTGATGTTTTTCCACCAAATTTTTCAATAATAGCTGTAGCTTGATCTCTCGTGTATTTTTCCAAAGTTCCTGTTAAGACAAAAGTTTTTCCGGTAATACTTTCATGATACATTAACTGTTCCACTTCTGCACTTGGGGTAACACCGGCATCAAATAATTGCTGTAATAACCTCTCTTGTTTTGGATCTTGAAAGAAATCCACGATAGCTTTTGCTGTTGTCTCTCCAATATCTACAATAGATAGGAATTCATCATAACTAGCATTTTTAAAACGGTCAAAAGTCTTAAAATGTTTTGCGAGATCTTTTGCTGTTTTATTCCCCACTCCCGCAATCGATAAAGCATAGATAAATTGTGCAAGTGTTGGGTGCTTACTATTTTGAATACTATCGTACAAATTGGTTGATTTTTTATCTTTGAATTTTTCTAATTCTAAAAAATCTTCTTTGGATAAGTAATACAAATCTGCAACTATCCTTACCTTTTCTTCTTCAAACAATGCTTGAATGGTCTTTTCACTTAATCCTTCAATATTCATAGCATTCCTACTTGCAAAATGCACCATTCTATCTAATAATTGATCACGGCAATGGTCGGTATTAGGACAATATAGAATAGCACCATCTTCAATTAGTTTTGTATGACAACATGGACAATATTCTGGCTTGGTTACTTCCTTACTACCCGGTAAATCTTCTGCAATACCCAAAATTTCTGGAATCACTTCATTAGACCTTCTCACAAATACAGAAGAACCGATTTTGACTTGTTTTTTGACAATATCTCCATAATTATTCAGTGTTGCACGTTTTACAGTTGCACCTGCAAGTACAATGGGGTCAATTTCGGCAATAGGAGTGATTCTTCCTGTTCTTCCTACTTGCCAAATAATGTTTCGTACTATGCTAGTTAATTCTTGTGGAGCATATTTGTAGGCAACTGCCCATCTTGGAAATTTTGCAGTGAATCCTAATTGTTCTCGAATGCGATAATCATCAATTTTGAGTACTGCTCCATCGATCATAATATCTAAAGAACTTTTCTTTTGATCAATGTCACTAATTGCTTTCATAATCTCATTCTCATCTGTAAATACTTGAAAATATGGGTACACACAAAATCCATTCTCTATCAAAAACTGATGAGCTTGCGATTGACTTTTGATAGTGTCATCTATATAAGCAACATCGTAGAAAAATAGGTCAATATTCCTTGATTTTGTGACTTCTACATCAAGATTTCGTATGGCTCCTGCCACCCCATTCCTTGGATTTTTTAAAGGAACATCATGCGTACGATTATACTTTTCAAATACACTATTACGCATCATGGCTTCCCCTTGAACAATCACTTCCCCTTGATAAGGTATGCGAAGTGGCAAGGTCTTAATGGTAAGTACTTGATTGGTTACATCTTCTCCTACTGTTCCATTCCCACGTGTGGCAGCATTGACTAATTTCCCATCGCGATAGGTCACAGCAATTCGCAAACCATCAAACTTATACTCTAAACAAAATTTTGGTTTATCGTATTTTTCCTGAACTTGTCTAATCCATGTTCGCATATCTTGTTCGTTTTGACGTTTGTCTAGAGAAAACAATGGGACTTTGTGATAATGTTTTTTAAAACCTTTTAAAATAGTATCTCCTACTTTTTGCGTAGGACTATCTGGCAAAATTACTCCTAATTCTTTTTCTAAAGACATAAGTTCATCATATAACTTGTCATACTCGCCATCTGATATGGTTGGATTGTCTAATGTATAATAATTGTAATTATGACGCTTAATGATATCAATCAATTCTCTGTAACGAAGTTGTTTATCCATATTTCCTCATTATTTTACGATTTTTAGCGGTGCAATGTTTAGTGCTAGTGTCTTGACACCAAGCCCTACAAAATCAATTTTTGCATAGCTAGTATCCCCTAGTCGTTCGATGCTGATGATGGTGCCAATGCCAAATTTGATATGACTCACCATCGTTCCAATTTGAAACTCTTGAAAATTTTTCTTTTCTTGTTGGTTGATTTTGAATTTTCCTAAAGTATCAGTCGCTGTAGTTGTTTGTGTAGCAAAATTTTCCCATTGAAAATCTCGTACTCTTTGGACTTGTGGTTGACTAAGCCCCATCTCTCGAATAAATTTACTTTCCATGGTATTTTGTCTTTTTCCATATAAGAATCTACTTTTTGCTCTTACTAGATAACATTTTTTCTCTGCTCTCGTGAGAGCTACATACATAAGCCTTCTTTCTTCTTCCATTTCCTCTTCACTATCAAGAGCTCTAGAAATAGGAAACAATCCATCTTCACAGCCCACAATAAAGACTACCTTAAACTCCAATCCTTTGACAGCATGCACCGTGCTCACGATGACTTTATTATGATCGTCTGGATCATCTTGTTCTATACTACTTTCTAGTGTCACACTTTCCAAATAATCATAAATGGTGGCATTTTCATTGTTGTGTGCAAACGAGTTAATGTTTTCTAGTAACGCATCGATATTCAATTTTCTATTTAAGTTTTCTTCGGTATCTTCTGCATATTCTTCTTTAATTCTTGCAACTTTCACAACATAACTGACAAAATCCACCAAATCCATGGTATCTAATTTTTGTTGCAAATCAGTTACTAAGTCTACGAATGGTTGGATCTTATGTTTTAAAGCATTTTTTATATCGTACACATCAGGGTGTGTAAGGATTTCCCACATAGACACTTGATACCTAGAGGACAAATTGAGTAATTGTTCAATGCTGGTAGACCCAATCCCTCGTCTTGGGAAATTGATAATTCGTGCTAAACTTTCATTATCTGCTATATTGGCAATGACTCGTAGATAACCCAATGTGTTTTTGATCTCTACCCTGTCAAAAAATTTTGTGTTTCCATAAACGATGTAAGGCAAATTGTATGTTAAGAGTTTTTGTTCAAATTGCATGGTAAGAGCACTGACACGAGACAAAATGGCAAAGTCACTGTAGTCATATCCTTCTCGTATTTTGTTGGCAATAATACGAGCAACATATTCGGCTTCATCACTTTCATCACTTGCACTATAATAGGTAATTTTATCGCCTTGTTCATTGTCTGTCCAAAGGGTTTTATCAATACGAGCTGTGTTGTTCTTAATGAGTTTGTTTGCTGTTTCGATAATGGTTTTGGTACTACGATAATTTTGTTCTAGTTTGTACACTTTGACATGAGGAAAATCTTTTAAAATATTGCGAATGTTTTCTATATTTGCTCCACGCCAACCATAGATACTTTGGTCTTCATCGCCTACGACAAATAGATTACCATATTTGTCACAAAGCATTTTGGTAAGTGTATATTGTACAGTATTGGTATCTTGGAATTCATCGACATGAATATATCTAAATTTTTCTTGATAATACGCTAAAACATCAGGACATGTTTTGAACAACTCTAAGGTTTTGGTAAGCAAATCATCAAAATCGAGTGCATTACACAAATGTAATTGCTGTGTATATTCTCTAATGATTGTCATCACGTCTTCAATATCTTTGTCTGCACAATTTAGCCTTTGATACTCTTCTATGCTCATTCCTTCATTCTTTAAAGAGGCCATGTGATACAATACTTTCTTTTTGATACTTTCGTCCATATTCTCATGAGATTTTAGAATGCGTGTAATGATTTTATCTTTATCTTGCGTATCATAGATGGTAAAAAATCTGTTGTACCCTTCTATATGGGAAATATTTTCTCTTAAAATTCTCACACACATAGAGTGAAAAGTACTGATCCACACTTTATCTGCTTGATTAGGTAGCATAGAAGCAATACGGTCTTTCATTTCACGTGTGGCTTTATTGGTAAAAGTAATGGCTAGAATATTACTTGGATCTACTTTTTGATCTTCAATTAAATGACAAATTCGATAAGTAAGCAGTCTTGTTTTTCCACTACCTGCTCCAGCCGAAACAACCACTACCCCTTCTGTATCTAATGTTGGTTGTAATTGTTCTGGGTTAAGCATACTTAGATCTATCATTTTTCTTTCTCCTACTCGGTCATATTTCATAAAAAAGTATACCACGAACACATAAAATATCCAATCAAATCTATCCAATTCTTATAAGAAAATAAAAAAGACAGGTTGCCCTGTCTCTTTGTATCAAAACTTATCTATTTTTTTTAGAACGTTTGATAGCAGCTTTTTGTTTTTTCTTACGTTTTACACTTGGTTTTTCATAAGCT
>CALVJJ010000016.1 GCA_944332185.1 uncultured Clostridia bacterium
CCAAAATTCTTTTGCATTTTTGTCTGTATCTAAATAAATATTTTTAGAACCTTTTAAAAACAAATTTTTTATAGTGTGATGAGCAAGCATCTTGCCATAACCTTTTTTTCTTTGATTTGATAAAATAAAAAATTCCCGTATAAATCCATAACCTGGAGACCTATTCCAATCACTATTTTCATTATCTATTTGAGAAATGGAAAATCCAATAACTTTGTTATTATCAACACACAAAAACATAAACACTTTATTTTCAATAACTTGGTTTAGTATATAATCTTGACAACTTTTTATTTGTTCTTTGGTAACTTTATAATTAGTAATATATGCCCAATATTGTGCAAAAACATTGCGCCAATCCTTTTCATATAGTTCATTATACATTACTATATTATTCATAATTTCTCCTATTATAAATTTTTTATAATTATTATTATACTATTTAATAAAAAGCAAATCAACTTATTAAAATCTTATAGTGAATAATATAAAATTAAATATTATAACTTTTGTTATTCTGCATATAAAAATATTATTAACATTTTTAAGCCTTCAATATATAACCTCTTATTTCTCACGATTTAAAAAACTTTGCTGAAACAAAAGGTAACTTTTCAATCCTATCGGCAAATACTGTCTGCACTCATTTGCAAAACAATCAATAAACAAAAAAGGAAGAAGTTTTTACTTCTTCCTTTTTTACGATTATTTCTTATCTAATCGTTTTTCTTTATTTTTCTCACTTGTATTATCATTTTCTTCTTGAACTAATTTTTCTATATTTTTAATTGGTTCAATGTTGGTACTTTCAACTTTTTGTTCATAATATGTTATTTTTGTTATATCTATTCTTTGCATTTCCAAATCTATAACATCCCGAATATAATCAACAGGATGAACATAAGTTAAACCTGAATTTTCTGTTGTTATAGAAACAATTTCATTTGTTTGTAAACTTTTGAGTTTGTCTTGATATGGAATATAACTATGAAGAATTCCTATTAACACTGCTTTAACATGAGGTTTAGTACCAACAACGGCCGTTAATTCTGGTCTTAAAATAACAGGTCCTCCTGAATTACCCGGGAATGCTTGGGCATCTATAATAAAGTTTTTATCAGGGCTCCCCGGCGTATAAAGATTTGAAATTTTTGATATACATCCTATTCTACATATTGGGTCTTTATGATTAAAATCGACTAAATTCATAGGAAATCCTAGTACATTTACTAAATCACCTTCGTATACATCATCATTTTTCATATCTTCAATATATAAAGTATTTTCATCCAACGCAAAAAATGAATATTTACTTTTTGTACTATTTAACACATTTGCATTTAAATTTAAAGCCAAAATATCGATGTTTGGGTCAACATGTGAAGAGTAATTTAATATACCATTATTTTTTAATGAAACTACAAATTCATTTGTTGCATAAGTTCCAAATTGATTAAACCCTAAGTATACAACATCGTGATTATTTAAAACATGTTTGTTAGTTATTAGGAATACAGCATAACATCTTTTATTATTCTCTTCCTTAATAAATTTACCAACTAAAAAACCTGTACCTATACAAAATTTTTTACCATTTTTATCATCAACACTAATAGTTACTAATGTATCCATATAGACTCTAGGTATCAATGCCATATTTTACTTCTCCTTTAATTAAAAATACAGTGGTATTGTACCATGTATTTTTGTGCAAGTCAAGATTAACTTTTAGCTTAAGCCACCCCACCCCAATATATATTTAATATTAGGATTAGATAGCACACTTCCCGCCAATTATTTTTTTAGCGTACCAAATGTCTTTGGTACGTTTTTTATAAAGGATCAGTGACAATGATTAAAATAGGATTAGATGGTTATCTAATCCTTATTTTTTATTTGAAATGTTTTTTAGAATGTTTATTGTTTGATAATTGTTTTTTATTATGGAAAACATTATATATTTTTATCATTATAAACACTTTTTCTACAAATTTATACCTATACTATTGTGTTTTATTTTTCTATTTGATATACTAACCATAATAGAATACATACACTACTATTTTTAAGGAGAAAAAACATGTTTAAAGATCTAGAAAACACAATTAAAAGTTTAAATGCTGATGTCAAAAACGTTGCAAACTCTGAAAAAGCAAAAAAATTACGTAAAAAGTTACTATCTATTGGATTACCTTTGGCTATTATTGGATATTTAGGCGTATTTATTTGTTTTGTGTTATGTGCAACAGCAGGTTTTAGTTCTTTTTCAGACAACGGTTTTTCTGCTAGAATCCTAGTTCCCTTTTTCTTAGCAATTCCTTGTGCTGTATTAGGAAGCATAGGATCCACGTTATCTGCGCTTGGTTTCAAGATTGTGATTACAGGATATACCACCAATTTAATTGATGAAACTGTTGGGAATAATTGTCCAAACTGTGGAGACAAAATTACAGAGGGAGAAGATTATTGTTCAAAATGTGGCTATGCTTTGCAAAAACAATGTACAAAATGTGGACATCTTAATTCTATTAAAAATCAATATTGTGAAAAGTGTGGAACTCAGTTGCCTAATCAACTTCGTTAAACAACTTGAATACATACTTTTAAAAGACACTCTTGTAGAGTGTTTTTTATTTTACCACTTAACATACATCTATTTCTATGGATCATCATAGTATCAATGCTTTTTAAACACCATAATACTTGATTAGTTATCTCTACCTACAGAGTTACTTTTTTATGGTTTTGTCACCATACAACATAATCAACGTGCATGAAATTATTTGTAACAATTTTTTTAAAAATCATATCTTATTCATAAAAAACACAAACAATTTTTTTTATTTTTGCATATATAGGTAAAGAAAAATAAATAGAGGTGTTATATGTTTTCTATTCGTACTTTGCAAAATACTAATGATATGCAAACTTTTCAAACCATACAAAAAGCAAGAACTGATCTTGTAGGGGAAATCAATGCTATTATAGAATATGAGGATCATATTAGTTCTACCAATAACATGATTGCAAAACAAACTTGGTCGATTATTGTGCAAGATGAATTAAGTCACGTTGGTGAATTGCTGGCATTGCTTAACTATTTAGATCCCACACAAAAAGAGTATGTTTTACAAGGATATCAGTCATTTCAAGATCGATTAAAAAACAAATAAAAAACTTTACATAAATTGTAAAGTTTTTTTATCAGTCTATTGATAGCTTATCTCTGTATTTGTTTTTTGTATACAATCTTTTTCGTGGACTAATTCTTGTATTCTTTTTTCATAATTGTTTACATACTGATCCACAACTTCTTGTATACTTTCTAAACCAATATATTGTAATATCAAACATTTTGCATCTTGTATACCAATTTTTATGATGTAATATGATCTAGTATTACAGAGTTGGTCAGCCCATACCCTCCTGTTACAGCATCTCGAAACAAAAAAATTTTAGGAGGATAGAGGGTAAACAGCAAATAACAAAGCATAATACAAACAAACATAATCCCCGAAATTATGGAAATGACTTTCGGAAATGGATTGTGCATAAGTACCATTCCACATACCAAACAAGCTATCAAAATCGATACATAATAAGTAAGGATATCTAGCAAAAGAATAGAATGTCCTGTGATAGCTGTATACGTATAAAAAATAATCGGTATAAGGATCATTGGTATCAGCAAAATTAGGGAAAAAGCCACCATATAATTAGGATTTTTTATAAGTAAACTTCCTACTAGAAAATACAATACAGTGGGTACGATGGCAAGTTTTAAATGTTCCCAAGTGCTTTCATTGGCAGGAAACAAAATTCCTACTAATTTTTTATATCCACTCCACTGATAAAAAAAATGTGATAGTGCTCCAAAAATACCTATCCACAAAAATGCCACCAGACAAAATAATTTGATTTGTTTTGCTTGATCCATTGTTTTCCCCCTACTCTTATGATGGTATTGTATTCGTCATGTTGTGATTCTATACATATGCCCCTACACAATTAACCTGATAGTCTAGATACATCTATCTTGCCAAAATATACAAGATACACACATTTTACCCATAATGATCCATTTTTTATGGTCATTTGTTTGGAAAAAATAATATTCTTATGATATGGTATAGATATAGAGGTGAACTTTATGAGCAAAAAACAAGCATTTCAATTATATTTGGGACGAATTGCCACAATTTTATCTAACTGGTCTGTGGTGTTTTGCGTGTTAGCCGCTTCCATTCTGGTATCTTTTATGCTTTATGCCTTTTACCTTTTAATCTTGCTTATCATTCCATTAGTTACATTAGGTGTGATTTTCTTATACGTACCAGATTATGGATCATGGTTTGGAGCTGGTAATAATTTTATCAATTTCTTGGATTCTCTTACCCCTGCTCTTCCCTACTTAGCAGTAGCAGGAATTGTATGTGCATTGGCATCTTTTATTCTCTTTTTCTTTACGCATAAAAAATCCGTACCACATATGGTATTTAGTGGCATTATTACTGTTATTAGTGTGATGTTGTTGATTGGAGGTCTAGTATCATGAAACAAGTAGATATTAAAATTATCAATACAGCTGGTCTCGACCTTTATGCAAAAATTGATGGCAAAGTAGTCAAAACCAAAGTCAATCGCTATGGGCACACCACCATTCATCACGAAACAGAAAAAGATGAAATAGAAATATCTTTATGTTCTTTTTATGAATTACAAAGCAAATGGTGGTTTTTGACATCTATCTTTTTCTTTATCATCAGTGCTTTTGGGATCCTAGATCAACATAAAAAGAAAAATAATTACGTTTTTACTTATCAAGCAAAAATGACTCAAATCAAACCACAAGAATCTGTCAAAATTATTCTTAAAAAACAAAAAGATGAAACAACCAAAGCAGCTGTAGAAGGCACAGCCACTTTACAAGAATCCATCAATTCTTACAAAGAAGATCCTATCATTGATAAAAGAAGAACAATTTTGAAATTTACAAAATTAGGATTGTGGGTGGCATTGATTGCTGTATGTATTTTGATTGTGGTATTAAAATTTGGGAAATAATAAGGAGAAACAACTATGAGATTATTGATTCGTAATAAATTCTTTTCATTAAAAGGTAGTTCTACTGTTCTTGATGAGAACGACCAACCAAAATTTTTAGTAGAAGGTAAATTATTTAGTATTACACATAAAAAACGTATTATGGACTTGGACAAAAATTTACTATATAAAGTCCGTAATAAATTCTGGAAATTCTTTTTAAAAAGTGCACTAATTTATGATGCAGATGGAAATAAAGTAGCCAAAGTCAAACAAAAATTTAGTTTAAAAAGATCCTTCTATGTTATAGGATATGAAGATGAAATTCGTGTAGAAGGTGATATCATTGGCTGGTCATTTAAAATTTTTAAAAACGACACTTATATTGGTGCTGTTAGTCGAAAATTTGATATTACCGATGCCTTTATCTTGGATATTGAAGAAGATGAAAATGCTGCTTTCTTGCTCGCTCTTGTCATTGCAATGGACAATATTTTTGATAGAAAATAAATACCATAATACCACAAAAAAAGAATACAAAAAAAGACCAGTATTGGTCTTTTATTTTTTTCGTAAAGGACTAAAAACTTTTGCTAACGTATGTTGTCTTCCTCGTAACAAATTCTTTATGATATCTACTGCATATACAGCATTGATAATACCATTAGCACCACAACTAAAAAGTAATATAAGGACGGTTGTTCACTTGCTCCTATTAGTCCTAGATTGTTATCTGTTGAGCCAAAACACCCACAGAATTCATATTCTATTTTTACTGTATCTGCCATGTCGGGGAATAAAGTTAAAAAATACTCTAACAATTTTTGATATTTTTTATGAGCAAGTTTTTCTTCTATTTCCTCTTTCCATGGGGTATCTTCTCCCCCAATGATGATCCGTCCATCAGGTAATTTTCTCATGTAATGGTAAGGATCTAGAACATCTTGAATGAGTGTATCTTCTTTCCATGTACAAGTTGGTAATGGATTGGTCACAATACTATACGTTACACTTCTTTCAAATAAGGTGTTACATTCTAGTAATTCTAGATTGAACCCTGTACACAAAATTACTTTTTGACAATGAATCTTTTCTCCATATCTTGTAGTAGCAATCCACCCTTTGTCATATTTCGTTAAAGACACAATTTTTGTGTTTTCAAAAATATGATCTTGATTGGTTGCTTGTTCGATCAGTTCCTTGGTTAGCAAATACGGATCTACTTCTGCACCACCATCTTGACAATAAATACCTTTTTTCATAAAAAACGGAAAAGGATTGTTGCTTTCTTCTATTAGTTCACAATCAAAACCATTATCTACACGAAACGCATATTCTTTTTCAATTCCTTTTTCTCTAGCCCCATCTGTATAAAGAAGTGTAGGACGTCTTTGAAAATGACAATGATTACCCAACTTGTTGACTAGTTTTTCTAATTTTGCAATACCGTCTAAACCCATTTGATACACAGCAAGTATTTCTTCTTTGCTCATATATTTGGTTAGATCAGCTGCAAAATCATCTAATTGATATTCTAGAAGTGCTGTCGCACAACTGGTACAAGACCGACCGAATCGATCTTGTTCTATTAGCATCACATCATACTCTTGAGATAGATAATAATTGAGAATTGCTCCACTTGTTCCTCCTCCTATCAGCAATATCTCACAGTGGCTATCCTGCTCTACGTATGGGTATGATTTGATTTTGGTTTTTCTTTGACAAAAATATGGTGTTCCTTTTACATATTCCATAGCAAGATAGTAGACCATACTAGGTGATATTATACTTACCCTTTTTCATATAAAAAAACAATAGATCTGCCTCTATTGTTTTTTTATGGTCATAAAGAACACGTTTGCTGTTCTTCTTTTTCACGATCGCGCCAAATAACAGAAGAAAACCACTGTTCTTGAAACTCCGTTAAGGCTCTAATTTGATCATCAGTATAATTTTTTTCTTTAGGAGCGACCACAAGTTTGTCATCATTATCGTTGATTCTATGAATAATGGCAATTACTTTTCCTTGAAATGTCTCCACTGGTTGAAATACCCCTAATACATATGCATCTAGTTCTTCTCCATCACCAGATATCGAATTGGGTATGAATCCATAATTGACAGGATATACAAATCCATGTTTTGGGTGTTTACTACCCATTGGTCGATCCATCTTGACGGTAACCATTTTTCCCAAATATTCTCTACTCATATCTTTCCCTCCTGCGATAAGATAGTATACTATATTGATAGAATAACACAGAATTTTTTAAAAAACAAGGTTTTATATTTTAGTTTTTATTTAACTATCTACCTTTGCCCCTCTCATGAATACTATTCTTTATCTTAAGAATGCTTATCTTCTATTTTTCATTTTGATCGTTTAGCAAAAAAACACTAAACATATGATGATTGATTCTCAACCCAAACCATAATATTACGTACTTGACGTTGCATGATCCTGTTGCTTTCTTATAGCAGGAATGACATGATACATGATTAAAGAAATGAGCGTAATCATGATACTGGATATATCACAAATTAAGTTGACATATCCTTGTATAGAAAAGTTATATACTGCCCATAACAACCCATTCATGATGATAGCAATGCGCACATACAACACGTTGGAAAATAAAAAGCCGAAAGTAGTTATGCATAAGGAAAAAAGCACAAACAAATCCAAAGCAGAATTCCAACATAGAATGAGTATAGGAATAAAACAAGCAAACACCATAAGAACTGGTCCCCAATATGCTTTGTGTGGTTTTTGTTTTTCTTCTATGTGCACGTACCAAGCATTTCTAACCAAATTTAATGTATTCGCCACTGCTCCTAGCCAACTTTGTAAAAAAATATAGGAAACAACAAAAAACAATGAAGCGATCACATTGGATAGCACCACCATTTTTTTACTTTTAAAAAACCTACCACCTAGATCAATGATGAGTCCGATAAACACTATAATTTGAGAAGTTATATACATCTTAATTTTTATCCTTGTTGTATGTTGTAATAATGGTTCAAAGATGAACATAATACCTATTGATCATGCACATGGTACTATAAGGAAAGATATAACCTCTTGTCTTATAGTAGTGGGAATGCTTTTGATTCATGTATTTGCAAGATCCTCTTTTACTTACCTTAATATAATGGGTCTTTACAGTATTATACCAGATTCTATAATGAATACAAAACATATAATCTATTTTGTTTTATATCATTTATTTACCACAAAAGATGATCATTATGTTTCTTCATCTCATTTCAATTTTAATTTTTACATCATATTTAAAAACATTGTTTCTTTTCACTACTGAAATATCATAAATTATATAAACATACTTTTATGTAATTTTGCAAAAAGTTCATACCTTTTCATCATAAAATATTTTATACTGCACTCATAATGCAATCGTTGTATATGATGTTTGCTACTATTATATCCATTGTGTACCATATAAAGCCAAATATTTTCTTGAATTTTAATTTATTTTTATGCAAAAACATCACTTTTTAAAGTTGTTACCTTTTATGACTATTTGTACTAAAATATCTTATCTTTTCATGTTCTTTTTGATGATACTATTTAATTTTTATCATAAATATATATCTATTTCTTTTTCTTTTATACTATTTTTAAGTATACTATAAGTATCATAAGGAGGATTGTATGAGGAAAGAAATCAAAACAACGGAAGCTATATTCCCTATGCCAGTACTCATGATTGCCACCTACAATGAAGATGGCTCTGTCAATGTCATGAATGCCGCATGGGGGACTATGCTCGAACGCAATCAAATTATTCTCAATCTCACAGAAACCCACAAAACTGTGCAAAACATTAAAAAACGAAAAGCTTTTACGGTTAGCATTGCAGACAGTGATCATGTTCTACAAGCTGACTATTTTGGAGTCGTTTCTGGGAATATCGTAAAAGACAAATTAGCACACAGTGGTCTAACTGCCACCCCTTCTACCCTAGTAGATGCACCAATCATTAACGAATTTCCAATTTGTATGGAATGTGAATTTTTAACTTATCAAGGTGAAGAATTTGGTTGTGGTGTCATTGGAAAAGTCATTCGAGTCACAGCAGATGAAAAAGTCTTTACAGAAGGTAAGATGGATATACAAAAACTCAATGCCATTGCCTTTGATCCTTATACACACGGATATTATAAAGTCACAGAAAGAGTGGGCAATGCTTTTCATGACGGCATACAACTAAAAAAATAATGTCTATCTTATAAAAAAGGTTTCACACAAGAAACCTTTTTTTATGTTTCAAAATCATTAGAAAAAATACATTCTGTTATCTACAAATACACAGCACTTTATCATATCAATAGTAAGATCATGATGGGGTGTAGCAAACATATACACTTTTTTACCATGGCAAAGATACAATATTGAGTGGTATATCTTTGTAAAAAATATGGTAAAGATATAGTCACATTATAGGGCAAAAGACATCATAAAAAAAGTGTCTAACATGACACTTTTATCTTTCTATTTCCTCATGATAATATGCTGAAGAACTCAATGAAACATCTTTCCACTTATTACGTACATATTGTTCTTGTTGGTTGGATTCGAATAATTGATTCATTTCTGCTTTAGTAAGTTGCGTAGTTGGCTCTTTAAATACCACATAATTTTCTTGCCATATTGACGCTACATTACTCCAACTTTCTTCTGCAATCCCTTTGATTACTTGTATCAATTCTTCTTTTGTTGCTTGTGGCACCATTTTTTGATACATGGTAAAAATTGCTTTTTCCATTGTCTTTTGTGATATTTTCGTTTTGATCCCGTTTTCAACTTGTGGAATAGGGTGTTGAGCAATACGATTCTCTACATAATGTTCTTTTGTAATTTTTCTGCCTCTTGTCAGTGTTTTATTCACAATTAACGATGGTTGAATGACACCCTTACTATAATGGTATAAGGCTTCTATTGGCAATAAACAATTACTGTACATTGGCAGTTCATCATCTTGTCTATTATCCCATGTGGTTTCGTTCAAAAAGTCTCCCTGAATATGATACTTTTGATCATCAAGATGAACAATAATTTGACTATGGAAAGACTCATCATATTTTTGATTTTTATTTTCATCGACAATATTGGTTCTTTCTTGATAGATCTTGCAAGTAAACTCTTCACATCGTAATCCCGGCATATTCAGTTCATCGACACAGGCTTTGAATAATGCAGAAAATCCTGCACAAACAATATTCCCGTTTTTTTGATATGCTTCTACAAAAGAGGCTTGGTTGGCAAATATTCTTTTTTCACTTTCTCTTTTATATTCTTTGATGCCGGACACATATTCATGAATACTGATCGCAGCTTCCATAGGAGATAATCCAGCTTGTTTGATCCTAGCTACAAAATCTTTTATTTTTTCATTTGCATATTGTAGAGTCTCTGGTTTCCACCCTTCTTTATATTCTTGTTCAATATGGATCCCTTCCAAATTATGAATCAGTTCTGGATCGGTAATTTTGATACTAGGCCATTTTTTATTTTCTTGTAATTGTTGTATATCTGTAATAAACTGTGCTTCCTCTCGTGTCAAATGAGCATCAAGAATATTAAATTGAATTTTTGGAGCTACAATACTTGGTAAGTGCTGTAAAAATTGATAAACTTCTTGTAATTTTTCTACACTCATTCCCTTATCAATACGAATATAAATATCTAGCAAAGAATTTTGCAATTTTTCTAGACTAGACTGTTCTATCGTGGTTTTTAATAATTGACTGTCTGCTAGCAAAGAATATTCTTTTTCATATTCTTTTTCTTTTTGTAACAGTAAAATATACGATTTGTTTTGCACGAATTTGATCACTTCTTCCACAAAATCTGGATCGATTGTTGCTACAGATTGCTTATATAGTTCAAATAGTTTTTTATGTAAAACCCCATTTTCTTTTTTAGGAAAAACTTCTTTACACCACTTAATCCATGCTTTAAACTTTGTTTTGTAGTCTTTGTACATACTTTCTGTCTGCGTTCCATTTGCTTTGTGATCTGCAAAGACTTTCATGGCTTCTGCATATTCAAGATTTTGTACATTGATATCATATCGCAATTTTTTAACATAGTCTTCTAAAGCAACCATTTTTTCCATGTTTTGATACATCAAATATTTGATCATAACTTGCAATGCCTGATCAATATCTTCTTGTGGTTTTTCAATATGTTGCTCTACTCTAGTACGTATAGAAGCTATATCTGTGTTTTGAGTAATACCCAATACAAAATGCCCATTTGGTGTGACTCCAATCATTTCTTGATTGAGCATTTCTACCATTTTTTTATATTTTATCTTTTCTTCTTGCAATAGTAACATATCTGCCTCACTTGTTTTTTAGTATACCATACCTCATCAGTAAAATCAATCTCTTTCTCTTTTTCGTTTTTAAAAATGAAAAAAAGATTGCACAAGTTTGTTTTTTTTAGTATACTACTTGCGTATTCTGTTACAGAGTACAAAAGGAGAAACTATGTTAACACTCGATCATATACAATATCAGGTGGGTGAAAACAATACTAGCAAAAATATTATTGAGGATATTTCTTTTTCTTTTTTAGAAAATACATTGTATGTGATAACTGGGCAAAATGGTAGTGGAAAATCTACTTTAGCAAAAATCATCATGGGGATTTTGCCAAATACAAAAGGCAAAATTTTCTTGGGGAAAAAAGATATTACAAAAAAATCTATTCAAGAAAGAGTACAATTAGGTCTAAGTTTTGCTTTTCAACAACCTGTGAGATTTAAAGGACTTACTGTCAAAAACTTGCTAGATACTGCCAGTAATCATCAATATTCTATCAAAGAACTGTGTGAATATTTAAGCATGGTAGGATTGTGTGCCAGAGATTACATCGCTAGACCTTTAGATGAAAAACTATCTGGAGGAGAATTAAAACGTATTGAAATAGCGATGACACTTGCGCAAAATAAACCTATTATGATCTTTGATGAACCAGAAGCAGGAATTGACTTATGGAGTTTTGATGATTTAGTCAAAATTTTCTTAATGCTAAAACAACAAGGAAAAACGATCATCATCATCAGTCATCAAGAAAAAATACTTTCTATTGCAGATCAAATTCTCGTTATGCAACAAGGCAACATTATTGCTCATGGCACGCCAACAGAAATCCTGCCTGCATTATCTACTTCTACAAAATGTATCAAACTAGTAGAAAAAGGAGGTAATCATGGACAAAATTGATCAAGAATTACTAGAACAAATTGCTGACCTGCATACCATTCCACAAGGATCTTATTCTATTCGTAAGAATGGAAAAGTATGGGATAGAAATAGTACCAGTGATATTGAGATATTGCCTAAAAAAGATAAAGAAGGAATAGATGTCATTGTGCATAAAAATGTAAAGAACCAAAGTGTGCATATTCCTGTCATGATTACACAAGGTGGACTCAATGATTTAGTCTACAATGATTTTTACATAGAAGAGAATGCTGATGTTCTCATTGTTGCAGGGTGCGGAATTCACAATGTATCCACACAGACTAGCAAACATCAAGGGGTGCATACCTTTCATCTTGGGAAAAATAGTCGTGTTCGTTATGTAGAAAAACATTTGGGCATTGGCAATCAAGGAGAAAAAATATTGGATCCTGTGACCAATGTTTTTATGGAAGAAGGTAGTACCATGCACATGGAAACGGTACAGCTTGGTGGCGTCAGTCATTCCGTTAGAGATACCAAAGCTACAGTAGCTGATCATGCAACTTTAGTTGTAGAAGAAAAAATTCTTACCACTGGAAAACAATCTGCAACGACCAATTTTGAAGTTGTTTTGCAAGGAAAGAATAGCCATGCAGAAATTACCAGTAGAAGTGTAGCAAAAGATCATTCTTATCAATCTTTTGATTCTCAAATGATTGGAAAGGAAGAATGTTTTGGACATGTTAGTTGCGATGGGATCCTAGTGGGCAATGCTAGAATTGATAGTACTCCAAAATTATCTTGTCAAAATGTTTCTTCAACACTCATTCATGAAGCAGCTATTGGCAAGATTGCAGGAGAACAACTCACCAAACTTATGACTTTAGGATTAAGTTATGAACAAGCAGAAGAACTTATCATTAAAGGATTTTTATCTTAAAAAAAAACAGACTTAAAGTCTGTTTTTTTATTGATCGATAGAATTTTGATCTATCGTAGGTTGTTCTATTTTTTCATACTGCATGTGTTTTATAATATGCAATGCTTGGTGTAGGCAGCTGATAATACCTATCCCCACAACAATAGCCAACCCAAATACTCCTAGCAAATACCAATCTTGAATCAAAACACCGAATATTAACGCAATCATACTAAAAATCATCAACATATAGTTAAGGATCACACCAGTGACCATTGCTTTCTTTTTTGTTTGTAATTGTTCAATAGGATACTTACACCATTTTAAAAAAGCAATTCCAAAGCAAAGATGTATCACAACAGATACCCCTGCAACCAAACTTGCAATTCCATACACAAACCACCCTACAAATAAAAATGTCAACCAATAGGAATTGTTGCCAATTTTGTAATTGTGTGTAAAGATCAGTACATACAAAACAATCATCAAAGCAAGTATCATACAGCTTTGTATGATAGATAGAATACCTGCTGATTTTATTTTTTTCCCTTGTTTTTCCATAGCTATCTTCCCCTTTTTCTTATCTTTATCTTTAGTATACACTGTTTTTAGACAAATCTCCAATGTATTGTAAAAAAATTGTGGAAATCCACAATTTAAAAAACATAGACCGTTGGAGCAAAAAAGCTACACCCCTTGGTAGGTTGTTCCATATGTAACGATACTTGTACAGCCGTACAGTCTTTTGGTAATACGAATTTTTCCATAATAGGTCTATAGTACCACTTGATCTGCTGTGTGATCTCTTTTCTTTTTTCTCCAATGATAGTTTCATGATGGAAAAAGGTTACCACAAAACACACTTCTATTACTTGTAGTGCCCGTATGGTATAGCCATATAAAAGCACTCTTTTTTCTTGTGTATCTATTTTATCTACGTAAGTTTGTATGGCAGGATAAGGAAATTGATCTAATACGGTACACGTATAATAGCCACTTACTTTTTGTGTGTTACGATACCACCCATGTCCACAAAAACCATGAATCTCTTCTTTTGTATCTTTAGAACATTTGTTAAATTTTGCATTATGGATTAGATTCTTTCCCATAGTATCCCCTCATCTATTGCTACATTGTATGATAGATGAGAAGGAAGTGTTCCTTGCTATTCTTCATGATTGTATTTGGTATTGGTTTTAATCGTAGGGGTACTTCTCCCTATGACGAAAGAATTGGCTGGAATATCTTTTGTCAATGTCGCTCCTGCCGCAATAAAACAATGGTTCCCAATTTCAATCGGAGCAATAAGATTGGTATGACACCCTACAAAGCAGTAGTCTCCCACTGATGTATGATATTTTTGAATACCATCATAATTGACAAAGACTACTCCACAACCAATATTCACGTATTTCCCCACAGTAGCGTCCCCTATATATGCTAAATGACTGGCTGACGTATACTGATCCAAAGCACTATTTTTAAGTTGTACAAAAGCCCCGATTTTATTATATCCTTTTAGTTTTGACTTTGGTCTCAAATGTGCAAAAGGCCCTATTGTACAAGATGGTCCTATTTCACTTTCTGTTATATGCGATTGTATAATTGTTGTGTTTTTGTCAACAACTGTATCACTAATGACAGAATAATCTTCTATTTTTACATCATCACCTATGGTACAATTTTTGATTTTAGAATCTACAATATGCACACGATCTCCTATGATTACATTCTCTAAGACACTACTCCCTTGAATGACACAATCTTGACCGATATGAACATTTTCTTTAATACTCACATTTCCATCTATGATGGTCGTATTTGGTATAACAATAGACATAAGATTTCCCCTTTTATGTATACTATATATGATTCCCACCAAAATAATGACACATCTACTATATTCCCCTTACTTACATTTATTTATATTCATTTTAAAACAATCATATTTTATTTTATAAAAACAACAAAATTTTACTCAAAAAATTGAATATACTAATGTAGCACAGTCGGTAGTGCACCGCCTTGGTAAG
>CALVJJ010000017.1 GCA_944332185.1 uncultured Clostridia bacterium
TCTTATAAAGATATGAGCGAATTTGTGTATTCACAAATTTTGTTAAAAGGGGATTTGCAAAAAGTAAAAACCGAACAAACCAATTATCAAGACAAAATTACGGATACAACAAAACAATTAGCAGATGTTGAGGAAAAAATAGCACAAAACACCAAGACTAAAGAAGATATACTTGTTACGACTCAAGAACTCGAAACACAAAAAGAAAAATTAATCCAACTTGTACAAGATGGAAAAAATGAAATAGAGTCAGTATCACAAGCTTTAAAACAAACAGAAAATGATTACGCTAACGACAAAGCCAGTCTGTATAGCCTTGAACAACGAAAAAATTTGTTAGAAGATATGCAAAAAGAGTATGAAGGTTTTGTTGGATCAGTCAAAAAATTATTGACAGATAGCGAAAAGAATACACAGATCAAAAGCAAAATTGTAGGCGTATTAGCCAACTTAATTGAAGTACCACAACAATTCCAAACAGCCATAGAAATGGCTCTTGGTAGTGCTGTACAAAATGTAGTAACGTATGATGATGATGGCGCAAAATCTTTAGTCGCATACCTAAAACAAAAAGAATACGGCAGAGTGACTTTTTTGCCAATCAATACCATAAAGCCAAGAAAATTGGATCCTTATTATCAAAAATTTCTTGGTATGAATGGTTGTTTTGGAGTAGCAAGTCAACTGATTCACTATGATAAGCATATTGACAATATTATCAATAGTTTCTTAGGAACAACAGTATTAGTAGACACGATCAATACCGCTGTGGCTCTTGCAAAACAAAGTAATTATGGATTCAAAATTGTGACCCTTGATGGAGATGTGATCAATCCTTTAGGAAGTATTACAGGGGGAAGTAAAAAAGCCCAAATTGCCAATATTTTGTCTAGAGAAACAGAAATAAAATCTGCCATAGATATGATTGCAAAATTAAAGCAATCCATGACGACAAGAAAAGCAGAATATGAAAAACTACAGCAAGAATTATCTGTAGCACAAAATAGGTATCATAGTAATACCGATCTTATGCAAAATATGGAAATTCATCTTGCTACCAAAAAAGAGCAATTAGAAAAATATAGTTATCTATTACAAGATTTTGCTGAAGAAAAAACAAAATTACAAGCCATTCTTTCACAAGCAAAACAAATGCTTGAGACTATATCTGCAGAAATTGCAAAAATCGATGCAAATGATTCTTCTGTAGGGACACAAAATAATATAGCACTTTCTAATACGCAATTTGATCATTTGAAACAAGAAAGAGATACTTGTAATGAACAGATTATGTCTACAAAAGTCAATATTGCAAGTCTAACTAGTACCATTCATAATTTGCAAGCAGATATAGATAGGTTAGAATTGTTACTAAATAGCAATAATCATAACAAACAAAGTTTAGAAGAAGAAATTCTAAAAAATAATGAAATTATTGCATCATATAAAGATATGACATTTGAGCATAAAGAACAGACAGAAAGTAGTGATCTTATGACAAAACTAGCCAAAGCAAAAGAAGAACTTGCTCATTTTGATGAAACAAAACAAAACAATCAAGAGACATTGCGTAGGCTGGAACAAGAAAGAATGAATTTGAGTGCTGAAGTGTCTCGTATTCAAGATAAAAAGTATCAGCAAGAAATGAATTTAAGCAAAATTGATACCGATATTGAAGCACTGCAAGAACGTGTTTGGACGGAGTACGAGCTAACATATACCACAGCACTGGATTACAAACAAGAGTATTTTGACTTAAAAAATGGTCTACAATCTATTGCAAAATTGAAAAAAGAAATTGCAAGTCTTGGTTATATCAATGTCAATGCTATTGAAGATTGCAAATTACTAGAAGCTAGACATGGAGATCTTTACAATCAAGCGCAAGATCTCATCAAAGCAGAAGATGATCTAAAGAAAATTATCAAAGAATTGTCTAACGAAATGGTGGCAAGATTTGAAGAAGAATTCAATAAGATCAATACCAATTTTGGTATTGCTTTCAAGGAATTATTTGGTGGAGGAAGTGCAAAATTACAACTTACGCAAAAAGATGATATATTGTCTTGTGGAGTAGATATCATCGCAGAACCACCAGGAAAGAAATTGTCGAATATTACTCTCTTAAGTGGGGGAGAGAAATCTTTGACTGCTATTGCCATTTTATTTGCCATACTCCACTTAAAACCAATGCCTTTCTGTCTACTTGATGAAATAGAGGCAGCCCTTGATGAAGCCAATGTGGATCGTTTTGCTAGATATATTAAAAGATACAGCAATGAAACACAGTTTATTGTCATCACGCACAAAAAACCAACTATGGAATACGCTGATACCTTATATGGTGTTACCATGCAAGAAAAAGGTGTGAGCAAGATTGTTTCTGTAAAATTAAGCGAAGCTATTCAAAATGTTGAGGAGAACTAAATGGGTATTTTTTCAAAGATTTTTCAAGGTTTAAAAAAGACAAAAGATGCAATCAGTTCCAAGATAAAAAGTATATTTGTAGGCGAACTAGATGACGAATTTTTTGAAGAATTGGAATATGTGTTGATCGCAAGTGATATGGGAGCAGATGCATCTTTAGCTATTGTCGAACAACTAAAAAGTATTGCAAAGAAAAAAAAGATTAAGACTATGAGCGATTTTACTGCCGAATTGAAAAATGTCTTAAAGCAAATGTTGTCTATAGAACAACCAACCATATCTTATCCTGTAGCCATTACGTTTGTAGGTGTCAATGGGGTAGGAAAAACAACAGCGATTGGAAAACTTGCTCATCAGTACAAAAAACAAGGGAAACAAGTACTAATGGTAGCAGGTGATACATTCCGTGCAGCAGCTAGTGATCAACTTACAGAATGGAGCAAACGTGCTGGTGTTAAAATTGTCAAATACAGTGAAGGAGCTGATCCTTCTGCTGTCATATTTGATGGACTTAGTAGTGCTATTGCTAAAAAAGATGATGTAGTGCTAATTGATACAGCAGGAAGACTACAGAACAAAGTTGGACTAATGGAAGAACTTAAAAAAATCCATAAAACGCAAAACAAAGTATGGGAAGATAGAACACAATTACATTATTTAGTCATTGATGCCACTACAGGTCAAAATGCTTTGTCTCAAGTCGAATTATTTGATGAAGCAATAGGGCTTGATGGAATTATTCTCACAAAATTAGATGGAACAGCAAAAGGTGGTATTGTCTTCCAAATTGTCAAAGAATACCATATACCTATTGTCTATATTGGCGTAGGGGAAGGAATAGAAGATTTGGAACCGTTTGATCCAGAAACATTTGTAGATAATATTTTATAGATAAGGTTTTGTGACTCTAGTATAGGTCATCAATCTACCAATCAAAAAGAAAATAAAAAACAACAACATAGCAATTTGTTGTTGTTTTTGTTTTTTTAAAAGATATTTTTTTTAAAAACTTTACAATTAGCGTTTTCTTATATATACTTATAAGTATATAAAATATTGCAAAAAATATCAATAGTGAACCAATGCTTATAACTCAAAGCAAAAAGAGTATGATATGAAAGAATCCATTTTAAAATCGTTGTCTATTAGTGTCATGTATGTTGTTTTTGCCATCTTTATTGAGGTGGTGACTTTTTTGACACTTGGATATGGTTTTTTCCCAAGGTATTCTTTATTCGATGTGGCGATTATTGCCATACTTGCTGGTGTCATCGTTTTATTACCATACGATTGGTTACGTATTGCGATTAGCATTTTATTTTTATATACCCAAATCGTATTAGGTATTGTTAATAATATTATGTATAGTGTCAGTGGAGATCTATTAACAGTAGAAATGATTAAACTTGCAGGGGAAGGCATCTCTGCATTAGATTTATCTTTCTTTAATTGGTGGATACTGGTACTATTTATATGTTTGGCTCTTGTTATTTTTGTAGCGTATTTGTTTATCTATAGGATTGCTACACCTTATGTAGAAAACAAACGTAAAATGGCATTATATTTTGTGATTTTATTTTGTCTATTCCAATTTTGTGGGTATTCTTGGTATGCACTATCGTATGCCAATTTAGCCGATAGTTCTATTAGCATCGAAAGTGACAAAGTTTTATTTCAAAATTTAAAATCAAAAACTGATGCTTTTCAAAAATTCGGCACTTTTGGTTTTTATTTTAAAAATGTACAAATTTGCTATTTTATCAATCAAACATTAAGTGAAGAAACTCTTAGAGATTATGCACAATTCTTACTAACAGACAATAGCACACCTGTTACAGACTATACTGGTATATCGGAAGGGAATAATGTCATTACTATATTGTTAGAAACTTTGGAGTATATTGCCATTGATCCATATTTTACACCATTTTTATATCAACTTATGACGGAAGATTGTTATACTTTAACCAATTATGTTACCGAGAACAAAACCAATGTTTCTGAAGGTATTACGCTTTTTGGTAATTACTCTGCGGCATATCCTGCGACTGTGCCAGAAGAAGAAATTCAGCAAGCTTTAAGTAATACACAGTTGCCTTATACCTTAGCCAATCTTGTAAAACAACAAACCAACAGTCAAGTTCGTACCACATATGTACACGATAATGTAAGAACGTATTACAATCGAGATCAAGTTTTCCCTTATGCTGGCTATGATACCATGATCACTTTGGACAATATGGATACCCTAAAAGAGATAGTACAAAATCGTCCAAATGAAGAAGATAGATATGAGTTTACAGGAGTGTTCCAAGATTTTATTCGTGATAGTGACATGATTTCAACATATATCGATCAAATTGCTCCAACTACTGGAGAAAGATTTGTTACTTCTATTGCAACTATTACCATGCATGGACCACACGAACAACGACAATCTACTCAAAAGTATTATGACAAAATTATGGCAGATGACAGTAATCGACAAAAAATGCTTGATTATTTAGTAGAATGTGGGTATATTCTACCAGATAGTGAAAAACTCATGGATAGTTTTTATTGGTATAAAGCTGCCGCAATGGACGTAGACAAAGCACTAGAAATATTATTTACACACTTAAAAGATACTGGACTAGATAAAAATACAACAGTCTTATTATATTCTGATCATAATTGTTATTACGAAAGTTTGTCTTGGCATTTTAGGAATTTGGATCGAAGTGAAAGTTATGTCACTGATCTATACATTCAACCATGTATGATCTATGATCAAAAATTATGTGCCAAAGCCAACCAATCAGATACGTATACAACAGGGTATCAAGATGATAGATTTGTATGTACCTATAATAATTTGCCAACCATATTAGATCTATTAGGTCTATCCTACAATCCTAATATTTATATGGGGTGTAGTATTTTTGATGAGAACATAGTCAATCAAGTCTTCAACACATTAAAAGTGACGAATTCTTATATGAATGACAAAATTTATATGACACAAGATCAAGTCGAATATATTGCAGAAGATGTATCTTTAGAACAGTTAAATACCTTTAAGAGTAATCGTTATATTATTTATCAAAAACAATTAGTGGTAGATGCCATTTATAGTAATCCAAGGATTTTTGAAATCTATCAAGAATTACAAAATTCGTAAGGAAGGGAATATGTTAGATGTATTTGTAGATGCTCTGTTAGACACAATAAAATTAACTCCATTTTTATTTTTAGTTTATATTTTTATCGAACTAATTGAAGAGCATACGTTTGGAAAATTAAAAAGTAATCGATTTTTAAAAGGGAAATTTGCTCCATTATTTGGTACAACGATTGGTATTTTACCTCAATGTGGATTCTCCGTAGTAGCCAGTGATCTGTATGCAAAAAGACATATTCATTTGGGAACATTACTTTCTGTGTTTATTGCTACAAGTGATGAAGCCATTCCAATTATGATGTCTAGTCCTCATGGTTGGGAAAAACTTTGGCCAGTCATACTCATCAAAGTAGGGCTTGCCTTATTTGTAGGGTATGCTGTCGATGTCTTAATGTATGGATTTAGACCAACTACCAAAGTGGTAGAATCTACATCAAATGATGATGTAGCAGAACATGTTGGTTGTTGTGGACATACCATAGAAGAAAATCATGATAATCAATTCAAAAAATTCTTTGTACACCCTATGCTACACACTTTAAAAATATTAGCATACATTTTGATCATCAATCTTCTATTGGGGACAATTATTCATTATATTGGAGAAGAAAAACTGACTAGTTTTATGTCTATTACAGGAATATTCCAACCAGCGATAGCAGGATTGGTGGGACTTATCCCAAATTGCGCTTCCAGTGTGCTGATCACACAATTATATTTAATGGATAGCCTTTCATTAGGATCTTGCATTGCTGGACTGAGTGTCAACGCTGGCTTAGGATTAGCCTATTTATTCAAAGCTAATAAAAACATCAAAGAAAATATTTTGATCACATTAGGTCTTTATATTTTTAGTACGGTAGTAGGTATTTTAATTGCACTTATCTAGAAGTTTCGCTTCTAGATTTTTTTGTTTTTACCCCTAGTATATTGACAAATTTAATTTTTATAGTACAATAGAGAAAAGTAAGAAAGGGGATTTTTCTTATGAAAGAAAAAGCAACATGGAAAGATTTTTTTGTTCCAACTAAAGAAGATTATTATAAAAATACGATAAAAAAATGGAATAAATTATCTAATGATGAATTTGCCAATACCATTATCAAGATGCTTGCAGATTACTACGAAAAAGCTACCAACTTAGATACAAAGCAATTTCATTATTTGTTTTATCAATTCCAAGATTTTTATGCGTTTTGTATCAAAAAGTCAACACAACGGTTACATATGTTAGAAAAATACGCAGAAAATATGCAGAATAGACTACAAGATATTATAGATATGCGTGATATTAAGAATATCAATCTATCTGAATTAGTCGAAAAAATCTTGATACGTTACGGATATCATGTACAAAAATCTACAGTAAAATCGTTGGAAATAGGACAAAGTATCACAGCAGAGCAAAAACTATGTATCAAGCACAAAGTGATGGCACAATTATGCATTTTGTTTCCAGAGATGAAAAATGCTCTTACTACCAAACATCTAGCAGATCTAGAAGACCTATATGCTATCGAACAACATATTGAAAATTCCAGTGTGATCGAATTTATGAATGAATACTCTAGTATCGTAGAAAATATCTCTATTTTACAAGATTTGCTTGATATTTTAGAATACTATGCTTTCATCTTTAAAGTAACAAAACAAAGGCCAAAATTAAAAATTTATCGTCATAGTGACATATCAGATTATTTTCAACAAAATGAAGAAAATTTATGTCTGGAACAACAAAACCATTTTAATATTCTTATGGTTATCTTACATACTATTTTAGATCAAGATTTTTTATCTTATGCAATTACAGAACACAAACAGCATTTGTTTACTGAATCTAATAACACCATATATTTAATGGGAATGAATGAGAACAATCGTCATATCTTATCTCATAATTTATACCTACAAAGTCATAATCTTGTACTTCCTTTAATGAAACTGCCATTATATCAAAAGTTTAGTACACTAAATTATGAAGATAAAACAGTTTTTTGGAAAATGGATAGACTCGTAGATGCTATGATTGATTATGTGTATCCCGCAGAAAATGTCAAAGATAAGACCTTAAAAAATCTTGAAAATGAAATGAATGTTTTTGTCTCTTACACATACCCATTCTTCTTACGCAATCGTGGGAAAGAAGAAAAAGAGCCAAAAGTAAAGAAAAAGATGAAAGTTATGGAACAAATTAGCGAGGAATTGATTAAACAAAATAGGAACTATTTACAAAAGGATCTCGATCAATATAACAACCTTTCTGATGACGAAGAGGATCAAAATGAAGCAGACAAAAGATAAATTCTTTTGTCTTTTTTATTTCACTTTTCTTTTCTTTTGCATTATAATATGATT
The DNA here is from genome assembly GCA_944332185.1 of uncultured Clostridia bacterium. GTDB lineage: Bacteria > Bacillota > Clostridia > Christensenellales > UBA1242 > CALVJJ01. Next base: position 7,943 of record CALVJJ010000017.1, read on the forward strand.
ATTATAATATAATTGTACTTATAAATTGCAATATTTTAACATATGATTTTTGTAAGCATGATGAAATATAGGGGGTATCATGGAAAAAACAATACAAGAAAAACCAGACAAACATAGCTTGCCTACATATTCAAAAGGGGAGGAGATATTCAGTGCCGTCAGTCATATTGTAGGTGCCTCTTTTGGCTTGTTTGTTCTGCTTTATGGAATCATTATTGCATCAATTAAAAATGATGGCTATAAATTAGCTAGTATGATCATCTATGGACTTTCCATTGTCCTATTATATACGATGAGTGCATTATATCATTTTTTACCAGTTGGAAAAGCTAAAAAAGTATTTCGTATTTTTGACCATTGTACTATTTTCTTACTAATTGCCGGTTCGTATACTCCATTTTGTTTAATTACGCTTAGAGAAGTCAGTTTTTGGGGTTGGACTTTATTTGGAATAGAATGGGGACTAGCTATTTTGGGTATTACGTTTAATGCCATCAATATGCATTGGTTGGCAGTCAAAATTTTGAGTCAAACTTCCTATGTGATCATGGGCTGGAGTATTCTCATCTGTGCTCCAACATTATTACATAATTTGGCTCTAGCAGGATTCTTATTATTGCTAGCAGGTGGTATCATGTACACCATTGGTATTATTTATTTTGCTTTGGGAATGAAAAGAAAATACAATCATTCTATATGGCACCTTTATTGTTTGGCAGGTACTTTTTTACAATTCTTATGTGTAGCACTTTATGTTTTATAAAGTGCTTTTTTATTTTTTATGTCCTTTTTCTTATATTTGATCAATCATTATTTTTCATAATCTTACAAAATATCTAACGATAGTCAAAATATTATTACCTAAGTAGCATACAATAACAGTAGGTGAGGGGAAAATGTTTGAAATTACGTTGTATGCCAATAAAGATTTTTTACCATATTTTAAGTTGTTGCACAAAAGAATCACAACAAAAACCATGACACCTCTCACAGCCATTATTTGTCAAAATCAAACGGCTATCATGTCTATTGCTGTACCTATTGAAAAACTAGAAACGGTAAAACATAAAGTAAAAAAAATTTTAGCAGAATACATTGTAAAATTTTATAAAGAACAAGTTATTCTAGAACACATGGATCTAGTTTTTCTCAATGAAAAATATCAAGAAGCTTTTTTAAAAGCCATGCTACTCTATGATATGGAAGAAGAAATTGCTTTTGTGATGCACCAAATTGTGATAGGAAAAAAGATATATCTAGACAGTCTGTATTGGTATAGACTTCGTGCATTACATGAAAAATGGATTGACTTTATAACTGTCATCAATCAAAATATGTATGAATATATTTCTGGTGAAAGCTTTTTAGAATTACTCCGCTTTTTAATTACTATGGGAAAAAGAAAACAAGACAAAATTATTATTTTATTTCATCAAGATGGTTTTTCCTTGCAAAATGAAAAAGGACATCAATTAAAAAAACTAAAAGATGAAACAGATGTATTATGTTTTTTAATTGCGATGAATCCTAAAAGAATTGCTATTGGTTGTATGGAGCATTTTACAGAAACAACTTTCCAAATTTTGCACTATTTATTCCATGGTCAAGTAGAATATTTAGTGTAAAAAATCAAAATTATGTCCAAAATATGATTGACAAACATACCTACTTAGCATATAATGTATGTAATTTCATACTTAGGGATAATCTTAAGGACAAGTAGAAGAATATTCAACTTACACAAGAGAAAGATGTCTTAGGCTGGAAGCATCTGTAAGCGTATTTTTTGAAACCACCTTTTGACTTAAGCGTTGGCTAGTGCGACAATCTAGTATAATGAGTGGTGCAAAGTGCACAAATAAGGTGGAACCACGGAATATAGTTATTTCGTCCTTAGTTATATAACTAGGGATTTTTTTATGTAAAAAGGAGTTTAGCATGGAACTAAAACAAGAAGAAAAACAATCTATGATGCGTCATAGCATGAGTCATGTCATGGCAAAAGCCATTCGTAATTTGTTTGGAGATGTAAAGTTTGCCATTGGTCCAAGCATTGACAATGGATTTTATTATGATATGGAATTAGATCACACTATCACACCAGATGATTTTGAAGCAATCAAGAAGGAAATGGATTCTATTATTGCTTCCAATCAACCATTTGTTAGAAAAGAAGTTAGTAAAGAAGAAGCACTACGTCTTTTCGCTGATCAACCATATAAAATTGAACTAATCAACGATTTACCTGATGGAGAAGTTATATCTATCTATTATTTAGGTGATGATTGGTATGATTTGTGTCGTGGACCACACGTTGAAAATACAAAATATTTAAGACAATTTGCATACCAATTTCACAGAGTGTCTGGAGCATATTGGAGAGGCAATGAAAAGAATAAGATGTTGCAACGTGTCTACGTCTATGGATTTGCCGACAAAAAAGATCTAAAAGAATACTTGCATATGCTGGAAGAAGCAGAAAAAAGAGATAATAGAAAACTAGGTAAAGAACTTAGTATTTTTGATATGTTTGAAGTAGGCCCTGGTTTTCCCTTCTTACTACCTAATGGTATGATTATTTTTAATACTTTAGTTGACTATTGGAGAAAAATACATCGTCGTTATGGATATGTCGAGATTCGTACCCCAATTATGTTAAGTCGTACACTTTGGGAAAGAAGTGGTCACTGGGATCACTACCGAGAGAATATGTATACGACAAAAATTGATGGAGAAGACTTTGCTATCAAACCTATGAATTGTCCAGGAGGAATGCTGGTATACGGAAATCAAATTCATAGTTACAAAGATTTACCTTTGCGAATTGGCGAATTAGGACTAGTACACCGTCATGAATTGAGTGGAGCACTTCATGGACTTATGCGTGTCAGAGAATTTACACAAGATGATGCCCATATCTTTATGACTGAAGATCAAATTGAAGAAGAAATATTGAATGTTGTTCATCTTTTTGATGAAGTTTATCAAGTGTTTGGTCTAACTTATGAGATTGAACTTTCTACCAGACCAGAAAATAGTATGGGTACTGATGAACAATGGGAAAAAGCAACGAATGGTCTAAAAGGTGCACTCGAACGTATTGGAAAACCTTATGTCATCAACGAAGGTGATGGTGCATTCTATGGACCAAAGATTGACTTCCATCTAAAAGATTGTTTAGGACGTACTTGGCAATGTGGAACGATCCAACTCGATATGCAATTACCTGAAAGATTCGATCTAACTTATGTTGGAGCAGATGGAGAAAAACATAGACCAGTCATGGTACACCGTGTCGTATACGGATCTATTGAAAGATTCATTGGTATTCTTATTGAACATTTTGCTGGAGCATTCCCAACATGGTTGGCACCAGTTCAAGTAAAACTCTTAAATATTGCCGATAGTCATATTCCATATATGCAACAAATTAAAGAAAAACTAGAAGAATATGATATTAGAGTAGAAGTTGATGATCGCAATGAAAAGATCGGTAAGAAAATTAGAGAAGCACAACTTAGCAAAATTCCTTATATGCTAGTCATAGGAGATAAAGAACAGGCAGAAGGATTGGTTTCTGTTCGTCATCGTAAAGAAGGGGACAAAGGCTCTATGAGTGTAGATGACTTTATTGATATGATTGAAAAAGAAATCAAAGAAAAGGTCATCAAATAGTAAGATAGTCTAATGGATATATTACTATAGAATCGTATTGATATTTTATTTCTGCCATTTTGTCTAATGCATTTTTACATGGATAAAGAATAGAAAAAAATTGTACAATATAGTTGACAGAATTATTTTACTGTGGTACAATACACCTGTAAATCAAAGTAGAAGACAACTTCTCACCAGATAGATTTTGTTCTGATCTGGTACCAGCGAACAATGAAATCATTCAATTAAAAATTGTTTTGTAGTGGGAAGTATGTCGAAGAACATACTTCCTCTTTTGTTTGTCTATTTTGAAATATAATTTGGAGGTACAAAGCCATAAAAGAGTTATTGATTAACGAGCAAATTACTGCAAAAGAAGTGAGACTTGTTGGTAGCAATGGTGAAGCTTTAGGCATTATGTCTTTTAGTGAAGCTAGTCGTTTGGCCGATGAACAAGAAATGGATCTTGTGCTGATTTCTCCAGTAGCCAATCCACCAGTTTGTAAAATTATGGATTATGGAAAATATCGTTTTGATACCTTAAAACGAGAGAAAGAAGCTAAGAAAAAACAAAAAGTGGCTGAAGTCAAAGGTATGCAATTATCTATGAATATTCAAGACAATGATTTGAATATCAAAGCTAAGAATGTTCGTAAAATGCTATCTGACGGCGACAAAGTAAAAGTCAATCTTCGTATGCATGGCAGACAAATTGCCAATGCTCAAAGTATGGGTTTACCAATGATGGAAAAATTCTATGAATTACTGAGTGATGTTGCAGATATGACATCAAAACCAGAAATCAATGGTAGACAAATTATCATGGTTTTATCACCAAAAAAATAAATAGAAATATAGTTAAGGAGAAAATATCATGCCAAAAATGAAAACACATACTGGCGCTAAAAAGCGTTTCAGAATCAAAAAGAGTGGACTAATCAAACGTGCAAAACAAGGTAGACGTCACATTCTTACTAAAAAATCACCAAAAAGAAAAATGGGACTTAGAAAAGGTACTTACGTTTCTGAACAAGAAACCAAAACCATCACTAAGATGATCCAAGGTTAATAGGAGGAAGACACAATGAGAATTAAAAGAGGCGTAAACTCTATTAAAAAGAGAAGAAAAGTTTTAAAAAGTGCAAAAGGCTACTGGGGTGCTAGAAGCAAATTGTACCGTGTTGCTAATGAAGCAGTTATGAAAGCTGGTCAATATGCTTATATTGGTCGTCGTCTTAAAAAACGTGATTTTAGACAATTATGGATTGCCAGAATCAATGCTGGATGCAGACAAAATGGCGTTAGTTATTCTGTATTTATGCATGGATTAAAAGTTGCTAATATTGACTTAAACCGTAAAGTTCTTGCTGATATGGCAATGAATGATCCAAAAAGTTTTGCTACTCTTTGTGAACAAGCAAAGAAAGCAGTTGTAAAAGCATAAAGAAAGTTAGTTTCCAAAAGAAACTACTTTTTTCGTTGCATAAAGGGGAATATGAAAATAATTACTTCTAGTCAAAATGAATGGTTAAAATCTGTCGCAAAACTCAATCAAAAATCTTATAGTAAAGAAAAAGATTTGTGTTTGGTCGAAACGTATAAAATTGTAAAAGAATGTCTAGGAAAAAATATTGTGCAGTATGTCATTATGACGCAATCTCAATATCAAAAATTAGGCTTGCTTTACCCAAAAACCTATGTGATTCAGGATAATCTAGCTACCAAATTATCCCAAACCACGACGACTGATGGTATATTTGCTGTGGTGAGTATACCACACAAAAAAATGAAAGATGTAGACAATATACTTGTGTTAGATCATTTGCAAGATCCATCAAACATGGGTGCAATTATACGTACGGCTTATGCTTGTGATTATAAGACAATTTATCTATGGAATTGTGTCTATCCATACACAACAAAAGTAGTAAGAAGTAGTATGGGGTATGTTTTTGATATAGAGATTGTACAGTGCGATAAACCTATGCTAGAGAATATGAAAAGAAAAGGGTATCATTTCTTGTGTGCAGATATGCAAGGAGAAGATATTTTTGCAATAAACAACTTCCCTAAAAAACATATGCTTTTTATTGGAAATGAAGGTCATGGCATTAGTCATGAAATTCAAAACATGATGGATTCAACAGTTTCTATTCCTATGTGTAATGGGGTAGAGTCTTTGAATGCAAGTGTGAGTGCTGGTATTATCATGTACCAAATCAAAACAAATGTAAGGAGAGTGTAAAATGTCTGGACATAATAAGTGGAGTACAATAAAACATAAAAAAGCTGCCAATGATGCAGCCAATGCAAAGATTTTTACCAAATATGGTAGAGAAATTATGGTCGCTGTCAAACTTGGAGGACCTGATCCAAACTCCAATCCAAGATTGA
>CALVJJ010000018.1 GCA_944332185.1 uncultured Clostridia bacterium
CGTTATTTTTTAACTACTGATTCAAGTTTAACTCTGTTTATTATATAAGTCAATATTTATTTTAAAATTAATTTCATTTCTTCCATTCTTTTTACTATTTCTATATCTATGTCACATTGTTTCTTTATCTTCTTTGGTATACTTTCCTGCATTTTCAGGGTTTCACCATATCGCGAATTTTTTGCTCTAAGGTTGTCACTCGTTTTTCCAATTCATCGAGCGTGGTTTGATGTGCAGTCGCTACTTTCAAAGCCGTCACTTCAAATAAAATTCTTGGATTTTCACTATATCGAAATTCTTGTTCTAAAGATGCAAAGGTTTTTAATCCAGAAAGAATGGTCGAAATTGGATATGTTTTTGCAGTTTTTTCAATATGATCCAAGATTTCTTTTGGGTAACTTAAAATTTTTGCAAAATCTTCACAAGTATGAATCACTGCCATATCTCTAAAATATTGTGCAACTTCCTTATTGACAACACTAAAACTCTTGCCCATGCTTGCAATATGCGATACATCTTCAAATATACCTTTGATATCCCCACTCAAAATATGACTAACTAATAGGTCCATATCTTTTCTGTCCATACTACCCACAGCTTTGAGGACTTGTTCATACGTGAGTTTTCCATCAGCATAAGCCACACACGTATCTGCAATAGACAAGGTATCTCTCACACTACCTTCTCCTAATCTAGCAATCAAAGACAAAGCTTCTTTTTCATAAAAGACTTTTTGCTTATCAAATATTTTTTGTAACAAACTTTCTAGTTCCTGTTGACCAACTAACTTGAAATCAAAACGCATACATCTTGATAAGATAGTTGCTGGCAACTTATGAACTTCTGTTGTCCCCATGATAAAGACCACGTAAGATGGTGGTTCTTCTAGTGTTTTAAGAAGGGCATTGAATGCGCTATCTGTCAGCATGTGCACTTCATCAATGATATATACTTTATATTTTCCATTGACTGGTGGATATTTTACATTTTCTCTTAGTTCCCTAATTTCATCTACACGGTTATTACTAGCAGCATCAATTTCAATAATATCCATATTGGTTGGTTCTGCAAGTTTTAAACAAGTTGGACACTTTCCACAAGGAGATCCCCCCACAGGATGTTCGCAGTTGATGGCCCTTGCAAAAATTCTCGCACAAGTTGTTTTTCCCGTTCCACGTGTTCCACAAAAGAGATATGCATGGGAAATGGTTCCATGCGTAACTTGATTTTTTAGTGCAGTTGTGACACTATCTTGACCAATTACCTCTTCAAAAGTAGTAGGTCTAAACAATCTATATAAAGCTAAATATCCCACATTCTACTCCTTTAATTCTTTGATCGTACTTAATTTTGCTTTAATTCTAGACAAAGCATTATCCACACTTTTAGTAGTAATCGCTAAAGTATCTGCAATTTGTTGATAACTTTTTCCTTGCAAATACTCTTCCACAATATTTTTTTCTAAAGGACTAAGACTTTCTTGCAATACTCTTTCAAATAATTTTCCTCGTTCTTGTTCAAGTAAATATTCTTCTGGCGTTTTTTCTTCCAAAGCAAAAGAATATTTTCCTTCTTCCTTTTCAATTTCTGCTTGATGGTTAATCCTTGCCCCATCGTTTAATGGACTATTTTTAAAAGCTTTGTCTTTTTTGATGGCATTCAAAATATTTCGTTCAATGAGAAGGTATGCATACTTTTCAAAATGATCATTTTTTTCAGGATCATAACTTAAGATGGCGTCATATAATCCAATCATTCCTTCTTGCATCAAATCTTCTTGGTCCCCACCAATTAAAAAATATTTTCTAGACACATTTTTTACTAAATGTTTATATTTGGTAAGTAAATCTGTCATGGCTTGATGGTCACCAAGTTTTGCTAGCATGATCCACTCTTCATCTAATGTAGACATTATTTTCTCCTTTGCATCATTGCTTCATACAAAACCATACCAGCACTTACACTAGCATTCAAAGAATTGACATATCCAAACATAGGAATGGTAATCATCTGGTCTGCTATCTTTTTTGTCAAAGCACTCATACCTTTGCCTTCACTTCCTACAACTATCGCAATCGGCCCAGTCAATTTGCTTTTTGCAATATCTTCTCCACCTAGTTCACAAGCATAGATAAAGATTCCTTTTTTTTTGAGTTCTTCCATAGTTTGATGAATGTTAGTCACCTGTGCCACTTTGACATAGCTCGTAGCCCCTGCACTTACTTTGATCACTGTTTCATTGACACCACAAGCACGATTCTTTCCAATCAAGATTCCATGCACTCCCATACAGTCACACACTCTTATGATACTGCCCAAATTATGAGGATCTTCAATTCCATCTAGAATCAATAGAAAAGGATCTTCCTGTTTTTGCTTTGCCTCAAGCAAAATATCCTCTACTGTATAATATTGGTAAGTGCTAGTTTCGGCAATCATACCTTGATGTTTACCTGTCACACTCATTTTCTTTAGTACTAGTGGATCTACGAATTGATATTTTACCCCACGACTCTTTGCAAGAGATACAATTTCCTTCGTTACTTTATCATTACTGGTTTTGCTGATTAACAATTTTAAAATAGTTGTTCCACTTTGCAGTGCTTCTTTGACTGCATTTCTTCCTTCAATTTTCATGTTATTTCCCTTTTTCAATGGTTTGTTTTCCCTGTGCTATGCTTTTTTGTAAGATCATTTCCAATCTATCATATTGTCCTGACAAATACAAATATCCAACTACAGCTTCCAGTCCAGTTGCTCGATGATAATCAATCACATTTTGATTCTTTGCAACACTTTTTGTTTTGTAATTACGTGCTCTTTTATAGATATCTTTTTCTTCTTGTGAAAACCAATTTTCTAGATTCAGCAATGCATCACTTTGTCCTTTTGCCTTCACATATTCATTCGCATAAAGATGCAGTTTTCCGCTTTTTTCTTCATAATGGTGTACTAAAAAACTACGCACATACAGCGTATACACACTATCTCCTACAAAAGCCAAAACCTGTGGATTAAGTTGTTTTGCTTTTTCTTTTGGCATCATAAATTCTTCTAAAAAACTTTTTTTCATAGTGTTTCCTTATACTTCACTGTAGTATACCATAAATTCCCCTAATTGTAAAAAGATTTTTTATGAATAATATAGATTACAAATTATGATATTTATAGTATTTTTTTCTACCATACTCAATTCCCTTGATAATTATGGACATATGATCAATACTTTAGTAGATAAAAAAAGTCCTACAAGTAGGACTTTTATCTTTCTAACACTGTATCTTTTTTCTGTACAAGATGTATAAGAGATTGTAGCTCTTGATACACAGTATCTACTTCTTTTTGATCTCCTTCAATCCCTACAACACAAGTAACTTCAGGATAGGTGTATTCATCCATTTCGAATTTTACATGATCACGAGTATACACGTAACGTGTTCTTTCTAAAGTATTATCTTTTTCATATCCTAAAAATTGTAAGATAGATTGCACAGCTTCTTCATCTGTATATGTCAAAGCCTTAGCCTCTTTTCTAGCTATTACAATCTTATTAGGATCTAGATGATCTTCTTTAAAATCCAGTTGCATTGTCACGACACCATCTATTTCATTCTTTGTTATTCTAGCCATGGTATGATCGGCCTTGCGATAAATAATTCGTGTTTGTTTGCTTTTACTCACAAAATGATACTGATGATCTTGACAAAATTGTATGTATGGTTGTAATGATGGAACATTAAAACTATACTCATATTCTACTTCACTCATTGTACATCTCCCAGTACAGAATATCATAAAATCTTCATCATGACAATACTTTTTTAGATATTCTTGCAAGAAACACTGGTAGTACACCCCATACATGACATAAAACTTGGTAAAAACTTACCTAATTGCTAGAAAAACTTTAATTTTTTCGAATATTAAGATATTTTATGATACCACAAAATATTTGATAGGCCAGTTTTTCTTGGTACTCTTCTTGGATCAAATTAGCTTCATCTTCTGGGTTGGACAAATATCCACATTCAATAAGAACGGTTGGAACTTTACTACATTTTAGAATATAATAATCTCCATGATTTGCTTCCCTATTTGTATCCAAATGCTCTTGAAATTGTTTTTGAATACTCGTAGCCAACTTTTGACTTTCTTCTGCTCCTTCTTGGTAGTATACCTGTGCCCCTTTTTGGTCACTTGTAGGAAAACTATTCATATGAATAGAGACAACTAGGTTAGGCGTACTACTATTTATAATAGATTCTCTTTGTTCCATATCTTTGACTTTATTGTCGCTAAAATTATCATTACCTTTTCGGGTTAACACCACCTGAAACCCAAATTTTTCTAGATATGGTTGCAACTTTTTGACGACATTCAAGTTAAGGTCACTTTCTTTGACTTGTGTCGTACACCCAATACTGCCACCATCTAGACCACCATGCCCTGCATCTAACACAATCACATATTGACTTTTTGGTTGTGCTAATGTACTGACTTTGACAATAGAATAACTAAGTCCAAAACTAAAAAGCATGAGCAAGGCAACAATCACCATGGGCTTGATTTTAAAACTAATAAACAAAGACCTTTTTTTCGGTTGCTTTCGCTTTTTATTCATACTACACTCCTTATCTCATACTATGTAGCATCAATTTTTTCTAGAACTATATTAGCATACTTTATCACCAACTCTACTTTATCCAATAGATGTCTAGAGCGTTGACATTGCAATTATCTTATGATATACTGCAAAAATTAAGGAGTTCGATCATGAAAAAAGAAAATGGTGTTTTATGTAAAGTAAAGAATCATGATATGGTAGTATTACAACATAATCCAGAAGAATTTTGGAAAGATGTCCATATAATTGGTAAGAATGCTTTTAGTAAGGTATCAAGTTTAACATCTATTACCATACCTGATACCATTACGAACATAGAACAGTATGCTTTTGCTGGTTGTTACCAACTACAATCGGTGACACTTCCTCACCATATTAAAGAAATTAGCGATCATACTTTTTATGACTGTAAAGAATTAAAAGCCATCACCTTCCCTCATAGTGTAGAAAGAATCCATGATAGTGCTTTTATGGGCTGTAAACAGTTGCAATCGGTAACACTACCCAAAACCATTAAAGAAATTGGAAACCTTGCCTTTTCTTTTTGTACCAATTTGTCTTGTGCAACGATTGAAAATAGTACAGCAAAATTGGGAAATCATATATTCCTATCCTGCAAGAACTTGATGACTCTTTCTCTCGATGATGCAATGATAAAAAGCACAAAACCAAACTATGCTCAAGATACAGAAGAACAAGAACTAGAACTTTAATTTATTGTATACTTCCAATCAATACTATACTATCATGTTTGATAACCATAAAAAAAACTTGCTACTATATCGCAAGTTTTTTATTTTTATTTCTTCAATAATATCATTTCCTATCCTATCTACCTATCTTATAGAAAAGGCAACACTATAGGATAGACTATACCTTATTTTTTAACACTATATTTTAAATTAAGACCACTACAAGCAGAAAGTTTCATGTCAGCAAGCCCTTGCCCATGAATGACATTAAAATAAGCCTCTGCTCCAATCATAGCCGCATTATCCGTACAAAGTACCATTGGTGGGAATAAAACTCTAATTCCATTTTCTTCCCCAACTCGAGTCAGTTGCTCTCTTAAATATTTGTTGGCAGCAACTCCTCCTGCGACAGCCACTGTTTTTGCTTTGTATTTTTTACAAGCTGCTATTGTCTTATGTACGAGTGCATCGACAGCTTCGCATTGAAAACTACAACAAACATCAGCAATAGGCACTTCCTTGCCATTTTGTTTCAACTTGTGAATATAATTGATGACGGCAGTTTTTAGCCCACTAAAACTAAAATTAAAGGTATGTGGCATCATTTCATGACTTAAAAACGTAATAGAATGTGTCCCTTCTTTTGCCATTTTATCCACAATCGGTCCACCGGGATACCCTAGTCCTAAAACTTTAGAAACTTTATCATAAGCTTCTCCAATAGCATCATCAACTGTGCTACCGATTAGATCGTTTTGTAGATAATTTTTTGTTCTAACAATAGCAGTGTGTCCACCTGATACAATCAAACTTAAAAATGGTGGCTTTAGATCTTGGTGGGCAATATAATTCGCTGACACATGACCTTTAATATGATTGACTTTAATTAAAGGCAACTGATAAGCATAAGCAAGACTTTTTGCAAAAGTGACACCCACCATTAAGGCTCCCACTAACCCTGCTCCATACGTAACAGCGACAGCATCTATGTCTTGCATGGTTTTGCCTGCTTTATCCAAGGATTCTTGTAACACGTTGCTGATAGCCATCAAATGATTCCTGCTTGCTACTTCTGGCACAACACCTCCAAAACGTTTATGAATATCAATCTGGCTACTAATCACATTAGACAAAACTTCTCTCCCATTCTTCACAACGGCAATACTGGTTTCATCACAACTAGACTCAATGGCTAAAATATAAATATCTTTCTTTTTCCAGTTTTTTACTAAATGATCAAATTTTTCTTTTGCAATTTCTTCATATCTCATATTGTATTTCCTTTTTACGCTATCATCTTAACACTTTTTGACCAACTTGACAAGTGTTTTTCTTGTTCTAAAGAGGAAAGAAATGTTTTAGATTCATTGGATTCTATACCTATTGGTATCTACAAAAATTTTTAAAAGATGGGCCCTATCTATCCTAGTATCCTAAAGTATAAAAAAGTAAGAGAACAACTCTCTTACTTAGAAAACATTTTTAAATAGGCTGCAATGAACTCATCAAGTTGTCCGTCCATCACTGCTTGAATATTCGAGGTTTCATATTTTGTTCTATGATCTTTGACTAACGTATAGGGACAAAATACATAACTACGGATTTGACTGCCCCATTCAATTTTTCGCTCTTCTCCTTTTAATTGTGCTGCCTCTTTTTGTTCTTCTTCCCATTTTAAAGCAAGCAACTTAGATTTTAAAACGTGAAAAGCCATTTCCTTATTTTTAATTTGACTTCGTTCATTTTGACAAGTCACAACAATTCCTGTTGGAAAATGGGTAATACGAATGGCACTATCTGTTTTATTGATATGTTGTCCACCTGCACCACTTGCACGATAGGTATCTATTCGAATATCTTTATCTTCAATGACAATTTCATCATCATTTTCAATTTCAGGCATAACTTCTACAGACAAAAAGGAAGTGTGCCTTCTTTTATTCGCATCAAAAGGGCTAATACGGACCAGTCGGTGCACACCATGTTCTCCTTTTAGATACCCATACGCATTTTCGCCAGATACCTTGAAAGTCACACTTTTGTAACCTGTTTCTTCCCCATCTTGTTCATCAATAACAGATAGTGAAAAATCATGTTTGCTACAATACATACGATACATACGATACACCATAGCGACCCAATCACAACTTTCTGTCCCACCAGCACCACTATGCAATTTTAAAATAGCATTGTTTTGGTCATATTTTCCACCAAGCAAAGATTCTACATAAAGATCATCTACCTTTTTACTTAACTCTGCCACCATGGTAGAAAATTCTTCTTCCATTCCTTCTTGATCTTGTTCTTCTAAAAGACAAAGTTGTAAAAATTCTAAATCATTTTGTAGGTTTTGTACTTTTTCCAACTCATCTTTTGCGTATTTTAATTCTTTATTGTATTTTGTACTTAAAACAATATTACTATATACTTCTTCTTTGGCTAGTTCTTCTTCTAACCAACTTACTTTTTTTTGTAACTTTGGTAAGTCAAAGACACTGACAGCACACTTGAAGGCTGTCAGCAATAGATTTTAACTGTTCTTGTTCTTTTTCCCAAAACGTTGTCATTTTATTCTTCCTTTCCACAACAATTTTTATATTTTTTCCCAGATCCACAAGGACAAGGATCATTCCTGCCCACTGTCGTTGTTGTATGAGCAGTTTTTGGTTTTTCTTCGATCATCGTAGGTCTTTTAGGAAGATTAGGCATTGGCTTATATTCTACTCTAATTTCAATTTGACAACAGAATCTTGCCACTCCTTCACGAATACGCTCGATCATTTTATCGAAAGCATCGAATCCTTCTTCTTTATAAGCTACAATTGGATCATGATTTCCATGTGCTCTAAGACCAATCTCTTTGCGTAGCGTATCCATAAAATCAATATGTTGCATCCAACTCACATCAACATGTTGTAACAAACACCCTCTCTCATATTGACTTAGATCAATACCCAACTCTTCTTTGTATTTACTGATTTTGTTCTCATACAGCAAAATAGCTTCTTGAGATACTAGATCAGCAATTTCTTCCACTTCCATATCTTCAATTTTTTCAGCTGTGACAAAATTGTCATAATCTTTTGGGAATACTGTCCCCATAAGAGCTTTATTAAGTTCGGCTAGATCCCAAGTATCCACACTTCCATTTTCATCTAAATGTTCGAATACAATTTTCTTGGCATATTCGTCAATCATATCAATGACTTCACTGTGAATATTTTCTCCATCGAGCACTCGATTTCGTTGTGTATAAATGATCTTACGTTGTTCGTTTAGGACATTATCATACTGCAAAACAGCATGTCGCATAGAAAAGTTCATGCCCTCAATTCGTTTTTGAGCCTTTTCAATGAGACTACTGATCATTCTAGATTGATAAGGAGTATCCTCATCAATACGGAATAGATTCATCATGGCTTTTAATTTGTCCCCACCAAAAACACGTGCGAGTTCATCTTCACAGCTAATATAGAAAATAGAACTTCCCGGATCTCCTTGACGACCAGCACGACCACGTAACTGATTGTCAATACGACGACTATCATGTCTTTCTGTGCCAATAATATGGAGTCCACCTAGAGCCAATACTTTTTCTTTTTCAGCATCAGTTTCTTTTTTAAAATCTGCATAAATGGTTTGGTATTCTTCTCTGGCTTTTTTGAGTTCTTCTGTTTCATTCGTGGTATCAAAGGAGGTACAAAATTCAATTTGCTCATCTGTGTAGCCTAATTCTTTCATTTTATGTTTTGCCATGAATTCTGGATTACCACCTAGCAAAATATCTGTACCACGACCAGCCATATTGGTAGCAATGGTTACCTGTCCTAGTCTACCGGCTTGTGCAATGATTTGACTTTCCAATTCATGATTTTTTGCATTAAGAACGGTGTGTTTGATCCCTGCGTGTTTTAATTCTTTGCTGATTCTTTCACTCTTTTCAATGGTGATGGTACCTACTAGAATTGGTCTACCTGTTTCATGTACACGTTTTACTTCTTCTACAATATTACGATACTTTGCATTTTCTGTTGCATAGATCACATCGTGATAATCTTTTCTAATCACTGGCTTATTGGTAGGAATGGTCACAACATCTAGATTATAGATCTTATTGAATTCCATTTCTTCAGTCTTTGCTGTACCTGTCATACCACTTAACTTGTGATACAATCTAAAGTAATTTTGGAAAGTAATGGTAGCCATGGTTTGACTTTCTTCTTTGATACGAACTTTCTCTTTTGCCTCAATAGCTTGATGAAGTCCATTAGAATACTTTCTGCCTTCCATGAGTCTTCCCGTAAATTCATCAACGATAATAATTTCATCATTTTTTACGATATAATTATTATCACGCTTCATAATAAAATGTGCTCTTAAAGCATTGTTTATGTAATGATTTAGTTCGATATTGTCAATATCTGCCAAGTTGTTGACACCAAAATATCTTTCTGCTTTTTTAATACCAGATGCTTGCAAACGAATAGATTTTTCTTTTTCATCTATTTCATAATCTGTTTTTCGTAGTGTTCTACAAAAACTATCTGCTTTAATATACCCATCAGATCCTTTTGTTCCCATACCTGAAATAATCAGTGGCGTACGCGCTTCATCAATCAAAATACTATCTACTTCATCGACAATGGCAAAATGTTGACCACGTTGTACACGATCTTCTTTTCTTCTTGCCATATTGTCACGCAAGTAGTCAAATCCAAATTCATTATTCGTGCCATACGTAATATCAGCTTGGTATGCTTGTTTTTTAAGTTTTGCGTCCACTTTAGACAAATTACAGCCTACTGTCAAACCTAAATATCTAAAAATTTTACCGATCCATTCACTATCACGTTTTGCTAGGTATTCATTCACGGTGACAATATGTACACCTTTCTCTTCTAGTGCAATTAGGTATGCTGGAAGACTTTCTGTTAAGGTTTTTCCTTCCCCTGTCTTCATCTCGGCAATACGTCCTTGGAAAAGCGCAATCGCACCTAAAATTTGGACATGGTATGGTCTTTGATGCAGTACTCTATCTGCTACTTCTCTAACACAAGCATAAGCATCTGGCAACAAATCCCCCAATGTTTCTCCCTCTTTCAATCTTTGCTTAAAAACATTGGTGCAATTTTTTAGATCTTCTTCACTCATTGCTTTGTACTGATCTTCTTTTGCTTCTACCAATTTTGCGATTTTTTCTAGTTTTTTCAAATTTCTTGCATTATCTGATGCAAAAATATAGGATAACAACCCCATATCATTTCTCCTTTTTTCAGTTTCCATCCATTGCTTTAATTTATCTATCTTATCTTTATCAACTTTTTTTGCTATTGTTTGAACATTA
>CALVJJ010000019.1 GCA_944332185.1 uncultured Clostridia bacterium
ATCGTACAATTTTATATTATTGGAAGTTTATATAACTCATTATAACATATCTTTTTAAATTTTGTATAAAATTATAACATATCTTTTTAAATTTTGTATAAAATTATAAAATAAATCGGTTTAAGAATTTCCAATTTACTTTTAGAAAAGAAAATGACTCTGTATCGTCTAGAACAAAAATCAGGTATTTTACACGGAACAATGATGTGTATAATGAACGAAAGAAATAAGAATATTACATTAAAAACAATAATGCAACTTGCTCGTGGTTTTGATATGACTTTACTTGAATTTTTAGATGATAAATTATTTACAGAAAAAAATATTGATTTAGATTAAACACAAAAAAGACAATGATTGGTTTCATTGTCTTTTTATCTATTTTGTCTTTTTTATAATAGATTACATAAAATTCATGATTTTAAATTATAAAACTTAAACAAATTTACATAGTTTTAGGCAATTTAAAATCATTTGATTTTAATAGTTCATTAACTTAATTTCTATTCCTACAACTCCATATTTTGATTGTTTTTCTTTGGTGTAATATTCTTCCATATCCTTTGGGTCACTTGATTCATTTTCTTCATACCCTAATTGAACTTTGTTGAAATTTTGATACAACTGTTCAAAATTATTAAATCTATGCAACTTTATAACCCTACACCACATTCTCTCACCATTTTCTCTATTGATAAATATTATAATATCATTTGGTTTTATTTGACTTCTTTTTTCGTCATATAGTCGCATTTCAATGTTTTTGGAGCCATTTTTTATACTATGAAAAGGTTTACTATTTAATTGCATTAAATGTTTTTTACAATCTTCACCGTAAATTTTTTGATTTTTAAACCATTTGTAAACACCTTCCATACTTTCTGGTTTATACTTAAATCCACATTTTTTATAGAACTCGATATTTCCTGTTGTTGGTAAAAGTTCCAACATAAACTCATCTCTTTCATTTACAAATGCTTGAATTTGCATGGAAATATCATTTATGATTTGTCTTCCAATTCCTTGTTTTTGATATTTTGGGTTAACAATTACATCACACAAAAGCCCATGACTAGCAAAATCTCCAACAACTCTTGCCATACCCACTATTTCATCATCAATAACAGCACATGAGATAAACATAGAATTCTTCAAAGAACAATCTACCTCTTCATCCTTTAAAATTTTCCAACCTACTGCAACATGTAGTTTTTGAAAATCTTCACATGACATACTTCTAACAATCTTCACTCTAATTCTCCTTGATTAAATTTTATTTTACATATTGTTTATGTACCAATGTAACTATTCTACATTATAACATATTTTTTTATTTTTTAATAATACAAAAAAAATAAATGCTTAAAGTCTTAAACAACTTTACACAGTTTTAGGCAGTTTTAAATCACTTGATTTTATTAAAAATATAAGCGTAGGTGTATGTAGGTACACAATTTTCAAATTTTTTTGCACCTATTATAACTATTATAAAAAATACTAGCGTAATTGCTAGTGTTTTAAAGGGGTTTAATAGGAGAGCAAAATCCAATTTTGTGCTTTGCAAATTGGTAATTTTAAAATAACCTATTTTTAGTCCTCCAAAAAATACTCAAAAATTTGATAAAAATCACACTATACTGATGTGGTTGAAAGATGGAGAAACATCTTGGAAAGAAATATAATTTGTTTTGATAAACACTATTTTGTGGCATTTTTTAAAAGTATAAAAGTATGGCTAATATCTAGCGTAAATTCGGTTATTTTTGTTTATATTTTGATATACAAAAATTACAAAATATTCCCTTTTTCGTGTTTGCTATTTGTTTTTTATGGGAAACCTAAAAAAAATAGTTGAAATATATTCTTTATTTGTGTTAAAATATACTATATGAAAAAATTAGTTAAGGCTCTGTATTCTACAAAATGTATTTTTTTATTGACCTTTCTCATTAACGTAGCCATTTTTGGGGTATGCGTTTGGTATTTGGGAACGGCTTTTTATGCGACTTTTACAGGTCTTGGAATTATCATTGCCTTGATTTTAGTCTCTAGAAGTGAAGACAGTGCTGCTTATAAAGTAACTTGGGTGATTACCATTCTTTTAGTTCCTATCTTTGGGGTAGCTCTATACCTGTATTTAAAAGAAAAACGTGGTACAAAGAAGCAAAGAAAAGAATGGCAAATGACAACTTTTCAAAACAATTCTATACTAGAAGAAAATCCAGATACGATGGCTTCTTTGCAAAAAAATAATCCTTATGCTTACAATATGAGTAGATATTTGTTTTCTTCTACAAACATGCCAGTGTATCAAAATACCAGTGTAGAATATTTTGCCAATGGCGAACAGTACTTTCAAAAATTATTTTTGGAATTAAAAAAAGCCAAACATTTTATTTTGCTAGAATTCTTTATCGTAAAACCTGGTGTTATTTGGAATGAATTATTTGATATTCTAAAAACAAAAGTTCGTGAAGGTGTAGAGGTAAAATTCTTATATGATGATTTTGGGTGTCTAAATCGTTTTGAAGATAAAAGAACCTTTTTAAAACTCAACAATCATGGTATACAATGTGCACCATTTAATAAGATAAAACCTAGACTAAATTTGTTTTGTAACTATCGTGATCATAGAAAATTGGTGATAATTGACAATCAAGTTGCTTTTACCGGTGGTATCAATCTAGCTGATGAATATGCCAACATCAATTCTCCTTATGGAACATGGAAAGATACTGGCGTGATGATCAAAGGTGAAGCTGTATGGAACACTACTGTGATGGTTTTGAACCAATGGCAACTCGCTACAAAAGAAACTATTGCTTTTGATAGATATCATATCCCTTGTGAAAAGACAGATAAGATAGATAAAACACATAAAGGATTCGTGCAACCTTATTGCAGTGGTCCCCTAAACCCAGAACCTGCTCTACGTAATGCATACGTCAAAATGCTTGCCATGGCACAACATGATATTATACTGACTACACCTTACTTTATTCTAGATGAAACAACTAAAGAATCTTTAAAAACTTGTGCAAAGTCAGGTGTCAAAGTAAAAATTATTATGCCCGGTATTCCTGACAAAAAAAGCATATTTTATTTAAGTCGTAGTTATTATTGGGAACTGATCAAATCAGGAGTAGAAATTTATGAATACCAGCCGGGTTTTGTGCATGCAAAGATGATAACCATTGACGACTCTTCTGCTATTATCGGCACAGTCAACTGGGATTTTAGAAGTTTGTATTTGCATTATGAAAATGCTATCTTTATTCACAATTCTAATTCAGTATCTAGCATGAATAAAGATCTAAATACTCTATTGCAAGATTGCAAACTCATCACACTTCGAGATATAAAAGCAAGAAAATGGTATGAAAAACTAACAGCCTTTTTGTTAAAGGTTTTCGCACCATTATTTTAAAAAACGGAGAAATTTCTCCGTTTTTTTATTTTTTTATTTTTTATTTTCTATTTTTATTTTATCTTTTCTATTTTCTTTTTTATATGTTTTTTGCATTTTATTTTTTATCTGCTTTATAATATTTTTTTGTAAGATACAAATACTATCGCCCAATGCATAACTTACCATACTATGATTTTTTAAACAAATACTATACTTACTTTTATCTATATAACGAGAACAATGCACAATCGTTCAAATAGTACACAAAAAAAGAGCTATGGCTCTTTTTTCTTATTTTAATAATTCTTTACTTCTTTGCTGAATATCTTTTGTATCGCCTGTTATGGCTGACAATAATAATTTTTCTATCTGTTTGTCCGTAGTTGCTAGCACTTTAGGGTCAATATTTTTGATATGTTCGCAAAATAAAGATCGTGCCATTTTATTCGTACTAAGTATGAGTAAGACATCTTCATCATATCTCATACAAAAATCAAAATAATATCGGTACATCGTCACATCTACTTTGTCTAGCATAATTTTTACGATGGAAGATTGCATATCCATTTGTTCATCATTACCACCAAATGCTGCTAAAAACAAATCTGACAAATACATACTACTGTATTTGATAGGAATGACTTTCTTAGATAGTTCACTCAAACAATCCATTAGCAATCCATTCCCCTTGTATCCATAAAAGGCACATTTTGTTCTTTGCAATATATCCACAATTTCATCAATGTTTTTAGAGTCACTGATATAACTTAATTCTTCTCCTTGCGATAATAATTGTTTGGCGATATCTTTGACACATTGAGGTTTTTGTGTAGAACCTGCAAGATACCCTAAAAACAACTTATCATTGTATGTCATCTTATTCCAAAAATTACCTACTAAATAAATAAGATTATTTTCTATCACGGTATTGGTTGGATCTGTTTCATAAGAGTATAACAAGGTACGAATGGCTGTTGTATAATATGGATATTTTTTATTAGAAAGAAATTTTAGTAAATCTGGATTGTCTGCAATCACCATAGTACACAATTCTTCTTTCTTTTGATAATACTCTTTAACTAATTCTTCTTTATTCTTGGAGAAAAAGGTTGTAAAGCATAGTTCTAGCAAATTCTCAAAAGCTGTCTGACTCATTTGGTAGAATGCATCTTCAAAGTGTTGGCTGTTTTTTAACGTTTTTGTTAGTTCCAACTTTTGTTTTTTCGTAATCATGCCAAACATATACAACATTTCAAAATCATATCTTGCAAAAGGTGATGGTCTACTTGTTGCATTACAAAAAGTAAGATAATCAATTAGCTCTGGTTTTACAGTAGATGATATAAAATCTTTTACTAAAATACGAAATTTTCTCCAAACAAATTGTGCTCCTAACACATAAAATCCTGCATTGTATCGAGTACGAATTTGATCTAAATCTTCTAGGTCAAGCATACAATTAGTTTCAAATAGTTGGCTTAAAAAAGCATCTCCACTATTTTTTAACTTCTTTGTTTTCTTTTCCATTATGTTTTACCTCTTCGTAGGAGTTCTCTCCTTCTTGGGATTGGAAATACACTCCAATAAATTTTTTATTTTTGGAATTGATGAGCGTGGCAGCTGCTCTTTTTCTAGCACCCCCAATCAATGTTTTATAAGATTTTTGTGAAATCTCTACAAATACATTATATGCTAGAATTTTCCCGGCATTGTCTACAATGGTAATTCCATCATAGTTCAGCATACTGACGAACAATTCCGATATAGCTCTTAATTTGGACTCACTAAAACTTTTGCTTTGAAAGAAAAGTTTTGATAATTCGATTGGTTCATTGAGCCATACCCCATCTGATAATATGCCTGTCTGGTCTTTGTAATCTTTGTCTACCACTAGGCAAATTGCTCCATGGACATTTTGAAAAGCATTACGAAATATGTTTTCATACAGAGTTTTGATTTCGTTGAGTTTCTTTTGTGTGGTTTTTACTTTGCTGACACTTGCATCGACGAATCTGGTAATCACACCTTCCCAGTTGTAGTTGGCTTGTTCAGTCAATCCAAAGTTCACGATCAAATTATTATTATTAGCACCTTTAATTAAAATATGACTTTGGCTACGAACGTCCACTAATACATAATGACACATTGTGGCTATCTTTTCTTTTTTATCTTCCAGCAAATCTTTCAAACTTTTTTCTTTGATAGAATTCATAGAACGAATAATGCCATAGGTAATTTTATCCTGTTTTAGCTCTACATAGACACACCAATCTTTCTGGCAAAAACAAAGCAATGATTTTAATCTTCTTTCAAAATTCATTTCATTGTCATCAGTAAACAAGGTTAATTTAAAACAATTCTCAATATTTTTTTCAATAGAACTAATACTGTCGGTAAATAGAATGTCTGGACGTACTTTTGCCCCTTCTTCTTCATACCCCACTAATTTATGAAAATAATTGAGCAATCTTATTAACAGTCCTTGGTTAAAATTAGGGAATTCTTCCCCTATCAATTTCACCACTAAATTATTCGCTTCCATATAAAAAACATTTTCGTTCATAGCCACTACCTCAACTCACACAACAAACAACATTTTACCCCAGTATGTACACATATAGTATAGCACATTTTTTTTCAATCAAAAAGCATTTTTAACATATTACCTAGAGTCTTATTAAGTGAAACAAGACATGGACATTACGTGTGAATTGTTCTTGCTATTTTATGTAACTTTTGTTCTAGAATAGGGGTATTGTTTCATATAGTACAAAAAGAGGTGAACTATGAATATTGTAAAAGCAACAGGCGAAAAAAACAGCAAAGAACATACCCTTACTCTTTGGCAAAGAGAAAAGTTAGTCATCACTGGCATTGATAAAGTAAAAAGTGCAAATGATAAAGGTGTTTTGATAGCGTTACCAAATTGCAATCTTATCATTACTGGTTCTAATTTGCAAGTCAATCAGTTCGATATTACCACCGGCACGTTAGAAGTTGTGGGCACCATCGACAAAATAGATTATAGTCAAGGCAAATCTTTTTTGACAAAATTTTTTAAATAGGATTTTTTATGTATTTTAATACACAACATCAATTACAAGTTTTTTCTAAACTATTTTTAATCGGCATGGTTGCTGGGTGCGTGTTATCAGTGTGTTGGATTTTGAATGTATTGACAGGTAAGAAAAAAGTTGTAACCTTCTTATTAGATTTTGTATACACTCTTCTTGCTGGTGGAATATATTATCTTGGTGTCATCTACTGGTGGGACGGGAAAATGCAATGGTTTACCTATCTTGCTTTTTTACTTGGTATCTTGATACAACAAAAAACAATCGGCAAATTAGTTGCAAAAGGGTTTTACTTTGTTTATAATAAAATAAAGAATGTCTTACACTTATTTTTCCAATCAAAAATAGGGAAAATT
Source organism: uncultured Clostridia bacterium (assembly GCA_944332185.1). Taxonomy (GTDB): domain Bacteria; phylum Bacillota; class Clostridia; order Christensenellales; family UBA1242; genus CALVJJ01. The sequence goes on from CALVJJ010000019.1 coordinate 6,840, forward strand.
GTGACTAAATAAAGAGGTATATATGCATCAAAAGAAAACCATGACTATTCTTATTGCTAGTTTTGTCTTCGTAGTTATTCTGCTTTGTGCTATCTTATGTTACCAATTTGTTCATATTTATCAACTCAAGCAAGAACAAGATAGACTACAAGATAGAATAGAAAGTATGCAAGACCAAATAGAAGATATGGAAAGCCAAATACCACAAGCCTAACTTTTGCCTGTGTTCTTTTTTATGAATAAACAATAAATTTTGTATACTATTTTTTCTTTTTCTCTATAAAAATATACATACTGTATGACACCAAACATGCTTGGTGTTTTTTTGTCAAAATTTGTCTCATTTGTATCAAACAAAGGAATACAAAAATGTTTTTATTGCATTTTTTTGTATTCTATGATACACTAAAAAATAAGAAAAAAGGAAGGAAATATGCTAATAGCCATTGATATTGATCAAACCATTTTTAACAACAAATCTGCTGTATATGCATATCTAAACAATCGCGATAAAAAAATGCGTTTTACTGGTAAAGAGCCAGTCTTATTAGATACAAGAAAAAAATATAAACCATCTATTTTGAACAAAATTTTCCCTTTCCTAAAACCTAGTCATTTTTTTGCTATGAAAGACAGTATTGAATTGATCAACACACTACAACAAAACCATCAAATTGTTTTACTATCTAGCAGACCTTATGCTATGCAAGTGATGAAATATCTTACGCAGGAAATGATACAACAATCAGGCTTAAAAGTAGATGCCATTTTTCTAAATTGTCGCAAAAAATGGGAATTTTGCAAAAATTATCAAGTAGATGTATTTATTGATAACAATGTCCATCAATGCTTAAAAACAGCTGAACATAGCCCTCATACAACGTGTATTTGTTTCCATCAAAAAGAAGAGTATGTAGAGGATACCCCTATCATTTACCTTGACCAGTGGCATATGATCTATGATTTTATAGAGTATATGTATATGAAAGAAATCAAAAATGGTATTCCTGATACAAAAGAAACAGCAAAAATACTACAAAAACAATACTATCTAAAACGATACATCTCTTGCAAAAAATTTTTAGATTCTATCAAATATCCAAGCATTTCTTCATTAGCTGATGCTCTATCGTTATCTAATGCACCAGAATTAGAAAAATAATGGAAAATTTTTTCTATACTTATTGCACACGTACTTTTCTATGATATACTAATTTTATAAAACAAAACAGAGGAGAAAATCATGACTGATCAACAAATTCAAAAATTAAAAACTTTAAAAACTTTGTTAGATGAAAAAATACTTACTCAAGAAGAATTTGATCAACAAAAACAAAGTATTTTAGCAGAGATGTTTGTACCACAAACAAATACCTTATCAACTAGTAGACAAACTGTACCACCAACGCAACCTACTGCAACTACTCCAACAAAAGCAAAAAAACCTAGTAATTTAGCAAAAAATATTACCTTCAATAGTATTTTTGCTGCTCTTATGATAACTGCACTAGTTTTGATGTGTTTTACGACTATTACAGTACGAGTAAGCAGTAGTTCACCTTATTATGTTTATTATGTTGCTATTAGAGTGTTATCTCTTGGAGAAGGAAGAACTGTCTTAACTGCAATTATTATTTTCTTGATGGCTATTACGATTATGATATATGCTCTAAGCGCTATATTTGATCAGAAAAAATTACGCACAACAGGTCTTATTCTTACCATCTTTATTGATATATTGACTATCTGTGCTCTCGTCACCAATGCCTTCACTAGTGAACTTTGGTCATTTGATTTTTTTGCTTTCTTCTCAGCAATTATTCTTGTGATCATCACTGTACTTTGGATTGTATATTTAAAATCACTAAAACAACCTAAATAGTAAACATATCAATTACATAGTACCAATAAAAAAAAGAGATAGTTTTGCTATCTCTTTTTTTGTTTCCTTTATACTACGATATGATTGTGAAGTAAGTAATCCATTACTGTATATTCCTATCAAAAGGCTGATATTTATGTAATATAGACTGCCGAACCCACGGTTCTCATCCTACCGATACTATCTTTAAAAACAAAAAAAATATGGTACTTTCATACCATATTGTTTTACTGGTAGCGGGGGTAGGATACTTACTCGTTGGTTTTTACTTTCTCCATTGGTATTCCTCTCGCATTGCTGATACCATACTCTTTGTATTCGTTCCTTCCAGACAGCATAGACTGCCGAACCCACGGTTCTCATCCTACCGATACTATCTTTAAAAACAAAAAAAATATGGTACTTTCATACCATATTGTTTTACTGGTAGCGGGGGTAGGATACTTACTCGTTGGTTTTTACTTTCTCCATTGGTATTCCTCT
>CALVJJ010000020.1 GCA_944332185.1 uncultured Clostridia bacterium
ATTGAAACGCAAATAGATGGAAAAAGATATATTCATAAAGCAGATAAGATGAAAAACAAAACAAGCAATAGGGTTTTGCCACTACTCCCACAGGCAGAAGAGCTACTTCTTAAACATAAAGAACAAGTTGAGAACAATAAAAAATTACTTGGCAAGAGTTATGACAAAAGATATTTAGATTATGTTTGTGTTGACAATCTTGGAAGATTGATTTTGCCTAATAGGTTATCACACAACTTTATCAAGATTATTAGAAAGAACAACCTTAAACATATTCGTTTTCACGATTTGAGACACTCTTGTGCGAGTATTATGCTATCTAACGGAGTTCCTATGAAACAAATTCAAGAATGGCTTGGACACGCCGATTTTGGCACCACAGCGAACATTTACAGCCACTTGGACTATAAGACTAAACAAAACTCGGCAATAACAATTTCAAATGTTTTTAACTTTAATTCAAAGAAAGAAGAAAACGAAAAAACAAACGAACCTGACAAAACAAAAGAACTTGAAGAAAAAATTGCAAAATTAGAAGAACAACTGAAATCCCAACAAGAAGATGAAGAATATTTAGAGTGGCTGAAAGAAAAAGAAATGCGTAAAAAGAAAAAACAAAAAGATTTTGAAATGTAAAAAAATGACTGGGAATTTATGATAATTCTCAGTCTTTTTTATGCAATTTTTTTAAAAATTTTTAGACAATTTTTTAGACAGTGGCAATTTTTAAGTAAAATTTGATGTTTTTATGCAATGTGAAATATTAAAATTTTACAAGCAAAAATGGCATTTTTTAGACACTTTTTACAAAATTTTTAGACGATTTTAAGTAAAAATTAGTTATGTCAAAATAAAAAAATCCCTTATAAAATAAGGGGTTCGGGTGGTGGACCAGCAGGGACTCGAACCCTGGACCCATTGATTAAGAGTCAATTGCTCTACCAACTGAGCTACTGGTCCATATTTATAGTTTATACTCGTTTCGGAGCGTATGATTAAGAGTCAGTTGCTCTACCAGCTGAGCTAATGAACCACAACTGTCTTAAAAGACAATGTCAGTATACAACATTTTATACTGCTTGTCAATAATTTTCAAAAAGTATTTATGCTTTTATATTTATAACATTATGTATTAAAAAAATACTCTATTTTTAAAAATATGGTATACTCTTTATATAGGAGTTCTTATATGAAAACATATTGTGATAATTATTTTAATATTACTTATGCAGATACTTTAGAAACATTTATCAAAGAATCACTTGACTTATTCTATCAAAAACAACCTATCTTGGAAAATGTATTTTCTTGCAATACGAGTATTTTAGGACAAATCAAAATATCTTACTTTACAGAAAGAGCGCAATTTGTAAAATATATACAATCAGTATCCAATGGAAAAACTCCTCCAGCAATGGCTAGTGGTTGCACATACAATGGCGAAATACAAATATTAGTCAATATACACGATCAATGGAGTATGGAAAGTAAAAAATACACTCTCACACATGAAATGGTTCATCTATATATCAATAAATCTATCTATGAAAAATATCACATTCGCCGCATTAGATGGTTTGATGAAAGTTACGCAAAGTATTTGGACGGAAGTATAGAAAATAAAACCATAGAAAACTGGAAGAATATGACTAATCAATTACAACATCTTGGTAATTTTGATATGAATAGTATACAATCTAACAATCTAAAAACAGATACTTACAATGCCTATCATATGTTTTTCATGATTGGTAAATATATATTCGAAAACCACTTAGAAAAACAATATATTGACCTTATCAAAAAAGATGATTCTAAGATAAGAGCAATGGGACCGACCATACTTACAAAAGCCATTGCCTACATTATGCAATTATATGGAATTTAATAAAAATAAAAAGACTGATTGGTATAAAACAAATCAGTCTTTTTTATAAATATTATACAATACCAAATGAATGGTACTTACATATCCTGTTATTGATGCTAGCATATTCATGCTGTCAATGGAACTTTTTTATTCTTTATCTCTTTGAATACGAGCTTGATATAAGATGATGGAACCTGCTACTCCAACGTTAAGAGATGTCATAGTACCATACATTTCAATTTTAATATTTTGATGTGGATAAGAAAACCATTCTTTACTAATTCCAAATCTTTCACACCCAATGACAATAGCCACTTTCCCCTGATAAGTAGCTTTTTCAAAAGACACACCATCTTCTGGTTCGCATAGATAAATGGTATATCCATGATCTAATAAATTTTGGATTGCTTGTCTACTATCACACTCAATAAAAGGTATTTTTAAGACCATGCCACGACTAGCGTGTAATACTTTTGGTTGGTAGACACTGGCTTTGACATTGGTTCCTATGACAAGATCCACCCCTACTGCATCACAAGTTCTAAATATTGTACCTAGATTACCAGACTGTTCTATCCCATCATTAACTAGGACAAAAGAGGAATGCTCTAGTGCATGATCTAGATTTACTGTCGTTTTTTTCATAACAACCGTAATGCCAGCACAATTTTCTTTTTCACAAAAACTTGTGTAGATTTTTTCACTGACACTAAAACAATATTTGGCATGCTCTATATAATAGTCCCTAATCTCTTTTGCTTCTTTACTAAAAATGAGTGAATCACACACAATCACATATTCGATATCACAATTTTTTGCTTCTGGTAAAGACAAAGCAAAAAGGTCATCAACCACAAAAAAGTTCTCTTTTGAGAACTGATTCTTTTTTATTTTTTTAATAATTTCATGAGATTGACTAATTGCTATGATTTGTTTCATATATTTATTATATCATTATTTTTAAAAAATAGCAAATACTTATCTACCCGTTAGCCAATTTTCAATTTCTGATATTGACAAATTGGTAACAGCCTTTGAAATAGCTAGACCAATATAGCGACTAATTTTATCACTTATGTCATCAATGTCTTTTAAAGTAATCACTAATTCTTCATCTAAATCATCACACATGGACGACGCATACATGACAAGTGGCACACCGATGGTAATCACTTTGATGCCTAATTTATCTTTACTAATTCTTTTTCTTTTGTTACCCAATCCTTGTCCTGGCATGAACCCTGCATCATGAATTTGAAAAGAAGTACCTAGCCTATGATAATCACTTGCACATAGAGAATCTATTGCGATAATGCAATCAGCATGAATGGTTTTTGCCACAGCGTCTACAATATCAAAACTATCTATCCCTGTCAATGCATATACACTGGTAGACAAAGCTGACATTTTATTTTTGATAGATAAGATTTTTTGTTTTGCTAAATATCTTGTAGGCAAAATATACTGTAAAACTTTTGGACCAATACTATCCGCACTAATATGTCTATTCCCTAATCCTATCACAAGTAGATTATGAAAACTTGTTAGATATGGTTTTATACATTTTGCCAGATAGTCAATAAAATACTGATCCATCGTTGGGGTGAGACCATATTGATCAAAGCTAATAAGCGTATATTTTCCTTTTTTTAAGCCATAAATTCTTTCTTGCATAGTAGTATGAATTTCGTAGATTTCTTTTTGTATACCATATTTGTCTGTGCGTTTTTGATAATCTAATGGCACACTACTGGCATTCTCCATTTTTGTTTGATTTACCCTTTCGCTAATGAGTTCACTTTGTATATTTTTTTTCATATAAAAATTATTTCCAAAAAAAGCAAGATAATTCTTGCCAAAAACAAATTATTATGATACAATAGTGCGTACTAAAAGAATAAAGAAAAGAAGGAGAGTTTATCGTGGCAAACATCAAATCAGCAAAAAAGAGAATTTTGGTCAATAAAAGACAAAAAGAAGAAAACAAATTAGTAAAATCTTCTTTAAGCACTTTTATTAAAAAATACAAAAAATTACTTGCTGAAAGCAAAGTGAACGAAGCTGAAACCATGCTTCCAGAACTTGTTGCTGCTATCAACTCTGCTGCATCAAAAGGTGTTCTACATCAAAACAATGCTAGCAGAAAAGTTGCTAGATTGAGTGCAGCTCTTACAAAAGTAAAAGCACGCAATCCACAACCTGTTGAAGTGAAAGAAGAAGTAAAACCAGTAGAAGAAAAAGTAGAAGAAAAAGCTCCTGCTAAAAAAACTACTACTAGAAAGACTACTGCTACTAAAACAACCACTACAAAGAAAGCAACAACAAAAACTGCTGCAAGTAAAGCTGAAAAATCTGAACCAGCTAAAAAACCAGCTGCTAAAAGAACAACCAAAAAAGCTGCTGCTACTAAAAAAGATGCAGAATAATAAAAAACACCACCCTAGCGGTGGTTTTTTTATTCCTTTTTAAGCCAAATTCAAAATATATAGACAAATAAAGTCTATTGCATTTTCTGGAGTGATCTCACTATTTTTTAATTGATAGTCTAGTGCTAAACATTGTTCAAAAATATCTTTTAATTGTTTTTTGGTAAACAATTTTGCTTGCTCCATTGTTTTGGTAATGGCATATTCTTTGACACCTAAATATGTGGCTAATTGACTTTTGTTCATTTTAGATAATCCTACGTGTAGCATTCTACGAAAATGATTAAAAATCAAACTATTTAGACTACGTACATTGTCTTTTTTTTGTTTGATCACATTCAATAATTGGTACACCTTTTTACCATCTTTTTTGGCTAAATTCTCTGTTAGTTCAAATATTTGATATTCCATATTCTTTGTCACGTTATTCTCAATATCAGCATCTTCAATGGTTGTTCTGTCTCCAATAATGAGTGCCACTTTTTTTGCTTCGTTCATACAGGTGGACATATCTAGCAAACAATATTGTACTAATTTTTGCAAAGCTGATGCCGTAATAGATTTGTTATATTTTTTTAATTCTCTTGTTAAAAATGCCGATACTAATTTTTCACTCAGTTTATTACAATCGACACTATTCATGGCAGATACTAGAGTTTTGTAATTATCTTTTTGATCATGAATGTTTACGATGAGTACACTTGTTGGATTAGGACTATCTAGATACTTTACAAGGTCTTGACAATTCCTTTTTGGATCGCTAATATCTACCCTTACCACTTTTTTATCACTCATCATAGGCACAGTATCCAGTGCTTTTAAAACCATTTGCATATCAAAGTCTTCCCCAAAACGCATATCATTCATTTCGGGGAATTGTATGTTACAGGCACTCACAATCATTTGTTCTGCGTACTGCAAAACAAATGCATCATTACCATATAAAAGATAATTACTGGCAATATTAGATTGTAAACTTTTTTTCAATTCTTCAAACTTCATTGTATCAATACCTTTTGATGTTCGCTACCTAAATAGCATACTCCTTGTACTTTATCTACTCTTGTGTTCTTAACATAGTATAACACATTTTTGTCTGGTTGAATACTAAAATTTAATTGTTCTATGATCATGATATCGCAATCATATTGACAAATCGTTTCCCATTCTGCTTTTCTAGGTGTATCTAGTAGTAGAATCGTTTGATTTGTAGTTTCGATTTCATAGCCTATACATCTATCTACAACATAAAATGGTCTAATCCACCAATCTCCTATTTTTATTTGGTCCACTACTTCTAGATTGGGTGAGAAAATGGTAAGGTCTTCACTTGGTACATATTGATGCTTGATATGATATTTTTCTTGATACCCCTCCCAATCTGTCCAATCTTGATAGGTTAGATCATCATAAAAAATACTATCAATATTGTACATTTTTTGTTGTTTTATATAGTTTGTAAGATAGTTATTTTCTTCCCAACTACCAAGTCCTATTAGATACCGTTTGTTAGACTGATGATTCTCTAAAATAATAGATGGACTATGACTTACTAGATACATAGCTGATTGGTTAATTTTTGTTGGTATGTTACTGAATACTAAACTACCAATAATGACATAAAACAAGCAAGTACTTAAGATATATTTCATTTTTGGAGAACACATATAAAATTTTACTATGATTAAAAATAGCATCATACAAAGTATGGTAAACAGACTGATAGAGAATACAGGAATAGTTGCAAATGGAATGGTACTAAAATAGACTGCAATATATTTTACAGCATGGAATAATAAGGAAGGCAAAATGAAAAGACTAGATAAAAAAGGCATACATAGTACCATAAGTAACACAATGACCAATACTGAATATGCAACACCAAAAATAGGAATGGCAAGCATATTAGAAAATAAAGATAATACATATATTTTTTCAAAATACACAATCATTGCCGGTATCATACAAAAATTGACACCTATTGTTATAGCAAACGATTGAACCATAAACGATGGAAATTTTGTTTTGTTAAGTATTTTTTGTATCGTTGGATACAATGTAATGATACTTACTATACTTAAAAAACTCATTTGGAATCCAATATCAAAAACACTAAAAGGACTTAACAGTAAGATCACACAACCTGCTACTCCTAATGCAGACAACGTATCATACTGCCACCCTACAATATACCCTAATAACATCACCATACTCATCACACTTGCTCTTATACAACTTGGACTGTACCCACAAAGGTGACAATATATGAGTAAAAATATTCCTATAATACCTAGTCTTACCCATCTAGAACATTTTATTTTCTTTAGGAAAAACGTAAGCAGTCCTACAAAGAAAGATATATGCAAACCAGATACTGCTAACAAATGTCCTAACCCACTGCTAGTAAATGCTTGTTTGGTATCATAATCCACTCCTACCTTTTCACCAAACAGACTACCATAACATAGTCCTGCCAAATCTTCTGTCATATGAAATTGCAACAAATTCTTAATATATAATTTGAATTCTTGACTAATTGACCTTTCTACTTTAAAGGTAACATTGAGTTCTGCATCTGCCTGATAGCCAATTCCATCTACCCACTTGTCCCAATACTCTTTGATAGATAATTTGTCTAGATACCCATAATAAGAAGCCACCATACCAAGTGGATATGACTGGATATCTGCTTGATAGACTTCTAACTCTACATCGTAGTGTAAAGTATAAGACTTGCCTTCATTATCTACCACTTTAACATCTGTAAGACGCAAGGTTTTATTAGCAGAATGACTTGTATCATTAGCAATAGTTCCAATGAGTATGACTTGATCAGAAAATACTGGAGCAGCATGAATTTTGGAAAACAAAATCCCACTATACCCTACCATAAGGAAAAATGCAACTACAAAACATAGACAGTGTTTTGCATAAGTCTTCACAAAATACGAGGTATTCCAGATCAAAAGAATACTCATCACAAGACAAAATACCACTATGGTTATGATCATCGCAAGTATAACAATACTAGTACTAGTCAAAGAATACACAAAAAAGATAGACATCATGACAACACCAATCATGAGTCCTAAAAAGAGCATAAACATAGGTCTAATATTTAGTCTTCTTTTGTATTCTTTTTCCATAATTACTTAAAAGTATTGTATCATAAAATAGTAGGCAAGAAAACTATTTTTGCCTAGATAATGCAATCAACTGGTCTTGGGTAATTTCTTTGATGATTTGTTGCTCATTGTCCATAATGACAAAAGTGTAATATCTATCACAACGAAGCATATCTAGCATGGTTTGTACTTTAGTATCCTTATAGACCAGAATTTTTTCCATTTTTTTAGGTTGTGGATCTATATGGGTAAATAAGCGATAATTCAAATTTTCTTTTCTATATCTTCCAATAGAAGCTAGTAAAAATAAGGCAATGAATAATAAGGTAAAATTGATTTCATGGAATATAGAGTAGATAAAATTGATGAGTAATATACAGGAAGTCCCTATCGTCAAAATAGTATCCAATGTATCTATCTTTTTTGCCCATTTTGTAAATAATGTCAAAGCATAGAGCACTCTTCCCCCGTCTAATGGGTAAAAAGGCAACAAATTAAATATTCCTAACACCAAATTGATTGTTACGAATAATTTTGTATAAGAGTACATGATAGGAATCCACCACCACAATGCCATGGTCCCTATTGCTAATAAAAAATTCATGCAAGGTCCAGCAAGAGCAATCATAATTTCATGTTTGTTTTGGAACCTGACATTTTCGCCTCCAATACCAATCCCATAAGGCATAAAAACCATGTGATTGAGTTTGTATCCTAACAATCTTGCCACTACGTAATGTGCCATTTCATGTAAAAGTACAACAATGAAATACAATAAACATTCATCAATTCTACCACAATAAATGAGAATAAAGGAAAAAATAATATATAAAGGGTGAACTTTTATTGTCATGCTTCCCACTGAATGGTTTTTTGATCAAGATGAATGTTTAGACTTTGATTGTTTTGCAATACCGACATCATTATTTGATTGGAGCTATCCATAGTTGCCAATTCTTGTCCCATTTTTACTTGTTGTCCCACTTCGACTCCTACCACATCTAACCCTACTAATTGTGTACTAATAGAAGTACTATGTTGAATGATAATATATTTTTTACCATCAGCATTGGTTTCTATTTTGGTGACAATTCCGTCTTCTGGTGCTAATACCATAATAGAATTGTCAGCACGGAAGATAATCGATGTACCCTGTTCTTCTACTTGACTTGCTCGAACTGGCAATGACAATTTGACATCTTTGTCCTCTTTTAAGTGTTCTAGATAGTCACTGCTGACAAAATCTATCACACTATTGTCATGATAGAGTGGTAAAATAGGATTAAAGACAGACTCTGCAATAGAAAATACATCATTGATACTTTGGACATTCATGATTCTTAGACAAGAAAAACATAAAACAATAAATGCAAATACACTAATACTATAGACCAAGCCCATAGATTGTCCAATTTTTTTGTGTTGATACACAATTTTTTGTTGTTTGATACTCATAATTGTTGCTTTGTTCATTTTTTATACTCCTACCAAAGTATATGAGTCTAACAACTTTTTTAGAACGAAGTTGTACTAAATCCTCCTAGCACTTTTAGTCTTCTTACATTTCCTAAAATTTCTAATTTGTACGTGCCCCCTTGTCCCACTTCTATGGACAAATCTAAGTCATCAGGACTAATTTCCATTAAATCTTCACTATACTCTTGCATCGTTAAAGAAAGTTTATCTTGTATATCAAAAAAGCCAGAA